>JBMZAP010000005.1:0-48322 GCA_049611445.1 Phycisphaeraceae bacterium | reverse complement strand
TTAAACACGCGATAGCGGTATTGCTTGTTCGTCACGTCGCCGATGACATCGAAGTCGTCAGGCGCATGCTCACATGAGCGGATCTCCATGTCGTCAGGCAGCCTGGCGTTAATCGCCATCGCCATGCGCTCCAGCGGGATCGCGGAGTCGGCATCGAACATCGCCACCTGCCCCAGCGCATGCACCCCACTGTCAGTGCGCGAGGCCCCCATCAGGTGTAGCTGTTCACGAGGCGTTCCAAGCAGGCGTACGAGCACATCCTCCAACTCACCCTGCACGGTGCGCAGCGGTTCCTGACCCGGCGGCTCCTGCTTCTGCCAGCCGTGGAAGGCGCTGCCGTCATAGGCGATGGAGATTTTGTAGCGATGAACCATTGTTTTCTAGCTTAATAACCAAGCGATAAATAATACTCGCGGTAAAACATCAAGCCGGCCGCGGTCAGGTTGACTGCTATGCATACCGAAGCAACAGCGCGTATAGAAATCGACTTTCGCCTGAAGTTTAGGCCACTGACAAGCAAGCCAATAGGGACGAGCAGGTGTTGCACACAGCCCATGCCAGCAACCAAAGACCTGAATTCGGAATTAAGTCTGGCATAATGCTTGATTTCATCAAGCTCCGCTTGCTGAACTGGATCGAGTTTCATTGCAAATAACTCGTCTTTGTCATCCAGAAAATGAAGCTCAAGTCCTCGCTCAATCGCAAGCCGATACCTGAAATGCCACTCTGCCACACGCGCACCGGAAGCCCGCCACTTGACATCGTTACCTTCCAGAGAGGGAGGCTGAGGCCTAGGTAGAAACCCCCCGACCGCGTGGTTGTACCATTCAATTCGGATAGCGGTAGAAGCGACAATTGCTGAAATGACCAGCATCAAGGCAAACAAGAACCAATTGCCATTAACACGATCATTCACACCGCATATCCTCAGGATCCACCCCGATCGACTCGCACCACTGCCGATAGGCAATCGGGCTGATCTCGCTGGGTTTGATCTCGCTCTTGCCGCCCCAGAAGACGTTGGTGTAGTCGACGTGGATACCCGCTTCTTCGAGATGCTCGTCGATTGCGGCCTTGTGCGCCAGAACGAGATCCTTGTCCGTGCCGTGACTGACGCCCATGATGTTGACGTCAGAGAATTCTTCGCCGCCCTCGCGCCAGTAGGCGTGGGTCATGCAGTGATGTCGGCCGACCTCTTTGCCTGCCTCGATTTCCCTGCCCGCCGGGACGCGCCAGTGGAACAACGCGTTGAACTTGGTGACGCGTTGGCCGTCCTTGTGAGCCTTGACGTGCTCGAGGAAGGTCGAAAACCGGCCAACCAGCTTGCGCTCAGCGAGCGACTCGGCAGTCGAACAGAAATCTTCAAAACTCACCCCTGCCTCATCCGCACGGGCCTGCCAGAGATTTGGCGTCAGTTCACTCGGCTCGAACTCTCGCTTCAAAGACATGAGCACCTGCCACTCGTGGTCGTTGAGCTCAACCACGGTCGTGTCCAGCACACGTCCAGGCTCGTCGGTACGACTGCCGGGCTCAAGCCCCTTTCGGCGGACGTGTCCAACGCCGAGCATGAACAGACGCTTGGCAGGCAGCAACTTGTATCGCTCGGCCCCGGTCTTTTCCATCAGCAGCGCACAGTGCTTATCCATCGAGTAACCGGTCGGCACCTTCAACGTGGTCCAAAGCTTGTAGTCGCTGCCGCGTGTCTCCTTGTCGGTTGTCCGCAATACGACGTGGCCCGAGAACGGGTCTTCCTTAAACATGTATTCAAAGGCGTCAAGCAGTTTCTTTGGCGGAACCTTCCATGCAATCAACGCACCGGGTGCCAGTGACGTCGAGAGCATCGTCTGACGAACCCGTCGGATCGTCCCGGCCTCAAGCATCGCCCGGATACGCGTGATCACCGTATCGAGGTCAACACCCGACAGTTGGGCAATGTCTTCCAGCGGCGTACGCGTGAAGCCCGAAATACGGTCCTCGCTGACCGAAAGGATCTGCTTGTTGATCGGGTCGTCGATGCTGACAGGAACGGCATGATCGGTATCGGTGGACATGCCTAGATTGTAGGGCAAGCCACCAAATCTAGTAGCTCATGCCGTCTTCACGGAGGTGAATCATGGGATCGAACGGCGGGGTAAAGCCCGCATTACGGATCGCACCGACGAAGATATCGTGGTCACCCTCGACGTCCATGTGGCAGACCAGCTCGCACTCCATATAAGACTTGGACGAGGCGATGATCGGCAGCTTGGGCAACAGCGGCTTGATGAGCTGCTGGCCAAGGAATGGGTCATCACCGAGGTCGGCCTGCCCACCAAACTTGCGAACATGTCGGCCGTCGTCTTTGCCCAGCTGGCACAACGCGAACTGACGGGACTCGCTGATCAGGGGCATGATCGGCGTACCCTTCTGGATGCTGATGGAAACCATGGGCGGCTCAAAGCAGCACTGCTGCACCCAGCCGACCAACGCACCGAGGCGCCGGTCTTCAAAAGCAGCGGTAAGGACGTATTGTCCGGAAGGGATGGCGCCAAGTACCGATGCGACCGCCGCACGCTGGGCGTCGTCCATCGGAGGGTAAGTCGGGTTGGCCATAACGAAGAGCCCTATAGGAAGCGGGTACACGATACGCGGAGTGGGCCGGGCCTGCAATCCAACCCATGGATCAGGCTGCCTATTTTCACCCCTGCCGAAGATGCCACGCCACTCTACACTCTGAGCATGAAGTTTGATGCCGCCATCTTCGATCTCGACGGAACCCTGCTCGATACGCTCACCGACCTGTGCAATTCAGCAAATCACGCGCTCCAGTCGGTCGCTCGCCCGACCTATGAGCGGGACGCCTACCGCACGCTGGTTGGCCAGGGTGTCGACAATCTTTTCATCGATGCATTGGGCCCTGATCACCAGCATTTGCACAGCCAGGCCGTCGCAGCGTTTCACGACCACTATGCAGACCATCGATTCGACACGACGGCCCCCTACCCGGGCATCAACCATCTCTTGGCGTCACTGCAAAGCGCAGAAGTGAAACTCGGCGTGCTCAGCAACAAGCCGCATCTCGCAACGGTAGATGTGATTCATCGCTACTTCCCTGATCTGACCTGGTCGGTTGTGCGTGGCCACAAACCGGGGACCGCGCCCAAGCCCGCCCCCGACAGTGCCCTGGAAGTTATCGCCGAAATGGGCATTGAAGCGCATCACTGTGCTTATGTGGGTGACACCAAAGTAGATATGCTTACCGGCAAGGCGGCGGGGATGTATACCGTCGGCGTATCCTGGGGGTTCCGCAGCGTGAAGGAGTTGATGGATAACGGCGCAGACGCGGTCGTCGATTCAGCAGACGAACTCACCAAGCTGATCACAACCGGTCAGCTTGCATCACCCAATGCTTGACTCGCCTCGGCTAAACCCGTTCGCCATTCCATGTAGGCATAGGGCAGGTCATGCACGAGGTGCAACTGTTTGAGCCGATCCAGAAATCGCTCGGTCGTGTCCTGCTGCCAGGCCTCGGTGCCCTCTTCGCAGAAGAACGCCCGGCAGCCAAGCGGCCGAATGGTGTGTGTGCTGCACAAGCCCCGGATCTGATAGGGGCAATTCGGGCTTGAGGCAGCCTGCTGCAGGCTGATATCACCAACGTCGCTGGCACTCGCATGCCCCACTTCCAACAGGAACCATGCGATCTCGAGCCCGGTCACATACAGACGGTGGCCAAACTCCTCGAATCGGCAGCAACGCCCGGACGCGTTACAGACCGGCTGCCGATCGCGGACCACCTCGTCCAGATCAGCGTAGAGCGATCGGATCGCCGTTGCGATTTCGCTGCGTTGCGCCGCCTCACGCCACACATTCCAGTTGTTATTCAAAGAGGCACACACGGCCGGCTCCCAACTGCCTATAGGTGATCGGGGTTGTTCGCCATGATCACGCGGATCTGTTCGATCGGCACGAAATTGTCGCCACGCTCTTCGGGATTCCGCATGCCCGGGCATGTCCTGGCGCTCATCTCCCATCCGCGTCGGTTCTTCATATTGGTGGGCCAGAACGGCCAGGTCCTGCACTGCGTCGGGCGAGCGGGGTATACCGAACACGTTCGCTTGCCGTCGGCATCTTCCTTCAGAAACACGCAGTCGTAGTCACGGCCATTCTTCTCTTCATTCAGCGTCCACCGGCCCATCGCTCGGCGAGCGTAATGCAGGTAGAACGTGTGTACATCCAAGCCCAGAAGGTCGGCCATGGCTTGAGCTTCTTCCTCGTCGAACCACACATAGCCACTTGGCCCGGTGCAGCAGTTGCCACACTGCGTGCAGGAAAAGCTGATCCCGTCGCCGAACCACGGCTCTTTCTTGGCTTCATTCTTTGTTTCGGACACGCGGAGATTGTAGGCGAAACACTCTCAAGCTACGCGAGCATTGCCTTGAGATAAGCTTCTACCCCCTCGCTCAATGCACCAAGGTGATAGCCGCCCTCCAGCAGCGTGACGACATTGCCCTCCAGCGTATCGTCCGCAAACGCGCGGATGTGCTTGGCGATCATCGCGAAGCCTTCGGTTGATACGTCCATCTGGGCGAGCGGATCATCGCTGGCCGCGTCAAAGCCCGCTGAGATAAGCAGCGCATCGGGCTTGAAACGTGTGAGTGCGGGTAGAACGGACTCGTTCATCGCCTTGGCGTAGACCGCGTCGTCGCCGCCCGGCATCAGTGGGATGTTCAGCGTTGTGCCCTCGCCCTTACCCTTGCCTGTTTCCTCGTGGTAGCCGGTGCCGGGGTAACAGGTCTTGGGATGCTGGTGGGTCGAGATGAACAGGACGTCGGCTCTCTCCTCAAAGTGGTGCTGCGTGCCGTTGCCGTGGTGGACGTCGAAGTCAAAAATAGCGACGCGTTTGGCCTTGTGCTTCGTAATCCAGTGCTCGGCTGCGATCGCGATATTGCTGAACATGCAAAATCCCATCGAGCGGTCGCGCTCGGCATGGTGACCGGGAGGCCGGCCCAAAACAAAGGCCCGTTCCAGCTTGCCGGTTGCGACCCTATCCACGGCATCAATCGCAGCACCGGTCATGAGATACGCAATCGTCGCACTCTCCTCGCTGATCGCAGAGTCGGGCACATCGATAAAAGGCTTGCCGTCTTTGCAGGCTTGTTCCAGGCGATCCACATACGCAGCCTTATGCACCAACTCGATTGTTTTGCGATCAGTCGACGCAAACTCGGGGTGCTCGAGCTTGCCCCAAACGCCCTGCTCGTTCAAGTGCTTCACCACGGCGCGCAGACGATCCGGGCGTTCGGGGTGCCCTTGCCCCGTATCGTGATCAAGGAAGCGTTTGTCGTAATACAAGCCAACGGTCATTCGATCACTCCATTTAAGCAGGTTCATAGCATCCGTTCGAGCACCTCTGCAGACAACTCACGATAGCTGTGACGAAGTTTTGGATCGCTCTGCAAGCGCTCAAGCATTGTTTGCCGATCCTCGTCGCTATCAAACTCCAGGCCGACGAGTGCTCGGCCGATCCGTTCGCCGGTATAGAGGTAATTGAAGTAACAGAGGTTGGCCAAACCCTGAATCCGCTGCAGAAACTCATGCAATGCGCCGGGACGTTCGGGAAACTGGTACCGGATCATCAGCGGGCGTTTAAAGAGTTTTGGGTCGTAGTTCACGATGCGGAAATCGACGTCTTCGTGATGGGTAATGTCCTGATAGTGAATCCCTGCCTCCATGCAGTGGCGGTGCACCTGTTCGATCACGGCCGGGGGCGCATCGAATCCAATGACCGGCGTGCCGGTTGATTCGTTGGTCTTGCCGTACTGAAAGTCGACGATATTACAGCCGGCCAGTGCGTTATCGATGAGGCTCAACATGGTGCCGGGCTTTTCGCCGATCTCGAAACGGATGTGCTTGCGGAGCTCCCCGCCGATGCCAGCCTCCGCAGCGATGACCGCGAGCTGGGCAAAATCCATGTTTGCCCCACACATGACACCAAGCACCCGTTTACCCTTGAGCTGGTCGCGATGCTTGAGTATGCCTGCAAGCCCCATTGCGCCGGCAGGCTCAACGATCCGCCGACGCGCTTCCCAGAACAAGCGTATCGCGTTACAGACCTCATCGTTACTCACCGTGACAAACTCGTCGACAACCTCTTTGCAAAGCTCGTATGTCAGATCGCCTGCCTTACGCACGGCGGTGCCGTCGCAGAAGATGTCCAGATCGTCGAGACGAACAGGCCCGCCATGCTCGATGGCCGCTTTCATTGAGGCCTGACCTTCGCCCTCGACGCCTACGATCTTGATCCCGGGCATCATCTTCTTGAGCCAGGCTCCGACCGCTGCGGCCATCCCCCCACCACCGATCTGCAGGTACGCCGCATCAAATGAGCCTGTACCGGAAACAACGACCTCATCTGCGATAGTGCCCTGCCCGCCCATGGTCGCCAGGTCGTCATAAGGGTGGACGAAGGCGGCGTGATTGTCCGCAGCAAAAGCCTTCGCGGCATCGCTGGCCTCGTCATAGGTATCCCCAGTCAACTCAATGGTGACATGCGAGCCACCATGCAGTTTGACGGCCTGCCGCTTCATCAAAGGCGTGGGATTGGGCATGAAGATCGTGGCATGACAACCAAGCTTCCGGGCAGCGATCGCTACACCTTGCGCATGATTGCCAGCAGAAGCACAGACCACCCCACGGCGACGCTGCTCATCGGTCAGTGTCGCCATCTTGTTGTATGCCCCACGCCACTTGTAGGCATGGATCGGTGGGATGTCTTCGCGCTTCACCCAGACATCGACGTCGCCGCCGATTACGACAGGCTCCAAGGGGGTCGCTTCGCGTACGGCATAGACCCGCTGGCGGGCGAGCAGGATTTCCTGATGAAGTTGGTCTAGCAAAGATTGATCCATAACGGCATCATCGCAGACTGCTGATCGGTCTACAATTCAACCATGCCCGGAAACCGCGAAAAACTCGATGAACTGCTCATCAAGGCTCGCGCCCTGCCCAAGGTGCCCGGCGTCTACCTCATGAAAGATGTGAAGGGCGTGGTCCTTTACGTCGGCAAGGCCGCGAAACTGCCCGAACGGGTCAGCAGCTACTTCGTCCCCTCCGCCACGACCTCCGGCAACCTGGGCCCGAAGAAGACGCCGATGCTCGAACTCATCGATGACTTCGACACGATTGAGTGCGAGACAGAGTGGGAAGCCCTGCTCACCGAGAACCGACTGATCAAGGACATCCACCCTCGATTCAATGCAGCGCTGACCGACGACAAGACCTTCCCTTACCTGGTCATCACCGTCAAAGACGATTTCCCCGGCGTCTTCATCACCCGAGACCCCAACGCACCGGAATACCGTGGCGCGAAGGTTTATGGCCCGTTCACAGGCGTCTACGCACTACGTGAGGCCATCCAACTGCTTCAGCGCATTTTCAAGTTCCGGACCTGCACACTCAGTATCGAAGACGGCGACCCAAAGAATTCTCGTTTCCGCCCCTGCCTGCTTTATCCAATCAAGCAGTGTTCGGCTCCCTGCGGCGCTAAAATCAATCGCGAAGACTACCGGGCAGATATTCAACGCTTCATCCGTTTCCTGGACTCGAAGCGCAGCGTGATGCTCCGTGAGCTTAGACAGGAAATGACGGAAGCCAGCGAGAACCAGGCCTACGAGAAAGCCGCGATCTTGCGTGACCAGATCAAGGCCATTGAAAAACTCGATGAGCGCGGCAGCACCAAGGATAACTGGCAACCCGAGGCGGAGAGCTACTATCAGGATCCGAAGAAAGGCCTGGAGTCGCTGCGCAAAACACTCGAACTGGATAAGCCGATCCGATGTATCGAGTGCATCGACATCGCCCACCTTCAGGGCAATGAGACCGTGGGCAGCAAGGTCTGCTTTGTCGATGGCCGACCGCTGAAAAACGAATACCGCCGCTACAAGATCACATCCGAGGCACCCAACAGCCCTGCCGGACGAATCAACGACGACTATGCCAGTATCCGCGAAGTAGTTTCCAGGCGGTACCGGGAGGCCGGCGCGGGCAATGAACTGTACCCGGATGTCATCGTGATCGATGGCGGGCTGGGCCAGCTACACGCGGCTCAGGAAGCGTTCGAGCAGTTGGATATTCAGCCGCCGATGGTGATCTCATTGGCAAAAAAAGAGGAGTTGATCTACGTACAGGCCAAAGCAGAGCCCATTCGGCTAAGCCGAAACAACCTGGGTTTGAAGCTTGTGCAAGCTGCCCGCGACGAGGCCCACCGCTTTGCTCAGCACTATCACCACATCCTCAGGCGCAAGCGAGTGCTAGGGGAGTAGGCCCGCAAATCAGGCATAGTCGTGTGGAGAACGCCGGCGGTCCGGCCCATCAAAGAACTGTGCCTGGTGCCTGCGATTGGATCGTCGAACAGCGTGCGAGAAGGTATAGACCGTCACAGTCATGATCGCCCCCGCACTTAGTGCCAGCAGCGGTCCAGTAATGTCCGGGGCGGTGTCATGCGTCGCCATCCGCGATAACTCTGCGACAAAAGCAATCGCAACGACCCCGAGTACAACCCAGCCCATCGCAACGCGCTGAGCGCCGGTATACGAAAGCAGTAACAGCAGGCAACCAATCCCCGCATAGGCCAAGAGCGCCTCGCCCAGCATGAACACCCCCAGGTCGTAAGGCAATTGAAAGACACGCTCGAAAGGCAGGGAGAATACCGACTGGTCGCCGACCCCCGCTTTGTGCAATTCGCCGAGGTACCACAATCCGATCACCAGCGCATTGATCACGGCAAGCAAGATCACGGTTGCCGGGCGTTGTGCGATCGCTCGAAGCCGATCTTTGCCGCCTGCCAGCTTGCAATACAACTGAAAAGCCAACTTCCGGTAGATCAGCCAAATGCCCGGTGCGACAAGCGCCGCGAGAAAGGCTGCAGCCGTATTCGCTAAAACATCGTTGATTGATGCAACGCGTGCGGGCAGTAACCCCTGAAATGACTCGACCGACCATGACAACGCAAACGCGATCAGGGCCACGCCGAGGATCTGTGCCAATGGATTCTGCCAATATGCTCGCAGTGCCATGCGCAGCGTGACACCCAATGGCAGATAAAGCAGCAGATTCATCAACAGGTCACTCATCGCAAAAGACAGGCCCATCGAGGACTCGCCTTGTCCTGCGACGACCCAACCCGGCGAAGCAAACGCATCGATCACGGCCGCAACCGGGCCGCCGCTTTGCTCGACCGAGATCGACCAAGCGAAATCAAAGGGGATTAATGAACCGTAGATCAGGACCGCCACCACGACACCGGCGAGTACACCCGGGCGTGTCCATACATGGCGATGCGGACGAATCACTTCAGCTGGTTGTGACAGATTGGAATCGGATTTGGTCAACGCATTGGCCCTTGCTCATCAGCATCAGCCTAGCAGCATGCAACGCCCATGCGGACCCAAGTTGAACCCGTACGGTCAGGCCGCACCCCAACGACGACGCTTACGACGCCTCGGCATTTCTTCGTATTGCGACTGCTCGGCATCCTGCTTGGCCCGCTCATTCTTGAAATACTCAAAGAGCATCCCGTGCAACACAGCCGCCTCGACAAAACGCTGTCGCGCCTTGGCCTTATTTGCAAGCAGGGTCGACAGACGCTGGGCACGCGACGGCGAGATCTCCCCGTCCAGGTACTCCCAAGTCAAAGTGTCGGCGTCTTGTCGGCGGAATCTGAGAAACATGGTCAACTCCGGTTGAGCATAATAGGTATACGTACTACCAAGCCTGTTATACACCTTATCGACACAATCGGAACCCTGCTTTCACAAGATTTCTGATAAATCAAAGTCAACTTAGGGCAACTGGTCGCCCTTTTCATCGAAAAAATCAACCAAATCATCTCGTAGCTTTTTCAGCGACGGCTTGTGTGTAAAAACCATGTGCCCCGATTCAAAATAGCCGAACGTGACGCGTTGACGAGCATGCGGATGCGTGATGCTGTGATTGATCGTGTATTCAGCAGCGTGGTATGGCGTGGCCAAATCGTAATACCCCGCCGCGACATAGACCCGCAGTTTTGGGTTTTCAGCCATCGCCTTACGTAGATCCCCCGCGACATTGAGGTAATTGCTCTTGGCACGGTCGTAGTCCCAACGCAGGCCGACGAGGATGCCGTAGTTCAGATCAGTCTCGTAACCCAGCTCGCCGCGAACATAGTCGTTGAAGGTCGCCGTGAAGCCGCCGGCCACGCGAGCGTAACTCGGATCCTTCGCCCCACTGTGGTCACTGGCCTTGTCGAGATCCGGACCCGTAATGCGTCCATCGAACCGTCCGATCGCCTTGCCTTCTTCATTCAGTAAATTGTCGCCAAAGCGCCATTGCGGTACACGCAGGTCCGATTCAAGGACCATATCCAACTCCAACCCGGTGTACCGTGCGATCTTGACCGCCAGAGATTGCCGCTCTTTATCCGCGAGTTCTGCACCCAGCATCAGCGCCGGCCCGTACTCCTTGCGAGAGAACGCTTCAACTTCATCCAGCAGTTCAGGCAACGCTCGCTTTTGAAGCTCTTCATCAAGCTGCTTGTGGTAATGAGCCAGAGCGGTGTAGGTCGGCAGATACAACTGGTATGGAAGATCGTTGCCCTCATCGAAGCGCAGGGTCTGAAAACTGAGCACGGCCGAGACGAGCACCACACCATTCAAGTCGATGCCCTTCGACTGCAGGCGGTTGGCGACACCCGCCGCACGCGTCGTGCCATAGGACTCACCTGCGAGATACTTCGGGCTAAGCCAGCGATCATTTTTTGTGATCCACAAGCGGATAAAGTCAGCAACGGAATTGATGTCGCCGCTCACACTGTGGTACTCGTCGGCATTGGTGCCTTCCTCGGCCCGCGAGAAACCGGTTGAGACCGGATCGATGAAGACAAGGTCGGTCGTATCCAACAGGCTCAGTGCATTGTCCTTGAGTTCATAGGGTGGGCCGACGGCATGACCAACATCGTCCATGTGCACACGGCGTGGGCCGAAGCAGCCCATGTGCAGCCAAACGCTTGATGAGCCCGGGCCACCGTTAAAGCAGAACATCACCGGCCGATCCTGAGGCTTACCCTCGTGGCTAGCGGTGTAGGCGATAAAGAACATGCTGGCTTTCGCCTTGTCCTTATCATCCTTGAGCTTGATCGTGCCGGCCGTCGCAGCGTATGTAACCGGTTTGCCCGCGATCGTGACTTCGTGCTCGGTCACAGACCAGTCCGCTTCGCTGGAAGGTTCGCTATCAGCTTCAAGCTTGCTCTCGTCCTCGGTCTGGGCGAAGGCAGGCAGGGCCATGAGTACCAAAAAAAGAATCAGGATCGAGGGGTAAGTTTGCTTCATCGTGTCGCCTTTGGCATTTCTTGTCACATGCGGTGTTATGTTACGGAGATGCCCTGGCTTGTGTTCACGAATGTATATGTCGCCTTGTGCGGCGCCGCCCTGACTGCGGCAACCGGCTGCTTGCTTGGCCTGCCCGTGCGGATCGATCACACCTCGGGGCTGGTCTTCTGCTGCACGCTGGTGATCTATAACCTCGATCGCCTCGTCGAGCCCAACCCCGGTGAAAGCGAGCACGAACAATGGGTTAATCGCCACCTGAAATTTCTCTGGGTGCTTACGGCATGCAGCGCCATCGCGGCCGTCTATCTGACTACCCGCCTTAGTCATGTCGCGCTGACCTCTCTGCCGATCGCGGGAGTCGTGGCCATCGGCTATTGTCTTCCGGTTCTGCCCTATCGCGGGCGGTGGTACAGGCTCAAGGCGGTGCCCGGAGCAAAGCTCTTGCTGATAGCGCTGGTCTGGACATACGCCACCGCGGGATTGCCGATGCTTGAGAGCGGCATCACATTGAATTCCAGCAACGCAATGATCCTGCTCACAAGGTTCTTCTTTATCGCCGCAGTTGCCTTGCCCTTTGACCTGCCAGACATGCAACGCGACCAGCGCTCAGGCATCAAGACAATCCCAACACTGCTTGGCATCCGTGCAACACGCTCTGTGGCATGGGGCCTGGTCATCGCAAGTGCATGCACCGCAATTCTGACGCCATGGCCTGCCGCCAGCGCATTACTCATCAGTTGTGCATGTACTGCGGGCCTGATCTCGATGCTCAGCCCCCAAAGAGGCGTGTTCTATTTCATGGTGGCCCTCGACGGCATGCTGCTCGTCCAAGCGGGGCTGCTAAGGGCATGCTCAGGCTAAGTACAGGCGCAACGTTATAATCAAGAGAGATACGGCCGGCCCAGACCGTGATGAATTGTTGCCGCCATGAGTGAAGCCACGACCTACCCCCTGATGTCCGACTGCACCACCCACGGTGTGCGTGTCGGAGCCAACGCCTTCTACCTGCCGGACGAGTCCACGCCTGATGACAACGAATTTGTCTTCGGCTATCGCATCGTCATCCTCAACGACAGCGACCGTACCGTCACGCTGCTTTCGCGTCACTGGGACCTGATCGATGCGGAGGGCGAACTGCGCGAGGTCGACGGCGAGGGCGTAGTCGGCCAGAAGCCACACCTGGCACCGGGCGAAGCTTTTAAATACCACAGCTTTGCTGTCCTGTCGACGCCTTGGGGAACAATGGAAGGACACTACAACTTCCGAGCCGAGGACAATCAGGAACAACTCAAAGTCGCAATCGGACGCTTCTACCTCACGCAAGAATCGATCCAGCACACCGTTCGCAGCGAAGATGACCAAACTGAGGCCGGCCCGGATTGAGCAGAAACGATAAGCCAGCCAAACGCGGTGTCGTGCACACCATGAAGAGCTACCGTGGTCGACACCGCAGCAAAAGCGATGAGGCCGCGCACGACAACGATAAGCCATTCATGCCTCCGCCGATCATCGAGCATCCACAAGTCTGCTCGAATGAACCAATACTCGTTGACACACAAGACAAGCTCGTCAAAGCGATCGATCACTTGCGTTCTGCAGGCACCTTCGGCTACGACACCGAGTTCATCGGGGAAGACTCTTACTACCCGCACCTCTGCGTCATCCAGGCAGCAACGACCGAACAGGTCATCCTTCTCGACCCACTGGCATTAAAGGATCTGTCTCCATGGTGGGCGCTGCTGAGTGACAACTCATTGTGCAAGATCGTTCACGCAGGAACGCAGGACATCGAGCCAGTCCATCGCCTGACAGAAAAGCCAGCAACAAACATTTTTGACACACAAGTTGTCGCCGGACTGGTTGGGCTGGATTACCCGCTCTCATTAGGCAATACGATCCAGGCAATACTGGGGGTCGAGCATGATGCGGGAGCGAAATTCAGCAAGTGGGACCGCCGCCCACTCTCGCCGCAGCAGATCCACTATGCCGCAGGCGATGTGCGATACCTCTGCGCGATGCATGCCTGGATGCTTGAAAAGCTCAATGAACTGGGCAATACAGATCTCGCGGAGCAGGCCTGTGCCGAGTTGTGTGAGCCCAAACGCTATGCCTCTGACCCGCTGGGGCGCAAGGTCAAGGCCAAGGGCGTCAACAAGTTATCCCGCAAAAAACGTGCAGCCTTCAACGGCCTGCTGATCTGGCGCGAGAAACTTGCACGACAACACAACGTCACACCGCGCGGATTACTCGCCGACGAAGCCGTTTATGAAATCGCGGAAGGCCTGCCAAGAGAATCCCACCTGGTCGGTGCTATCAAGTTCGTGCCGCGCCCCATCGCCGAACAATACGGGCAGGCCATTGTCGAGGTTCTTGAAGCCGCGATCGATGGGCCCCATCCACCTAAACCCGTCCCGCCCCAACACAGTCGGGATACAGCGCGACAAGCGGTCAATGAACTCTGGGACAAAATCGCCAACCACTGCGAGTCACGGTCTATCGCCCCATCGGCCATTACCAGCAAGCGCGAACTCGGCCCGCTCATTGGCGCTGCCCTGGATGGCAAGCCGATCCCACAATTGCCTGTCAATACAGGTTGGCGGAAGCAACTGCTGGGCGAACTCGTTGCAGATGAAGCGCTGATCGTCTGCGAAGACTAATCAATCACGCTTCAAGACCTTCCCCGCGATCAGGTCGTTGACCAGTTTCGCAAGCTTTTCGACATCACCCGATTCAACGATCTGCTGAACCAGAGCCGGATCGGCCGGTGTCTTATCAAGCTGCGTCTTGACCTTTTTCCATAGACTCGCCAACTTCTTCTCTGACTCTGTCAGGTACAGTTCTGTCACCGCTTCCTGCAGGCGGTTGGCTACGATCGTGTCGAGGTTGTCGTAATAGCGCTTGACGATCGATGATTGACGGCGGGACAGATCTCGGGAAGCCATGGCAAGCCTTTCGTGGGGACGAATCGGAATTTAGTTTATGCTTAGCCCGATGGCTGTGCCGCGCAAACAAGCGGAACTCGAAGCGGATCGGATCGTGATGACGATCGAGCTGTTGACTGAGCGGATTGAAACGCGACTGCCTAACCGCAACCTGCCCCAAGTCGCACGGGACACGCGTGCCGCGGCGGCCGCGGCCGTGAGCCTGGCCAGGAAAATTCCCGAACCCATCCTCTGGATCAGGATATTTTCCGGCGTCCTCGCGCTGGCGATGGTCGCGGTTGTCATCAAGGTTGCCTACCACCTCAAGTTCACACAGACCGACGGATGGGCAACCCTTGACGGCATCAACTCGGGTATCAGCACGCTCATCTACCTCGGCCTGGCAGTGCTCTTCCTGATCACGCTGGAGATGCGTATCAAGCGGCGGCGTGCGCTGCGGGCCTTGCAGGAGTTGCGTGCCCTGGCCCACGTCATCGATATGCATCAGCTCTCCAAAGACCCGAATTGGCACGAGCACCGAGAAAGCTCGCCTTGGGATAAGGAGAGCGAGCACATGGATCCCTACCTGCTCGGCCGGTATCTGGACTATTGCGTCGACCTGCTCGCCCTCATCGGTAAACTCGCAGCGCTCTATGCCCAGAACTCGCAGGACGGCGTCGTCCTGCAAGCCGTCGAAGAGGTCGAAAACCTCACCTCAACACTTGGAACAAAGATCTGGCAGAAAATCATGCTGCTGGACACCCAGCAAGCCCACAAAAGTGGATAAATCGGCATACGTTTGCTTTCCCGGCCTTCGCGAGTATACTTTTAGGCAGATCAAGTCCTGATCTGCCGATATAACTACTAGCATTCGCAATGATTTGCCTCCCGAGGGGCGGATTTGCTTAATTAATCTGATGCATTGATGTGCCCACGAAGACGTGGTGACCGGACGTGTATCTACAAGACATTGGCTCTGCTGAAGAAAAGACGTCAGGCGATGCCTGATGCAAGACATCCATGGGGAGAGTGTGACCGTTTCAGGCCACTTCGATGATGAAACCCCCGCATTTTAAGGTCGGCGATAAAGTCGCTCACCCCAAGAAGCCCGAATGGGGGACTGGCGTCGTTGTTGACGCTCAGCCCGCTTCACACAACGGCATCGAGGCACAACGCCTGCGTGTCGACTTCGCGAATAAACGCAACACCACCATTAATACCGCCATCGCCCCGCTGGTTTCGGGCGAGCAACTCAATCAGAATTTTCAACCCATGCCGAAAGGACTCGGACAGGATATGAGTATGAGCACGAATGCAAGCAAACCTGTAGCCGGCTGGCTCGATGAACTCGAAGGTGCCAACGGAGGCAAAGGCGAACTCTGGGATCTGCCCCTCGCCTGTGACGACCCGTTCTCCTCCGATGAAGAGCAACTCGACGCCACGATCGACACCTTCAAATACAACACCGACCCGGGGCCACTCTTCCAATGGGCCGTCGTACAAACCGGCCTGGACGACCCGCTGACCAAGTACACCCGCGTCGAACTTGAGCAGGCCTTCCCCCGATACACGCGTGACCGTGACAATCGGCTTTTCGAACTGGTCCGCCTCATGAAGCGAAATGGGCAAATCGACCTGCTCCGCAAAAAAGCACAGCAGTGCCCGCACCGCGCCGGCCGGCAACTCCTGGAAAAAGCCATCCGGTCCTGAATGAGTTCCATCCAAATCTCCTCGAAGCCCACGCTGAATCGGCGTGGGCTTATCACATCTATTGCGCGTAAAATCACGCCATGCCGGACCCCGCTCAACAGATCGCCGAACTCCGTGACAAGCTCAACGAAGCCGACCGGCTCTACCGACTCGGCCAGGAAACGGGCATGTCGGATATCGAGTGGGACCACGCACTCAAGGATCTGGAGCAACTCGAAACCGAGCACCCGGGCCTCATCACACCTGACTCCCCAACCCAGCGCGTCGGCGGCGATCCGATCGATGGCTTTGAGACAAGGCCGCACAGCAGCCCGATGCTGTCGATCGACAACACCTACAACCAGGACGAGCTCAATACCTGGTACACCCGCACCTGCAAGCTCGCAGAAGCAGCGCAACTCCAACTCGTCATGGAGCCCAAGGTCGATGGCGTGGCACTCGCCCTTCGATATGAGCAGGGCCAACTCGTCCAGGCCCTGACGCGCGGCGACGGTACCAAGGGTGACGACATCACCCACAACATCAGGACCGTCCGACACATCCCGCTATCACTCAAGGGTGACATCCCCGACGTCCTTGAAGTCCGAGGTGAAATCTACCTGCCCCAGAATGTCTTTGATCAAGTGAATGCTTTGAAAGTCGAGCGCGGCGAAGACCCCTTCATGAACCCGCGCAACACCACCGCCGGAACACTCAAACAGAAAGACCCCGCCAAGGTGATTCGCGGCCTGCAGTTCGTCGCCTACGGCAAGGGCGAGATCTCGTCTGAATACGCCAGCCACAGTGACTTCATCGCCTACCTCAAGCAACGGGGCATGCCCGTTCATGAGCACGAGACGCTTGTCGATTCGGCACAAGAAGCCTGGGTATGGATCGAGAGCTTTGACCAACTGCGGCACAACCTGCCGTTCGCGACCGACGGGGTCGTGATCAAGGTCAATGACTACAACCTGCAAGACCAGCTTGGCGTGACCAGCAAGGCCCCACGCTGGTGCATCGCATACAAGTTCGCCGCCGAGCAAGCCCGCACCAAGCTGTTGGAAGTGAATTGGCAGGTCGGCAAGACCGGCAAGCTCACCCCGCGCGCGACCATGCAACCCACCCTGCTCGCCGGCACCACCGTCAGCCATGCAACGCTTCACAACTATGGCGAAGTCCTTCGCAAAGATATCCGCCTCAATGACACGGTTGTCATCGAAAAGGCCGGCGAGATTATCCCGCAGGTCGTCGAGGTCGTTGCCGATGTGCGAACGGGTGGCGAGGAACCCATCAAGGCACCAGATAAGTGCCCAGAGTGCAACACCCCGACCGAGATCGAATACGACAGCAAACGTGTCAGTGAGTTGGCGGTCCACGGGCGTGCTGTCGAACGCGAAAAAACAAAAGCCGAGAAAGAGGGCCGACCCCCGGAAGAACTTGCGGCACCTGATCCGCTGGGCCCGCTCGATGAAACCGCACGCTATTGCCCCAACCCCGAATGCCCTGCTCAGTTCCGTGAGCGACTGATCCACTTCGTCGGCCGCAACCAGATGGACATTGACGCACTGGGTGAAAAGACCATCGTCCAACTCGCAGATGCGGGCCTGCTGGCTAACCTCGGCGATATCTACCGGCTCAAAGACAAACGCGACGAACTGCTTGAACTCGAACGCATGGGCGAGAAGAAGGTCGACAACCTGATCGAAGGTGTCGAAGCGTCCAAAACACGTGGGCTGACACGCGTCCTTGCCGGGCTGACGATCCAGCATGTTGGTAATTCAGGCGCCAAACGCCTCGCTCAACATTTCGGCGATATTGACTCGCTCATTGCCGCGACCGAGGAAGATATTGCGGCCATCGAAGATGTCGGACCAATCACCGCAGCGAGCGTCCGCCACTTCCTGGACAATCCCGCAGGCCAGCACGTGATCACGGAATTGAAAGCCGCAGGCCTGGATCTGACCGAAGAGAAGATCGAAGTCGCCGCCGACTCGCCCTTCGCCGGTAAGACGATCGTGATCACCGGCACACTCGAGAAGTACCAACGCAACGAACTCAAGGCAATCCTCGAGAATCTAGGTGCTAAAGTCAGCGGCAGCATCAGCAAGAACACCGACCTGCTCATCGCCGGCGAGAAGGCGGGATCGAAACTCAAAAAAGCACAGGACCTCGGTGTTGAGGTCTGGGACGAAGCTCGGCTACTAGAAAGCCTACCTTAAACTTCTCATTATGATCCGCAAGGCAACCGTTTCCGATGTGCCGGCCATGGCACAACTGATCAACGACAACGCCGAGTTGGGGCTGATGCTGCCCAAGTCGCTCGCGTCGCTGTACGAGACGGTCCGCGCATTCCATGTGGTCGAGGAAGATGACAAGCTCGTAGGCCTGTGCGCGATGACCGTCATCTGGGCGAACTGGGGCGAGATCGCCTCCTTGGCCGTCGATAAGAGCCAGCGCGGCAAGGGGCTTGGGCGCAAACTCGTCGAGATCTGTCTGGAAGAAGCCAAGTCGCTGGGTATCCCGCGTGTGATGACGCTGACCTACGAGCAGGCGTTCTTCGAAAAGCTCGGCTTCACCGTGCTCGACCGCCAACAGCTGCCGCTGAAGGTCTGGAGTGAGTGTGTGCGCTGCCCGAAGAATCAGGCGTGTGACGAGATCGCGATGTACCTGAAGATCGAGGGTGTGCCCGAACCCGCCGAGATGCCCAGCCCGCCAAAGCCGACCCAGTACGAGGTGCCCGTTGTGCTGACAACGCGCGGCAAGAACGGCAACGGCAAATCACGCGAATAAGCGCTACACTATCTGGACATGTCCAAGCCCTTTGACTGGCTCGCCGAAATCGTCGAGTCCGCGCACGCCCGTGCGCTGGCCGATGCTGCATTGGCACCAACCGGCGGCGTGGCTGACGGATCGCGTGGCTCGAGCAGTGCGTTGATGGCCGGCGCCCTTTCCGTGCAAACGAGGCGCCCGGTCCTGCTGGTGGTAGCACACCTGGACGAAGCGGACGATGCGCTGGACGACCTGGCGCTGTTCAGCGAAGCGGGCTACGACCTCTCGCCGATGCGCTTCGGCGCGCTGGAGGTGCTGCCCGGCGAGTCAGGCGTAAACCTTGAGCTGCTCGCTGAGCGACTTGGGGTGGTCGAAGGACTAAGCCATACCCAACTCCACCATACTGTCATCGTCGCGCCGATTCAGGCGTTGATGCAAGGTGTGCCACGACCTGAATCAGCGAGCCAATTCAGCCTGAAACTGCACGCCGGCTATGAGTTCGCGCCCGGTGCATTACTCGATTGGTTGGATCGTGCCGGCTACTCTCGGCAGGACGCGATCGAGCAGCCCGGCGACTTCGCCCTGCGCGGAGGGATCCTCGACCTCTTCCCACCCGCCGGTTCTGTCGTTGATGACCATGGCAACCAGGGCGCAATTGGGCCGATCCGTCTGGACTATTTCGGTGACGAAATCGAGACGCTCTGTCGGATCGACTCTGACATGATGGGCTCGGGACAGCGGCTGCAATCGGTTTCGCTGATCGGCGCACGGCCCGAGGCTCTTCAAGCCGGCGACGACAACGCGTGCCTCATCGATCTCTTGCCCGATGACACCCTGCCGGTCCTGCACGAGGCGATGGAACTCAGCGAACAGGCGCGGGGCTATTACGAGCGCCTCACTGATCCCGTGGGCATCTACGCGCCCAAGACCGTTTTCAGCAAACTGATCAACCGGCCGCACCTTGAGATCAACCAGTACTCTGCCGCGACAGGTACATCCCGGGATCACAGCGTCGCCCTGCCGCTGAGCCCGCTGCCAACATTCAACACCGATGCCAAGAGCGCCATAAACGAACTTGCGGCGCTCAGCAGTGAGCAACGCGTCGTTGTGATCTGCAGACAAGATGCAGAAAGCCAACGGCTCAGCGAGTTGCTTGAAGAGCTTGAACCCGAGGCAAAACAGCAGATCGGGATCGCAGTCGGAGGGCTGCACCGTGGTTTTACATGGGGATCGGTGGCCGATGATCCATCCGCACTCACATTGGTTCCACATCACGAGTTGTTCCACCGTTTCGACACCGGCCGACGCGTCCGGAAGATCAGCGGACCGGGCAACGACGCGGGCAAGGCGGTGTCCGATGCGTTCCTCGACCTCGAAGTCGGCGACTACGTGGTCCATGTCGATCATGGCATCGCCGTCTTTGCCGGCCTGCGCACCATGCGGCGCGAGGGACGCAGCGAGGAATACCTCACGCTCGAATTTGACGACAGCGCAAAACTACACGTCCCCGCCGCGCAGATCGACCTGATCCAGAAGTACGTCGGCGGCTTCTCCGGAAGGCCCCCACTGTCCAAACTCGGTGGGAAACGCTGGCAGAAGCAGAAAGACTCCGTCGCCGAAGCGGTCAAAGACCTCGCCGCGGAACTGCTCCGTGTCCAGGCCGCCCGCCAGACACAACCCGGCATCCGCTACCCGGCAGATACCGCCTGGCAGAAAGAATTTGAAGCCGAGTTTCCCTTTGATGAAACCGAGGATCAGATCAGCGCGATCGCAGCGGTCAAACGCGATATGGGTGAGAACCGCCCGATGGACAGGTTGATCTGCGGGGACGTTGGCTTTGGCAAAACCGAGGTCGCGATCCGCGCGGCCTTTAAGGCTGCCGAGTTTGGCAAGCAGGTGGCCGTGCTGGTGCCCACGACAGTGCTCGCCGAGCAACACGAGCGATCCTTCCGTGCACGTATGGCGGATTACCCGTTTACGGTCGCATCCATGTCTCGCTTCAAAACGAGCAAACAGCAGAAGGAAACACTCGAGAAAGTCAGCAAGGGGCAGGTCGACATTCTGATCGGCACCCATCGCATCCTCAGCGAAGATATTAAGTTCGCAGACCTCGGCCTGGTCATCATCGATGAAGAGCAACGCTTCGGCGTCGAGCATAAAAACAAGTTGCTTGCCTTCCGCATGACAGCCGACGTACTGACACTGAGCGCGACCCCTATTCCGCGGACACTGCACATGTCGATGATCGGGCTGCGTGACATTTCTTCGTTGACAACTGCCCCAGTGGACCGCAGGGCGATCGTGACCGAAGTCGTGCCGTATGACAAACGGCGGATCAAGCAGGCCATCATCCGTGAGCTCAATCGCGATGGGCAGGTGTACTTCGTCCACAACCGCGTACACAACATCGACACGATCGCCAACGAGATCCGCACACTCGTCCCCGACGCCAAGGTTATCGTCGGCCACGGCCAGATGTCGCCACGCGAACTCGAAAAAGTCATGCTTGCCTTCATCCAACGAAAGGTCGATGTGCTCGTCAGCACGACGATTATCGAGTCGGGCATCGACATCCCTACAGCAAATACAATGCTGATTAACCAGTCCAACCACTTTGGATTGGCCGAGCTGCATCAGTTGCGTGGTCGTGTCGGACGGTGGAAGCACCGGGCATACTGCTACCTCCTGTTACCAGAAGACAAGACCGTCAGCGAGGTCGCCGCGAAACGCCTCAAGGCGATTGAGAGCTATACGATGCTGGGCGCGGGCTTTAAGATCGCGATGCGCGACCTTGAGCTGCGCGGTGCCGGCAACCTCCTCGGTGCTGAGCAGTCCGGCCACATCGCGGCAGTGGGCTACGAGATGTACTGCCTGCTGCTGGAGCACGCGACCAAGCGGCTGAACAACCAACCGATCATCGAGGTCAGCAAGACACACCTCGAATTGCCGATCAGCGGCGCGTTGCCCAAGCGATACATCAAGTCGGATAAGCACCGTATGGAGGCATACCGGCGGCTGACGCGCGTGGACACCCTGCCTGATCTGGACGCGGTGATCGAAGACATGGCCGATGCGTACGGCAAAGCGCCTGAGGTAGCTCAGCGCTTCATCGATCTTGCGGAACTGCGGATTGCCGCGGCTCAACTCGGGATTGCTCGTCTGCAACTGGAAGGCCCGGACCTGATCTTCACCGTTGGCTCGCTGAAAGACGCGGCGAAGCAACTCGAGCAGGTGTTCACTGGCGCTCCGGGGCGTGTGACAGTTCTGGACGAAAAAACAGTGTATTGGCGGCCGCCGAACAACTATCTTGAGGAGCCGGATACGATGTTGGCAGTATTGCGGAAGTTGTTGGTTCGACCGGTTCGAGAGCACAACATAGGGGCCCATCATGCCGCTACCCACTGAAGAAGAAGTTAAACGGATGCACCGCTACTTCGCGGTCGAGTGCAACAACGCCGCATGGGACCTGGCAGAAGCACCCGAGCGCAATGACGAACAGACCCAGAAGATGATCCGACTTGCTGAAGTCGCCGCCTGGCACTGGTCGAAAGTGGGCATGCCTATCAATGTCGCTCGCGCAGACATGCTGCTGGGATGGATCTGCAATATCGTTGGCCAATCCACTTACGCACAAAGCTACACCGATGCTGTAGCCGCCCAGCTTCAAGCGAAGCCTGAGGGCATGAGTGAATGGGACGACGCATTCTTTATGTTGCTAGAAGCATATACACGAGTCAATGCAGGAGGACTCTCTGGTTTAGATAGTCTAGCTGCACAACTGGATGCAGCCAGATCAAAACTCGATGCGTCCGAACAAGAAGTCTTTGACCGCTTTCGCGCGGTGGTATCAGTATGATCCATATCGCCCTCTACCAACCGATCATCCCGCAGAACGTAGGCAACATCGCGCGGACCTGCGTCGGAATGAATGCGCACCTGCACATCATTGGCCCAACGATCGTCGATCTCTCCGACAAGGCCGTGAAGCGTGCGGGGCTGGACTACTGGGACGACTTGAAACTGACACAGCACGAATCCCCGGAAGCCTTTTTCTCCTGGTCTGATCAATCCAGCGGAACGATGTACGCCATCACAAAGTTCGCGACAACACGCTTCGACAAGCCCGCCTATCAGGACAACGACATCCTCCTCTTCGGCAGCGAACGCGAGGGCCTGCCACGTGAGGTTCATGCCCGATTTGAACCTGAGCAAAAAATCGCAATCCCAATCCCGGGTGCCGTGCGCAGCTACAACCTCGGGAACACAGTCGCCATCCTGTTGGCAACAGCAACCAGTAACGCCGACCTTTGGCCAAGTGATTGGGCGCCAAAGGATGGGTACATTGCGGAGAATACGTTTTAGATTCGGCCCCGGCTCACCATCCACTGTCCACGCGAGTCGATCGCGTCGTGGTAGTGTCCGGCGTCCTCTTCGCTGAAACAGACAAAGGTAATACGATTGGGGTTTGTACTACGGAGCAAATGGCCGTGAGCATGGCCAAAGGCGATACGTGCTGCGCGTGACTTGGGGAAGTTGTATACGCCCGTGCTGATTGCGGGGATGGCGAGGTGCTGCACCTTGTGCTCAACGGCCAAGGCGAAGACCTGCGTGTAACAGGAAGCCAGCAGGTTGTCTTCGTGCGTATAACCAAGCTTAGCGGTGTCATCGCCCGGCGCACCGGGCACACCGGTGTCCTGAATGCCGGACCATACAGGGCCAACCGTGTGAATAATGTGCCGAACGCCCTGGCTCTCAAGATCGAATGCAGGAGAGCGTTTCGCGAGACCTGTCGGGCAGCCTCCAAGCGCTTTGTTGTGTTCGAGAAGTTGCGTCCCGGCAGCGCGGTGGATCGCACCATCAACACCACCACCACCAAGCAGCGATTCGTTTGCCGCGTTGACGATTGCATCGACACCGAGCGTCACGTCAAGCGCGGTGATATCTGCGACGAGCACGCCGATACGAGCGACTGGATCGTTGAGTTGATGGTCCGCGGCGCTCGCCTGCCCGCGTTCCGGGGTCGGATTGAACTGGGGCAGTTCCATCAGGAAAGCAGATCATTCTGCGTATTGCGTAGCGCCACGGGCTTGTCCAACAGCTCTTTCATGATGAAGGCCTTGCGCAAGCTGTCACGATCGAGCGTGCCGATGGAGGCAGCGGCACCAATCGGCCGCGTTGGGCTGGTCAACTTGGTCAACTTCGGCCCGGCGTGCGCATGGCCCTCGTGGATGCGTTTCATGGACTCCGCAACAACACCCTCGCGCCTGCTACCGGTGGTCGCCCGGGCGGGTTGCTTTGGCTTGGAGCGGCGCTGCTGCTTTGTTCGACGTTGACGCCGGGCCTGAGCCTCCTGCTCTGCACGCTGCTGGGCCTGTCGGCGTTCCCGCTGTGCACGCTCCTGAGCACGCTTAGCACGTTGCTGCCGCGCAGCTTGCTCCGCACGTTGTTGCTGGGCGGCCTGCTCACGCTGTTGGCGAGCTTTCTGTTCCGCTTGTGCACGGGCTCGACGTAGTGCTTCGGCTTGATCGTCGCCTTGGGCCTGAAGACCTGCTTGCTGACGAGCCCGTTGTCGCGCCAGCTCAATACGCTCGGCCATCGTCATCTGCGTGGGGTTCTGTTGAGACACGTCAGCACGCATCTCTCGCATCGATTTCTGCTGCTCGGACATTGCCGCACGCCGCTTGGCCTGCATGGCCTCCCACTCTTCAAGCGATCGGCCGGTTGGCTTCTTGCCTTGCTCTTCGTTGCCCATCACGGCGGACAGGCCTTTGATCACCCAAACGACAACGAGGATGATCGTGATTATCAAACCATAGTTGTTCATACAGCCGCTCCTGAGTCCTTGGGTGGCATGACAATCTCGTTCTGTATTGTATCGCCGGTTTCGCCCGCGACTGCTAAAAACGGGCGATCCGCGCCGCGATCGATCAACTCGATCCCCATGCCGTACACCTCTGAGAGGCGTTGAGCTGTCAGCACGTCGTCCCAAGCCCCAGCCGCAAGGAGCTTGCCCCCGTCCATCAGCCAGGCCTCATCTGCGTAACGCACGGCCAGGTCCAGTTCATGCAATACAACCAGGACTGCCAGTCCATCCGATGCGATCTGCCGCAGACGCCGCATCATCCCGTGACGATGCCGCAGGTCCAGGTGACTGCCCGGCTCGTCAAGGAGCATCGCAACGCCACCCGCTGATGACTGCACTTCCGCACGCGCCAGCATGACCCGTTGCTGCTGCCCACCGGACAACTCCATCAATACACGGTCGGCGACACCGCTCAACCCTGCCTGATCGATTGCCCGGTCAACCAGATCATCCGTGCGTCGCTTTGCATGGTGGTGCCCCCCCATCGCGATGACCTGCCGAACGGTGAAAGCGAAGCGCACGCCCGGGCGTTGCGGCACATAGCTCAACTGCCGAGCCCGATCAGCAGGCGCACAGTCTGCAATCTGCCGCCCATCCATCTCGACCTTTCCCGACCATGGACGAAGCAGCCCCAACATCAGCCGCATCAGCGTCGTCTTGCCCGCGGCGTTGGGTCCGATCAGTGCCGTGACCTTACCGGGCTCTAGCTCGGCCGTCACCATGTCCACCACAGGCACTGCGTCGTAACCAAAGCACACCTGCTGCAAAGAAATGATGGGCGTAGGACTGGCCATAAGGCTGATCTTATCGGATTGTTAAGCAGGGAAAAGCTGCGTGCCTGAAGCAGCTCGGCGAAGACCTGCACCACGTCGGTCAGAGTAATCGGTTTTAACGGTTGCGCACCTTATGTCGGCCCATGATCCCGCCGATGGGTGCGATATCCAACAACCCTGTTTAGGTGGCTCATGGGACAGGAACACTCAAATACCTCAACCGACGGGCAAGCGCCCCCGATTTCGAACCAACCGCTTGACTTACTCAGCGATCTGGAGTCTCGGCTCGGCCAGCTCAAAGAATGGCAATCGCAGACCGACCAGCAGCTGCGCGAGATGCAGGAAGAGTCCATTCGCATTGATACGCTGCGTGAAGAGGCGAATCAGATGCAGCGTGCCTGCGAAGAGCGGCAGCGCTCACTCGACGAGCAGCAGCAACATCTCAACAACGAACTCGAATCGCTGGCCTCACAGGAACAGCAGCTCAACGAAGCCCGTGAGCAACTTGGGCATGAGCGGTCGGAGCTCGATGCCGCTCGTCATGACATTGACCAGCAAAGGGAGCAGACGCAGGCAGGCCGAGAACAGCTCGACCAGCAGAGGCAAGAACTCGTCCAACAACAGGACGAATTACAGGCCCGGTTTACAGAGCTGTCCAACCGCGAATCCGAATTAGCCGGCCAACTCAACGAGGCCCAGGAACGTCAGGCCGCTCTCGATGAGAAGCAGCAGTCGATCGAAACCGACCGCGCTGCACTTCAGGAAGAGCGTGAAAAACTTGAAAACTGGCAGCGCGAAATCGATCAGACCAAGGCGACGTTTGACGAACAGCGAGCCGACCTTGCCGAGCAGCGAGAGCAAGTCGATCAACAGCGCAAGGAGCTGGAGACAGGCCAAGCCTCGATCAGCCAGCAGCAAGATGAGCTCGATGATGAAAAGCAGCAGGTCGAACGGATCAAGCTGGACCTGAAGCTGAAAACAGATGCGCTTCAGGCCCAGCAGAAGCACCTGGAAGAAGCGCATGAAGAGCTTGTCGAGAAGGCGATGAAGGTGCCTTCGGATGCCGACAAACAGCACGCGGACCTGCAGCAAGCCAAGGAAGAACTGGAGCAGGCCAAGCAAGAGCTCGAACTACGTCACGATGAACTACAGGCCGCAACGAGCGAGTTAGACACTCGCAACAACGAACTGGACAAGCGGCAAGCAGAAATTGACGCATCGCATGCAAATCTCGAGCAGACGCGCATTGATCTTCAGCAGCGCGAAGAGGAATTAGCATCAGACGACGCTGAGCGCCACGCCCAAAGCGAATCATTGCAGTCCAAGTTTAAGGAACTCGATACACGTGAGCAGGCCTTGGCCAAGCGCGAAGCAGCAGCCAACGCACAAAATACCAGCGACCAGGCACAGGCCGACGAACTCGAACAGAAGCTCGCCACTTATGAGCAAAAGCGAGCTGAGCTTGAGCAGAAGCGCGAGCAGTTCAAGCAAACACTCGAACAGAGTCGCCAGCAGATCGAAGCAGAACGCGCCGAGACCCGCCGCAGAGAGACTGAACTGGAAGCACGGGTCAAGGAACTCGAGGCAGGCATCAGCCAGAGCGAAACACCAACAACATCGTCCGACGAAGCCGCAATTCAAAGACGACGCGCGAAGCTTCACCGCTATCGCGAATTGCTTCGCGAGCGATCCAAAGCCCTGCAAGACCAGCAATTGAAGGTCCAGTCCTCCAGCCAGCAATTCACCGGCTTGGAAAAAGAGCGGCAGATGCTCGTTGAAGTCAAACGCTTCCTTGAAGCCAGTGAAGGCGAGATGGTCAAGCGATGGGCGACCGGCCGGGCGGCTTCCCTTGTCATGGGAGCAGTGATCACGCTCGTCCTTGCTGCAGGCGCAAGTTTTATGGCAGCTCATCAGCTAGTCAAGCCACAGTGGCAGGCTTCGATGATGATCAGCGTGACGACGCCCGATGACCAGGCATCGCCGACGACCCAGGTCTTCCTCGACTCGTTTGAGCAGACGCTCTACAGCGAGCCTGTACTCAACGCCTCGCTACTCGAGATGGACAAGGCGGACTTCAATGTCCGCGTAGCAGGCTCGCCCAACGAACTCAAGGCGTATCTGAAGGAAAACCTGACCATCGAAGGCGTACCCGGCCGAGCAGACCTTTCGCTGCAGGGCGAAGACAAGCAGCTGCTGCAACCGGTACTGGCATCGCTGGGCAAAGCCGTTGTCGGCTACAACGCAGCTCAAGACTATCGCGCCAAACGCGAGCCGAGCACCCGCATTGCCAGCCCCGCAAAACTCGTCGACCTGCCCGTGGCCAACGGTACAAAGCAGAAGATCACGCTTGCTGGAGCGACCTTTGGCGGGATCGTACTCCTGGCGCTACTGGCCAGCCTCTTCCTCCGAATCATGCTGAACCGCTCCAAGCGGATGTTCGGCGAGGAGGTTGAGGAGCTCACGATTCTCGATAAGCCGGAAACATGGTCGCCGCTGCATGCCGCGAACAAGTAAGCCAACGACCACTAGACTCAGAGTATCACAGCGAATCACTACCTTTGAGCCACCGCAAGGGGCCGAGCCGGAGGGGCTCGGCTTCTTGCACTTTAATGGCACCCCCTGCCCCATGTGCCGCTAATGGCGTAGAACAGGGGATCCTCATTTAAAGTCAGATTCAGGCTGCCGGCCGTGGTATCGGTCATGATCGCATGCTGAAATATTGCTCTGTCTGAGCCCCACTGACAACAAAAACCCTCCTTTGAACAGGGCATCGATTGCCTCGCCGAGACAGGGTTTCACAGTGCTCAATCAGGTGGCGGAATGGGCCGGTTTCGGGTATCATTCAGACTTCGAATTCACCGCCCCATCGGCCGAAACAAGAGGCCATTTTTCCTTGAAAAACAGGGGCTAAACGCAAGGACGCCTCGTCCATGGCCGAAGCCGGTTCGACCCCCGAAACGCCCGCACCCAGTGCTGCCAATAGTGACTATTCTGAGGAGTCGATTTCCGTCCTCGAAGGCCTCGCTGCAGTCCGCAAACGCCCGGGCATGTATGTCGGCGGAACCGACGCCCATGGCCTGCACCACTTGGTCTGGGAGACCGTCGATAACGCCGTCGACGAGGCCTTGGCCGGCCACTGCGACGAGATCAAAGTCATCATCGGGCAGGACGAATCGATCACCGTGATTGACAACGGCCGGGGGATCCCCGTCGGCCCGTATAAGCACGAGAACCCTGACCTGAACGGCAAGCCAACCGTCGAGATCGTTATGACGATCCTCCACGCCGGTGGCAAGTTTGACTCCAACTCGTACAAGGTGTCGGGCGGCCTGCACGGCGTCGGCGTGTCCTGTGTCAATGCACTCTCGCAGTGGCTGGAAGTCGAAGTCGCTCGAGATGGCAAGCTGTACGCGATCACTTTTGAGCGTGGTGAAACCTCAACGCAACTGCACGCCATCGGCGAGGCCGACGGCACCGGCACGAAGATCCACTGGCGACCTGACCCCGACATCTTCGACGACATCAATCACAGTTACGACACGATTGCCGGGCGATTGCGTGAACGCGCCTTCCTCAATCCCGGCATCAAGATCGTCCTCACCGACGAACGCGGCGAACCCAAGCACGAGACGTTCAAGTACGACGACGGCATCTCCGAGATGGTGCGTTACCTTGCCGACGGTAAAAACACGGTCTCAGACGTCGTGTCCATCAGTGCAGAATCCGAAGACGGCCGATCGGTCATCGATGTCGCGTTTATGTACACCGACGCGTACTCCGAGTTCACCCAGTCGTTCACGAACAACATCAACAACCCCGATGGCGGCACACACCTCTCGGGCTTCAAGACCGCACTGACGCGGACCTTCAACAACTACGCCAAACAGGAAAACCTGCTCAAGGGCACAACCACCGTTTCGGGCGACGACTGGCGCGAGGGCATCATCGCGGTGATCGCCGTAAAAATCCCGGACCCTGCGTTCAACAACCAGGTCAAGGAACGCCTGCTGAATCCCGAAGTTGAGGGCTTGGTCAGTTCGGCCGTGGGTGATGCACTCACCGCATGGTGCGAACAGAACCCGTCGATGGCCAAAAAGATTTGCCAGAAAGCCGCGATGGCCGCCGAGGCACGCGAGGCCGCACGCAAAGCACGCGACCTGACCCGCCGCAAGGGAGCATTGGATTCCGGCGGCCTGCCCGGCAAGCTCTACGACTGCACCAGCAAAGACGTCGATTCCTCCGAACTTTACCTTGTCGAAGGTGACTCCGCGGGCGGCTCGGCCAAGGGCGGGCGGGACCATAACACCCAGGCCATCCTCCCGCTGAAGGGCAAGATCCTCAACGTCGAGAAGGCACGCCTCGACAAAATCCTGGGCTTTGAAGAGATCCGCGCGATCATCCAGGCGCTGAACTGCGGCATCGGGGCAGACGACTTTGATATCAGCAAGCTCCGCTACGGCAAGATCATCATCATGACCGACGCGGACGTCGATGGCAGCCACATCCGAACGCTACTGCTGACCTTCTTCTTCCGGCAGATGCCCGAACTGATCAAGCAGGGTCGGATCTTCATTGCCCAGCCACCGCTGTTCCAAGTTACTCGCCGCAAGAAGAGCGAATACGTGCTCAACGAGCGAAAGATGCGCTCCGTACTTGGCCGACTTGGCGTCGATGGCGCGACACTGATCGCTTACAACGACGATCGCTCCGAGAGATTGCGTGTTGAGGGCGATCAACTTGCCGACTTGCTGCAAATACTCGAAGCCCTCGCAGACCTGAGTGCAGTGCTCGGCAGACGCGGGATTACACTCGATCGCTTGCTGGCTCTGAAGGCGGACGACCCGAAGGGCGAAAACCGCATGCCACGCCTGCGTGTGCATGTGCCTCGAGTCGAGTTTGAGGGCCGGGACAATACCGCGGCCAACGAGATTGCCGGCGAGCACTTCTTCTGGTCTGAGGACGAAGAAGACGCCTTCCGAGCCAAGCATAAACTTGGTTCCGCTGACCCGGAACTGGAAGAGGTCATCGACGGGGACCACGAGGCCACGCATCACGCCCGCCCATCGACCCGGCAGGAACTGCATGAAGTCAAAGAGATCGAAAAGCAGTTTGTAAAGCTTGAAGCCCTGAGCCTATCACTTGAAGACTACACCCTTGAACAGAAGAAATCAGTGACCGGCCTGCCCGAGCCGACACGGTTCGAGATGCTCATCGAGGGCAAGAAAGTCGCCGCCGTAGCGAAAGCCGCCTCTGGCGGAACCGAAACCGAGAACACCAACGCGAATTCCGTTGTGACCGCGGAAGGCGCGGTGCCGGTCATCAATCTCGAGCAACTTGTCGCCGCGATCCATGAAGCGGGCAAACGTGGCATGGAGATCAAGCGATTCAAAGGCCTGGGCGAGATGGACGCCGAGCAGTTGTGGGAGACCACGATGAACCCGGAGAACCGCGTGCTGCTGCGAGTCACATGGGATGCGGCCAGTGAAGCTGAGAAACTGTTCTCCGTCCTGATGGGCGATGATGTTGAGCCGAGACGCAAGTACATTGAAGACCATGCACTGGAAGTCAAGAACCTGGACGTCTGAGTCCTTCCGGCTCTGCTGCATTCCGAGGGCAACCTGTTAGGCTTATACGCATGTCGACTTACCCCACCCAGCCGGGCCCACCTGCGACCTATGTGTACACGCCTCCGCCGACAAATGGGCTAGGCGTTGCGGGATTTGTAGTCTCCCTGTCTGGGATGGTCGTTTGCCTGGGGCTGACCTGCCCGATCGGCTTGCTGATCTCGCTGATCGCACTGGCCAAGGAGCCACGTGGGTATGCCGTCGCCGGCAGCATCTTGGGGCTGCTCGGCTCAATCCTTGGAGCACTCACGATCCTCGTCGCGACCGGCGTCATCGGCTCGGGGCTGTTCTCCAATGCCTTCTACTTGCAATCGCAGACATCGATGTATATCGATAACGCCAGTTACGAGATCGACAACCACTTCATCAACAACAACGACACCCTTCCCGACGAGCCGACAGGCAACTCTCTCATCAGCACACACACCGATGAGTGGAACAACAACCTCAAGTACGAACCAACCCAGGGCTCAACGACCGACTACACGATCACCAGCCCCGGGCCTGACGGCGTCTTCGCAACCAGCGACGACCTGACCCAGTATTACACGGCCTACAACTGGAACACACCAACGCAACAGCACTCGTCTATCGACGAGATTGACGAGACAGATATTGATGCGGCCTTTGACCTTGCCGCAAAAAAAATCGTTGAATCCTTCCCGCCGGGTACCGATCTGCCGACCCAGGATCTCGTCCTGGAAAAGACCGGGCCGCTCTCCGATGTGTGGAAGAACGGGATGCGGTACAGCCCGACCGAGAACCCGCCGTACTACCAACTCAAGTCCGCCGGTCCAGACGGGCAATGGGACACCAACGACGATCTCACACGCAGCTTCTATTTTGCCCCCACAGGCGAAACAGATGGCCCGCTCTAATTGTGTGTCTATGATGCTCTCCATGGATCGCTCATCACCCCAAGACCAGACGCCACGTAAACGCCCTTCGCGTGCGTGGTATCTCGTGTCTGCCGTTGTCATGCTCGCCTCATTAGCCGTATTTGTGTTTACGGTCCACACAAAAAGCTCCTATCTGCATGGGCAGATCGAACCAATGCCGCGATTCGCAGCCCCGACCGGCGAAGATGGAACGATTGTTTCCCTCGATGCCCAAGGCAAGCACAACCTCTTCTATGAAAACCATGGCAGCCTTGACGGCAAGACCTACGACACACCCCGGCGACAGATCTGGACGACCTACGCCTCGCCGTCCATGACGTGCACCGTCACACATGTCGAAACGGGAGTAGAGATTGAAGTCCGTCTGCCCGGGCAGAGCGACGCAGAGGCCAAATCCAAGACCAGTAAAGATCAGATCGTCGCATACGACCTTGCGGGTATGCAGGGACATAGTGCTTGGGTCTTCGATGTAGACCAACCCGGTGACTACCGGATCGTGCTGACATATGACGAGGCTGTTTATCTTGAACCGGGCGAAATCGAGATCCCGCCCGAACTCACCAAGCAGCAGAAAAAGGAAATGCTCAGTGCAGATGGCGAGGCCTACGAAGCCGCTCGCCGCACCGCGATTGAGAAGGCCCTTCTCACCGAACTTAAGCCGGTCGACGTGCTCTTTGCCGTCGGGCCCGACCCGACCGTCAATAGCTTCTTCAATGTCATTGGACTCAAGGGTGCCGCCTCAGTGCTTGCGTTTGGCTTCACATTCGCAGCACTCACCTCGCTGGTCACCCTCATGCTTCGCGGCGGGCATGTCACGCCGCGAGGTGAGACACAGTCGATCAAACGACTCGGCGAAAAATAAATCAGTGCGAAAGTACCTGCCCACGCTTGTTCAGCACCGCCTTCAGTTCACGATATTTCACCTGCTGAACGGGGATGCCCCTGTCGATCGCGATCACAGCGGCCGTCGCCGCGCTCTCGCTGAGAATCATAAATACAGGCTCCATCCGGATCGATCCAAACGCGATATGCGTCGCTGAGAGCGACCACGGCACCAACAGGTTCTCACACTCACTCTGTTTTGGCACGATCGAACGGTAACTGATGCCGTAGGCCTGACCCCGCAAATAGGACTGAATATCGCCCTCATTTTTCACCATGCCGTCGGCGACCACGCGCTGGGTGTTGTGTGAATCGAGCGTATAAGCACCCATACCGATCGGGTCTTCGACCGGCAGAGTTCGCTTGCAGTGATTTTCTGTCATCACGAAGTCGGAACGCATCCGCCGGGCCTCGCGGACATACAAGTTGTAAGGCCAATGCCCGTTATCAACAAACTCGTCCTTGGGCAGGCCCCACTTACCATATGCGTCGCGGATGTCCTGAGGAACGCGCGGGTGGTTCTGAACGGTCCAGACCAGGCCGACCTGCCACTGCTTATGCTTCGCCGCGAGGGCCTCGCGCTCGCTGTGGCTCAGCGTCGCCCAGTTCCAGTCGTCTCCGTAGTTCATCCCGATGTAATCGGTACTGATCCCGCCGGTGTTGTTGGAGTCCGTTTTTCGGTTGGGCATTGGGCTTGTCTTGAACCAGCCCCACTTCTGGCCCGCCTCAATGGATCGGAAGAGGATCTCGTAGTCCGCCTCGCTGTAGCCTTCGGGCTTTTCAATCATCACCCGGTTCTCGGGCACATCCGTCAGGCACATGCGGTAGCAATACGCCTGAAAACGGTGATCGCCATCGCCCGGTTCCCCGCCGAGGTCGGGATTAACCCCAGGCAACAGGCCACTGCCCGGATCACCTTTCACGACGTATGGGTCGATCCCATTGCGTAACTGGTTTTTCTTGGCCACGCCGGTGTTTCCATTGCCCTGCTCTTTAAATTCGCTATTGGCCTCTCGGCCCATCACATAAGACACGCCAGCACCAGGCATCAGGTCACCCTCATACGAGGCGTCGATAAAGACCTTGCCCGCAATGGTCACGCCATCCTCGAGTACGATCGCAGTGATACGCTTACCATCCTTGATCACGCCGTCTTCCAGATTCAGGCGGCCGTAGATGACCGTAACATCTGCCTCTTTGACCATATCGTCGAAGACCATCTCCGCAACCTTCGGCTCAAAGACTGATGCCAACTCGGACTCAGCATTAAACGCCGAAGTGCCCTGCCCCTTGTTTGGGTACTTATCACGTTCCTGAAAGACCCATGCGGCATCATCCTGATAGTGCTTGTAGAGACGGTGATAGAACTCACGAGACAACCCGCCGAGAATCTTGATGTTGCCCAGATCCGTCCAGCCTAAACCAGATGAGGTCAGTCCACCGAGGTGGCCGTACTGTGACACAAGGATGACATCTTTACCCTGCTGTTTCGCTGCCACCGCCGCAACAACACCCCCCGATGCGTCGCCATAGACCACGATGTCGGCCTGGTGATGCTTTGTCGGCTGAGTCGCAGTGCAGCCCACCGAAAGAAACACGACCAGCATTACAACAATGACAAGGCAATTAGATTTTCGTTGCATCAAGAGGTCCTTCAATCAATATTCTCGCGAATAGCAGTGTAGTTTATGAGATCGCCGGGCGATGTTGATCATTACGCATCGCATCAGTGAATCAAAGTACCTTGTTGCAATGGATCACTCGATTGCCCCCGCCCCGCCATACCGCCATGTCGCCTGGATCTACGATCTTCTCGCATCGGCATATTCACTCGGAGCAATCGACCGGGCCAAGAGATCACATCACAAACTCATTCGGCCGGGTGACCGCGTGCTGTATATCGGTGCGGGCCGAGGGAAGGAAATCGCAGCAGCATGCAAACTGGGCGCCAAAGTGACCTGCGTCGAGCCATGCCCCGCCATGGCAAAAAAACTGCATCAACGACTCAGCAACGTCGCCGATCGGTTCACCATTGTTCCCAAGCCAATCCAATCGATCCCTGCTGATCCAGCATATGACTTAGTCGTAGCACATTTCTTCCTCAATATTTTTGATGCCGGGACGATGCCTACAGTCCTCACCCATATCTGTGGCTTCGTCAAGCATGGCGGATCACTGGTGATCGCTGACTTCAAGCCCAGCGGGCAAGAAGCAGGATCGATCGAACGTGCCATTCGCTGGTTGCACTACAGACCGGTCAATCTCGCAGGCAGGTTGCTGCGCATTTGTTCGCTGCATCCGATCTATGACTATGAGCCACTGCTGAAGGATGCAAACTTGACGGTTTCCTCTAGAGAGTCACAGCACATCCTGCCTGGGCTAACCGATTTCTATGAAGTCGTTACCGCCGGACATCGATGAACATACTAGGAGCGCCAACGCTCAAGCATGTTGAACAGATGCAAAGCACTGCGTCTATGAAAACCCCCACCAGCAGGCGGGGGTTCGTGATGTTGTCACGCTATGGATACGCTTTATTCGGCCGCAGCTTCAGCGGCTTCGGCCTCGACCTCAGCCTTTTCGGCAGCTGCGAGCTCGGCGGCCTCGGCTTCGAGCTCTTCCTGCGGCTTATCACTGACAACCCAGAGCTTGATCTCACACTTGAGATCCTTGGCCAACTGGATCGGGATGTCGTAGGTATCCAGACGGTTGATCTTCTCGCCGATGCGCACGTGGCGGTCTTCGACGGCATGGCCCTCGGCCTGCAATGCCTCAGCGATATCGTGCTGCGACACGCCACCGAACAGGAGGCCCTGCTCGTTAGCGCTGCGCTCGAGAGTCAGCTCGACCGACTCCAGCTTCTCGATGAGGGCTTCCTGTTCGCCACGCAGTTTCTTGAGCTCGGCTTCGACTTCTGCACGACGAGCAGCAAGTTCAGCGATCTTTTCTTCGGTTGGTGCCTCGGCCAGGCCGTGGGGCAGCAGGTAATTGCGGGCATACCCGGGCTTAACCTTGACGACATCGCCAATAATGCCGAGGTTGTCCACGGTATCCAGCAGGAGGAGTTCGATCTGTTTCATGGGGCTGTCCTTTGTAGAAAGTTAGGCGTCGGCCCGGGGCAACACGCTCCGGCGTACACCAGCGTTAAAAGTTGTTTTAGAACGGGATATCGTCTTCGTTGACGGCTTCGTGTCCACCACCAGCACTGTCGTCCCAGCCACCGCCATTATCCTGCTGACGGTTACCGTATCCGGCGCTGCCACGGTTGCCACCGCCACCACCGCCAGCTTCAATGTTGTCCTTAGAGTCAACAAACTGCCAGGTGTCAACGACGACCTTCAGCTTGCTGCGCTTCTGGCCGGACTGCCGATCTTCCCACTGTTCGAAGCGGAGCTTGCCTTCGATAAAGATTGGGCGCCCCTTCGCGAAAAACTTACTGATGTTTTCCGCGGTGCGACCAAAGGCTGTGCAGTCGACAAAGTTCGGGCGGTCTTCCCACTGGCCGGTCGCCTTGTTCTGGAACCGGTCGTTGACCGCAAGGCCCATATCGCAAACCGCCGTATTGTTCGGCAGATAGCGCAGCTCAGGGTCGCGTGTGAAGTTGCCCATCAGGATGACTTTATTGAAGCTCGGCATAGTGACTTAAATGGTTAGGTGTGCGAATATCAAAAAGGGCGGCGACTCGATTGTAGGCGTGCTGAGTGGAATTACTCAGCCGCAGCGGCGGCTTCCTGCTTTTCAGCAGCTTCCGCTTCACGCTTGGCTTCTTCCTTCTTGTTCTCTTCTTCAGCGAAGCTCTTGCCTTCCAGTGCAAGCTTCAACTCGACATCACCCATGTGGTCCGCACGGACGAACATGACACGCAGCACCTGTTCGGACAGGTTGCAGTCACGCTCGATGTTGGCGATCTGCGTCGGGCGGGCCTTGAAGTAAGAGATCAGGAACGTGCCACGCTTCTGGCCTTCGATGGGGTATGCGAGCTTACGCTCGTCCCATTGACGCAGGTCGAGGGTCTCGGCCTCAGCGCGGTCGAGCATTTCCTTGACGTGGTTGATCGTGCCTTCGCTGTCGCTGGCCAGTGCGGCCTGGCTCATCAGGAAGAGTGCTTCGTAGAGGACGGGGGTTGCATCTGCCATGGTCGTCTCCGTGCCGAATGCTTCGGCGGATGGTGTACTGCCCGGTATCCCCCGCCGACGGTGCGGGGGCCTGGGTCTGCGGCCCACATCGGACCGACAGCCGGGCGGCGTATCGAGCCGGGCATTGTAGCTATTTTGACACCCCCCCGCAATCGGCCTGCAAACGCCCAATCAGGCCTCTGACTCGTGCATCTTCAGCACCTGGTCGTCCGCGTGGTAGGACGAGCGGACCAGCGGGCCGGACTCGCAGTGCCTGAAGCCGATGGACTCAGCCAATTGCTTGTACTGCACGAATTCGGCCGGCGTCACCCAGTGAGAAATCGGCAGGTGGTTGCGTGTCGGCTGTAGATACTGGCCTATCGTGAGAATATCGCACGATTCGTGAACGCCCGGGTACGTCGCGCGGGGGAACGAGATCGCTTCGATCTGATCGCAGAAGTCTGCGGGCTTACTGGGCTCGTGATGATCCCAATAGGGGTTGGCATGATCCACGAGACCCCCGCCGCGCCGAAGCTTGTGCCCTAATTCTGGTTTGTCCAAGCCGACATTGTCGTGCAGCGAGCCGCTGGCATGGACTGCAAGTTCCTTCGGTGCCATCCGGTAAGGGTCCGGCACCGTAAATGCATCTTGGTTCGTCGCAGGCTCGTCACGATTGACGCCAACCACGCGCGTCCCCTCCGTTACGTCTCGCATCAACTCTTCGATCTCGTCTTCGCGCTCACCGATACCAACCATGATGCCGGTCTTCACCGTCAGGCCCTGTGCCTTGGCGCGCCGTAGGAGTTCGATCGATCGTTCATAAATCGCCTGTGGGCGGACGACCTTGTATAGCCGCTTCACGGACTCCATGTTGTGATTCAGGATCTCCGGCCGTTCATCCAAAACGATCTGCAATGCATCCCAATCGCCGCAGAAATCCGGGATCAGCACTTCCACCTGTGTACCAGGGGATTGCCGACGGATCTCGCGGATCGTCTCCGCCCAGATCTCCGCCCCGCCATCGGGTAGTTCATCGCGGTTGACCGAGGTGATGACAAGGTGCTTCAGGTTCATGATCGCCGCGGCTTCACCGACGCGCCGCGGCTCATCCAGATCGTATTCTGGCGGACGCCCCGTCTTGATGTGACAGAACCCGCAGGCCCGGGTGCAGACGTCGCCGAGGATCATCATGGTCGCGGTGCCGCGCTCCCAGCACTCCCCGAGGTTCGGGCACTTGGCCGACTCGCAGACGGTGTGCAGCTTGTACTTGTCGACGAGGTTCCGCGTGTCCTTGTAGCCCGGACCACTGGGTAGCTTGGCTCGCAGCCAGTCCGGCTTCTTGCGCTTGATGAACTCAAGCCCGCCACCTCCGGAAGAGGGGGTGTTGTCGAGGACCATGCTAGAGAGGTCGATTTTCATGAATGGCATATTGTAGCCGCCGCGTCACTACGCGGGCGGACGAACCAGATCACACTGTCCGCCCGGGCGTGGCCCGGCGGCTACACAACTATCGGCATAACTGACAGCTATCTGTCACCACCTGCCCCTACCCTCAGCCTATGCCCGTCTACCACTTCACCTTCCACGCCTACGGCACCTGGCTGCCCGACCGCCCCGAAGGATCATTCAAGTACCACCAGGGCTGGCAGCCGCCGGGCCACGCCCGGGCGGAGACCTACCGCTCACAGATGACCGATGAGCCTGCCAGGTTCAACAACAAAGCCCAACAACTCCTCCTCGACACCCTACGCGAGGGCGAGACGCTACAAAACTACGACCTCTACGCTCTGGCCACAGACGAGTCCCATGCCCACGCAGTTATTGCCTGGCGCGACGAACGCGAGCCTGTCCGCATCCGCTCGCAAGTCAAGTCATCAATGACCCGCGCAATCAATCAACGCTTCGGCAAACGCAAATGGTTCGTCTACGGTGCAGGACAAACACCAATCACCGACGAAGAACACCTGCACCATCTCGTCCACGTCTACCTGCCCAAGCATAGCGGCCTCTATTGGAGCCAGTCGGCAGAGCGTGACAGAACCTAACCCCCTCGTCCGCCCGGGCGTGGCCCGGCGGCTGCGAACCCCCTTCTCCAAACAATCAGCAACAAGACGCAGCCGCCGCGTCCCACACGGGCGGACGAACCATCACAAATGCATCAACTGACAGCATGATTCGTTCCGAGGGATAACTACGCGATGCTACGGCCAACCGCCCGAAGACCCGAGGATGAGAATAAGTAGTACTGCCAGCGCAAACTAATGCCCGAATCACCGGCCACACCCTCACTCAAGTAGTGGTTTTGCGCCATGCACCACACGCACCGGGGCAACTGCGATGGCATTGCGTTTTCCGCTATCATCCCCTCCCTGACCCCTGCTACCCCACACCCCCACTTTCTAGACCATGAAAATCCACGAATACCAGTCCCGTGAACTGCTCGAGCAATTCGGCGTTGCCGTCCCCGGCGGGATCGTTGTTGACTCGGCCGACCATGCTGTCGAAGCCTTCAAAACCCTGCAGAAAGACGGCGCGACGCTTGCAGTCGTCAAGGCGCAGGTCCATGCCGGCGGACGCGGCAAGGGTGGCGGTGTGAAGCTGGTCAAGACCGCAGAAGAATGCAAAGAAGCGGCGTGGAACATTCTTTCGAAACCGCTGGTGACGCCCCAAACGACAGCCGAAGGTGTGCCGGTCAACAAGCTGCTGATCGCCGCTGGTGTGGACATTGCCAAGGAGTACTATGCCGGCATCGTCGTAGACCGCGCCCAAGGCGTCCCCGTCCTGATGGGGTCGAGCGAAGGCGGCATGGACATCGAGGAAGTCGCGGAGAAGACGCCTGAGAAAATCATCAAGGAGCCCATCGACCCCGATACCGGCCTGCAGGCTTACCAGGCACGCAAGGTCGCGTTCGCGATGGGCTTTGAGGGCAAGCAGGTCGGCCAGGCCGTGAAGGTGCTGATGTGCCTGAGCAAACTGTTCCTCGGAACCGATGCATCACTGGTTGAGATCAACCCGCTAATCGTTACGCCGGCAAACGCCGACCACCCTGACGGACAGGTCCTGGCGATCGATGCGAAGATCGACTTCGATGACAACGCGATGTACCGGCACAAGGACCTTCAGGCGCTCGAAGACCCCGGTGAAGTCGACCCGTCCGAAGCACAGGCCGCGAAGTTCGGCCTCAGCTACATCAAACTTGACGGCACGATCGGCTGCCTGGTCAACGGCGCGGGCCTGGCCATGTCCACCATGGACATCATCAAACTGCACGGCGGCGACCCTGCGAACTTCCTGGACGTCGGTGGCAGCGCAAACGAAGAGGCCGTGACCGAAGCCTTCCGCATCATCCTTGCAGACAGCAACGTCAACGGCATCCTCGTCAACATCTTCGGCGGCATCGCCAAGTGCGACATCATCGCCAACGCGATCGTCAGTGCGGCCAAGGAAGTCGGCTTTGACGTTCCTCTGGTTGTTCGGCTGGAAGGCACAAACGTTGAGCCGGCACGCGAAATCCTCGAAGCGGCCAAGGCTGACATCCCGACGATGATCGTGGGCAGCGACCTGACGGACGCGGCAGAGAAGATCACCGCCGCGGTTGCAGGCTGAGCTCCTTAAAAATTTGAATTAAATCAGCCCCGGCATGGAATAACCTGCCGGGGCTGTCTATTGTCCGTACGCCGTACGGCTTTTTCACACCCCCCACACAAGGAGTCCATCATGGCTATCGACCCCCAAGGCAAGACCGTCCTGATTACCGGTGCCAACCGCGGCATTGGCCTGGCGTTTGCCGAAGCCTTCCTCGCCGCAGGCATCGACAAACTCTACGCCACTGCACGCAAGCCGGAGACCATCCAACCGCTCATCGATAAGCACGGCGACAAGGTCGTCGCGCTGCAGTTGGATGTCAGCGACACCGACTCGGTCAATGCCGCCGCAGTCGTCGCGACCGATGTCGACATCGTCGTCAACAACGCGGGCATCCTGCTGCATGGCAATTATGAAAGCGAAGAAGTCTTTGACAACCTCGACAAAGAGATCGATGTCAACGTCAAGGGCCTGCTGCGTGTCGCACGGGCTTTTGCCCCGGTCCTCAAGGCCAATGGCGGCGGCGCATTGGCACAACTCAACTCTGTCGCTTCGCTGCGTAACTTCTCAGACTTCACCGCGTATTGCGCGTCCAAGGCTGCGAGCTACTCGATCACGCAAGGCCTGCACGACATGCTGGCAGAACAAGGCACGGATGTCGTCAGCGTGCACCCCGGCCCGATCGCCACGGATATGATTGCTGGTGCTGGCTTCGATGACATCGCTCCGCCCGCATCGGTTGTTGCGGACGCACTGATCGCAGCACTTAAAGCCGGCGAATTCCACTGCTTCCCGGATGATTTCGCCAAGCAGTTCTGGGCGGGCTACGAAAGCTTTGGTCGTGGCGTAATCGAGCCTGCGATGCAGGAAGCCTGAGCCGATTGAAACTCAACAAAACTTTGATTGCCCCCATCGCTCGGTGGGGGCTTTCTCATGGGACAAAATACGTGTACGGCCGACCGATAAGACCGCCGACGATGGAGAACACGTGGGCCCGAAACGCACGGAACCCCTCCAGTCGTTAAATTGCGTATGGCCTGAACCGATATCGATTGGGACGATCACCACTTCACGGCAGACCATGAAACACTACGACTGCATCATCATCGGCACCGGACCGGCGGGCCAGAAGGCCGCGATCCAAGCCGCCAAGCTCGGCAAATCCGTTGCCATCATCGAAAAATCCAAAGTCGTCGGCGGCGCGCAGGTGAACACCGGCACCATCCCGTCCAAGGCCCTGCGCGAGGCGGCACTACACCTCACAGGCGCAAGCCGACGCGGGTGGTACGGCCGAAGCTACCGGGTCAAGAAAGACATCACCATCGCGGACCTCGTCTCCGTCTCGGACCGTGTTGTGCGGCACGAATGGGAAGTCATCCGTGGCCAGTTCGACCGCAACGGCATCGACCTGATCTGGGGCACCGCTCACTTCGAGGGGCCCAACCTCATTCAGGTCGTGCGTGAAGACGACAATGAAATGCTGACGGCCGACAAATTCCTTGTCGCCGTGGGCACCCGACCCGCGCTGCCCGAGCACGTACCGTTCAACGATACCGACGTGCTCAGTTCCGACACGTTGCTGAACTTGAAGAAGCTGCCCAAGACGATGATCGTCGTTGGCGGCGGCGTCATCGGTGTCGAGTACGCATGCATCATGGCGACGCTGGGCGTTCGCGTCACGCTCATTGAGGGACGGCAACAGGTACTCGGCTTCATCGACGACGAACTGCAGGGCGCTTTCCAGTACCTCATGCGACAGGAAGGCATCACCCTTCGGCTGGGCGAAAAGGTCACCGCCATCAACGCGCCAAAACCCGAAAACGGCGACCAACGCAAGGTTGAGGGCTCGCTGGTTGAAGCGATACTCGAGTCCGGCAAGCACATCCGAGCCGAAACACTGCTGTACTCCGTCGGCCGACAAGGCGTCTGCGGCAAGCTCGCACTCGAAAACGTCGGGATCACTTACGACGACCGCGAACGTCTGAAAGTGAACGAGCACTACCAGTGCCTGAATATGGAAGACCCGGAGAACCCGCGCGCGGTTGAGCATGTTTATGCCGCCGGTGATGTGATCGGCTTCCCCGCCTTAGCATCGACATCATTTGAACAGGGCCGAAGGGCAATCTGCCACGCGTTCGGTGTTGAGGTCGAGGGCTGGAACCAGGAACTCTTCCCCTACGGCATCTATGCGGTGCCAGAGATCTCCATGGTCGGCAAGACCGAGAAACAACTCACCGACGAGGGCATTCCCTACGAAGCGGGCATCGCTCACTATCGTGAAATCGCCCGTGGCCAGATCATTGGCGACGACCAGGGCATGCTCAAACTCCTGATCCACCAGGACACCCACGAGATCCTTGGTGTCCACGCGATCGGTACCGGCGCAACCGAGCTGATCCATATTGGCCAGTGCTGCATGGCGCTGGGCGGGAAAGCGGAGTTCTTTATTAACAACGTCTTCAACTTCCCGACCTTGGCCGAGGCATACAAGATCGCCGCGTACAACGGGTTGAATAAGCTGGCTCACGTGTAAACGGTCTCATTCGGTCGCTTACGAATCGCACCCGGCGGCTCACCGAACTGGCGTTTGTAAGCACGACAGAACGATGCTTCCGATTCGTACCCCACATCGATCGCGATCTTACCGACCGTGTCCGCTGTCGCTCGCAACTGCTGTCGCGCAACCTGCATCCGCCAGTGTGTAACGTATTTCATCGCAGACTCGCCGAGGAGTTCGGTGAAGCGTGCGGCGAAACCCGAACGCGACATACACGCGATTTCTGAGAGTGATTCCAGCGACCAGGGCCTGTGAGGCGCTGCATGGATCTGCTTCATCGCCTGCCCGATCATCGGGTCGCGCATCGCGGCAAGCCAGCCTGAGGAGGCATCACCCTGCCGATCAATCCAGTCACGGATCATCTGTATCACGAGGATGTCTGATAGACGTGTAATCACCGCCTCACTGCCCGGCCGCATCTCGTGCGCCTCGCGCACCATGAATCGCAGCGTATTGTGCAACCATCCATCTGCATGATCATCCCAGGCGTCCAGTGTCATCACCGGCGGAAGTAACGGCAGCAAGTGGTCGGCAGATGTGTCCTCAAGTCTGACCAAGACGCACAGCATCCGTGTCTGATCGCCTCCGCCACCCAAACGCATCACTTCGTAGCGATCACTGAGCTTGTCGACAGCGATATCAAACAGTGGCTCGGCCAATGTTTCATTCATGCCGCGGAGCACGTGCCCCTCACCATGCGGGACGAGCGCCATGCCGCCCTGCCTCAACACGACCGGATCAACCCCTTCACGTTCGATGACTGCAGAACCACTGGTCACGATGTGAAAGATCATGGATCCGGGAAACGCGGGAAGGTCAATCCCCCATGGCTCGCTGAACTCGCCACGACAATAAAAACTGCCTGAGAGGCGAAGCAATTGCAGCGTTTCGGCCAGGGGATCGCCGGTTTGAACATAGGGGTCGGGATTGGGCAGTGCCATCGTGGCATTATCACACGAATTTGCCGTATGTCAATCTATCTTGGACTTTCTGCATATTTATTTAGACTTTTTGCCATATTTCGTATGCATCCACATGGGTTTAATGGACATCGTTGATCTACAGGAGATCAATGGCAAACACCCACCGAAAGGAAATCCCATGCAGAACGCAACCTCCAATGAACTGACTCTCGTCATCGGCTCTTCCGGGAAGACCGGCAGCCGCATCGCCCAACGATTGGCCAAAGCCGGCCGGGCGGTTCGCCTAGGCTCACGATCAGCGAACACGCCCTTCGATTGGAACGCTCCCGCCAACTGGCCCACCGTGTTAGAGGGTGTCAAGGCTGTCTATATCGCCTACTACCCGGACCTGGCTATCGACGAAGCGCCGTCTCACATCACGCAACTGATGGACGCATGCAAGACTGCGGGCGTCGAAAAAGTCGTCCTTCTCTCTGGCCGAGGCGAAGCAAATGCACAGGTCTGCGAGCAGATCGTCCGGGACAGCGGCCTTCGATACACACTCATCCGAGCAGGCTGGTTCAATCAGAACTTTGACGAGGGGCATTTCCTCGAGAGTGTCAAAGCCGGTGTTATCGCACTGCCCATCGGGGACTCGGTCGAACCCTTTGTGGACTGCGATGACATCGCAGATGTCGCGTTTGCCGCACTGACTGAAGAGAAGCACGATGGAGAACTTTACGAACTGACAGGGCCAGAGCTATTGAGCATGCAGCAGGTCACTCAAATCCTGTCTGAAGCGGCAGGTCACCAGGTGGATTACCTGCCTGTGACTTACGAGGAGCACGAGGCAGAGCTAACCATGCACATGGGCCCTGACTTCGCAAAATTCCTGACAGATCTCATGCGAGAAGTCATGGACGGGCGGAACGAATGGCTCGGCGATGGGGTACAACGCGCACTCGGCCGCGAACCCAAATCGTTTTCTCAGTATGCACAAAAAATCGCTTCGACGGGTGCATGGCAGTCGCCAAAGCAGTCATGGGCATCAAAGGTCAAGGCAGGGTTTCACAAAAAAAGCGCAGCCAGTTGCCCTGCATCACACCCGCGATGTCGGCGTCGTTGTAACCGCGGGCCGAAAGCGTCTGTGCAAGCAGCGTGATATCTCGGTGGGTATCCAGTTCTGCAGGCATGTGCTCCTTACCAAAACCACCGTCGGCGTCGCTACCGATGCCGACGGCTTTTGCATGACCGGCAAGCTGACAGATGTGGTCGATATGATCCGCAACCTTCTCGTAAGTGACCATGTCCTTAGGCGAGTCTTCCTGGTACGCCGCGTCGAGGAAGTGATTAAACATCGGCAGCCCGATCACGCCGTCACGATCGATAATCTGCTTAAGTTGCTCATCCGTGTGGTTCCGTGGCATCTCAGCCAGCGCACGACACCCGGTATGGCTTGAGTAGATACGCCCTTCGAACAGGTCAGCCGCCTCGGCAAAGGTCAGATCGGCGGTGTGGGTGAGGTCCAGAGGCATGCCCAACTCATGCATGATCGGCAGCAGCGCCTGCCCGAAGTCTGTCAGCGGGCCATCAACGTCATGCTTATTGTCTGGATCGCTCGTCGGTGTGCCATAGGCATAATTCGATTTACCGAAGTGCGCGAGCATGAGCGTACGAACCCCGGCATCATGCCAATGCCTGACTTGCTCCGGCTCAACGATTGGGTCGGCACCTTCCATCGTTACGATCATGCCGACAGGCGTCGTGTCGGGCGATGCGCTGTATTCGGCAACATGCTCGGCAAGCTGCCTCGCGGTGGTGATCAGTCGCAATTGCCCTTGCGTCTGCAGCAATTGGTAGTACGCCAACTGCCCCATCGCCACGGCATAGGCCATCGACTGAGCGGGCCAATCAATATCGCCACGCTGCCCTTGCCGGTCGGCGGTGACCCAAGGCTTGGCCCGTGCGATCACGGTACTGAGCACGACCCCGCACCCACCCGCCTTCAACTCTTCCAGCGAGACCGTCGCGATCCCCCGATCGTCTGGCACACCGTCAGCCTCACGTTGCCGCAGCAGATGGACACCATGCGTCTGATCACGCTCGTGGTCCAATGCGTTGAGAGCCATATCCAGATGCGCATCGAATAATTTCATCATGCGACGCATTGTAAAGAAGTCGAGAAAGCACACCGCTGAAGACCGACGGTCTGAAGAGGGATACACTAAATCCATGGCGAAGCAGTCCAGCACAACCAACCTCCAGTGCCTTCAAGTCTGGGGCGGGACCGAGGCCGCTGACCAGGCCCTGGCCATGACCGGCTTGGACGGCTACCTGTATGCCAAGCCGCATCAGGGCGCGAAGCGCGGCGGGGACGTCTACTACCTGTCCTCCTGTGCCTCCGGACGGATCACGCGTGTCCTGCTCGCCGACGTTGCAGGCCATGGCAGCCATGTCGCGGAGACAGCACAAGATCTCCGCTCGCTGATGCAGTACTACGTGAACTTCACCAGTCAGAGCAAGTTCATGCAGGCCATGAACCAGAAATTCGGCGAGATCGTGGACGACGGCCGTTTTGCGACCACCGTCGCGATGTCATTCTCCGCCCCCAATCGAAAGCTCTCGCTCAGCAACGCCGGCCACCCGCCCCCAATGTGGTACCGCGCCAGCGAAAAACAATGGCAGATTCTCGGGATCGACCCAGATGACAACGTCAGCCAGCCTTCCGCGGACCTTCCTTTCGGCATCCAGACAGACGCGGGCTATCAGCAGACCGACATCACCTTCAAGCCCGGCGACATGCTCTTCATGTACACCGATGCCCTGATTGAATCACGGCGTAGCGATGGCAAACAAGTTGGTGTGCGCGGCCTGCGTGATCAACTGAACCAACTGACAAGCGAAGATCCCAGTGGCATCATCCCTGCGTTAATCAGACATCTCGAAGAAGAAGATGCCCATGACCTGAATGACGACGATGTCACGGCCCTGCTCATATCCGCCAACGGGACAAAACATGATTGGCGGAAGATGCTGACCGCGCCTGTTAACGCGATCCGTGGGATGCTACGTGGCCAGCCGGTGGGGCCGGGCTGAACAACTCGGTTGAGAAATATCGCTCCATCCGATCGCAGAACACGGTGACGACCGTCGGCGAGGCAATACCGCGTCCCTGCAGCTGCTGATGGACCGTCACCGCTGCGGCGTAGTTCAATCCGGAACTCGGGCCGACCGGAAAACCGCGGCGAATCAATTGCCGGGCGGTCTCAATCGCAAGGTCATCGCCCACTTCAATCGTCTCCAGGCCGTCAAGATCGTCCGGCTGGAAAAGACAGGAGAGGTTGTCCACGACGCCGGGAATGCGCTTGGAGTAGGACGAGCAGCACTCGGCGTGATCAAAACACCCCGGCGCAAGCGTGCCGCCGGAGGATGCGATGGGCTTGGCCAGCACGGGTGTTGCAGCGCAGCCGTGGTCTCGCATCCCGTGGTACAACCCGACGAGCGTGCCGCCCGTGCCAACACCCGCAACGATGGCATCGACGTGCTGTGCAGGCAGTTGCTTAATGATCTCGCGTGCCGTGCCGAAGCGATGGGCCTCGGCATTGTCCGGGTTTTCGAACTGAGCCGGCAGAAAAGCGCCGCGTTCATCGGCCAAGCGGCGTGCCTCAGCGATGCAATCAGGCATCGTCGCGCCTGCATCGGTGGTATGTACCTCGCCGCCGTAGGCCTTGATGATCAGCGAGCGTTCGTTGGATACACCTGCCGGCATGACCGCGATAAATTTGAGGCCAAGCTGCGCACAGACCATGGCCATCGCAATCGATGTTGATCCACTGGAGGCTTCAATGACCGTTCCGCCGGGCTTGATCGTGCCGTTGCGATACGCCTTGGTGAGGATGTGACTGGCGATGCGGTCCTTGGTGGATCCGCCTGGGTTGAGGAACTCGAGTTTGGACCAGATACACGGGCCATCTGCTTCGAGCGACACAGGCGTCAGCGGGGTCGGCGACCAGTCGCCAAGGTGCAGATTGGTATCCGGCAGCTTGCAGGTCATTGCGATTGCTCAAGTGTGCCCGAAAGCGCCAACGGCAGCGCAGACTCGACTTTGACCCTTACGATCTGGCCGATCAGGGATGGGGCACCCTCAAAGAACGTAATCAGGTCACCTCCGGTTCGGCCGGAGAGTTGGGTCGCCTCCGATTGGTCACCACCCTGCTTGCGTGTTTTCTGTGAGACGCCTTCGACAAATACGTCGACCGTTTGGCCAACGTAACTCGCGTGGATCTCAGTGCTGATCGCCGTCTGTAGCGCGAGTAGGTCGTTGTTGCGTTCGCGTTTGATGTGGTCCGGCACATCGTCAGGGATCCGGTCGTACGCGGCGGTGCCTGGGCGTGGCGAATA
>JBMZAP010000004.1:0-49385 GCA_049611445.1 Phycisphaeraceae bacterium | reverse complement strand
GTCAGCGGGTCGTCATCCGGCCGCTGCTCGGTGAGCTGGTACGCGATCTCGTCGATGTCGGTCCAGGAGAAAGTCATGGTGTCTCACCAGCAATGAAGTATGAAACGACAGCAGCACCCATTAACGTCAGAGCGATCCAAAGCATCCAGCGAGATACTTTATCCCTGAAACTAAGCTCGGCGTTCTCATTATTCGAAGAGAAAAGGATTGAGAGTGTGACACACATGATTGCTAAACCAGCGAACCGCGCAGGCATGCCCTCAATCACATCTGGATTAACACCATCCCGTCGATTCGGAATAATCAGATATCCCGCGAATACACCAAACAGTGCATAGATATTGATACCCAGGCAAACAAGAATCATGAGCGCTGCATATACAGGCCTAAGTCCACTGTCTTGCTTTGGGGCTGGTAGATACATGTTTAAACTCGTCGGCAGGACAGGCATTCCTGCCTGTCGATCGGCGCAGCCGAATGGTTCTGGTTATTCAGGTCTTCGACCTGACTGACAGGCAGGAATGCCTGTCCTACCAAAACCACGGGACGCTTCGAGTCTCCCGCAACACCGTTCTACTGCAGATTCACCGGCATCACGACATACAAGAAGTTCGGCCCGGTCCGTAGCACGCCCGGCTTGTTCGCGGCCTTCATGTCGAGGAACACCTGGTTCTCGTCAACAACCTTGAGCGCGTCCAGCAGGTATGCAGGGTTGAAGCCGATCTCGACCGGCTCGCCCTGATACTCGGGCATCTCGACCTTGATCTCGGCCTCGCCCATCTCCGGCGCGCGGCTGGTGATGGTCAGGCCGTCCTGATCGAACGCCATGCGGACGCCCTTGGATTCTTCATTGGTCAAGAGGCCGGCACGACGGACGGCGGAGATGTAGACGTCGGTGGGCAGGGTCGCCTTCTTGTCGCCGTCCTTGGGGATGACGTCCTTGTAAGGCGGGAAGTTGCCTTCGACGAGGTTCGAGGCGAGCACCGCGGTGTCGGTCGCGAAGAGCACCTGGCTCTCGGCCACCTTGACCCGGACCGTCTGCTCGGCATCATCAAACAAACGCAGCAAGAGGTTCAGCGCCTTGGTCGGGATGATCGCGTTGCGGTCGGCGTCCTGCAGGCTCTTGCACTTGCCCTTGGCCAGCGCGAGGCGGTGGCCGTCGGTGGCGACAACGGTGAGGTCCTTGTTGTGTCGTTCGAGCAGCACGCCATTGATGGCGTAACGCGAGTTCTCACGGGCGGTGGCGAAGAGCGTCTGGGCGATGAGCTTGTGCAGGTCGCCTGCGGCAAGTTCGAAGTCGGCGTCGGCAGGGAACTCAGGGACTTCCGGGAAGTCGCCGACGGGGTAGCCCAGCAGCTTGAAGGTCGAGTCCTGCCCCTTGATGGTGGTGGTCTCTTCCTTGGTGGTGATCGTCAGGGTCGGGTCGATCGACTCGCGGGTGATCTGCTGGAGCTTGTCCGCGGGGATCAGGGCATCGCCCGAGTCCTGCACCTCGACACGCGGGGTGGAGATGCGGATGGAGACCTCGGTATCGGTGGCGGAGAGCGTCAGCGCGTCGTCCTTGGCCGAGGCGAGGACGCAACGCAGCGCAGGCTTGGGGGTGCGGGCGACGACAACGCCGGCCACGAGGTTCAGGGATTCAACGAGTGCCCCACGATCACAAATGACTTTCATTTTCGACAGTCCTTTTATCTTTTTTAGACGCCGCACTTTAATCCACCGGGGCTTTGGCGGCAAAAACCGGGGGTTGCGGGCCCATCCGGGGCGATCGCAGACGGGTTATGCACGGAGTATCCACGATAGGCCTGTCAGAGCACGAAACCCACGCGGTGGTGCGTGGGCTTCGGGGCATAAGGAGTTCTTGAGTTGGGCTCACGCCGCCTGGCGGAGCTGTTGGACGGCCTTGTCGCAGTCCTCGATCGAGTCGCCGACGAGGTAGTACAGCAGCCCGCCGTCACGCCAGAAGATCACCGGCTTGAGCAGGTCGTCGCCGACCTCGGAGTAGACCCGGCCCTCTTCGAGTTGGCCGTACTTCGCCTTGTCCGCGACAACGATCCAGACGCTGATGGACTTCTCAGGATTCTGCTGCTTGTGGTAGACGATGTGGACCGCGCCGGACCCGGGCAGTGCACAGGTACCGGTGAGCTGGTACTCGTACCCGATGCCGTTGAGATTCAGGGAGAGCTTGTCGGCGTCGGTCTTGAAGTAGTCGCGGAGCTTGCCGGGCAGTTGCTCGAACTCACCCGTTTCACCGAACTGGGTGGGGTTCTTGAGGCGGTCGGGGCGCTCGGCACAGTCGAAGTGTCGGCCGGTGAAGTTCTTGATGTCCTGCTGGCTGAGGTTGGCGACTGCGGAAGTGCCGATGCCGCCGCCACCCGTGCTGGCCTGATTAAAGAGGATGCCCGCGGCGAGAAGCAGGACGGCGGCGATCGCGGTAGGCACCCATCGGCCGATCTTCGCGAGGACTGGTGGGCCGGTGTACGGGGCCTGTTGTTTGGGTGGTGCCGACGGCATAGCGGGTTTCACCGCAGCGGCCCCACCCGATGCCATGGCCAGCACTTTGCCCGCCAGCTCGTTGGGGCACTTCATCTCCGGCCCGTTCATCACGCGGGCGCAACACTTCTTGAGCTGCTGCTCTTGCGCGAGTCGCTGCGCAGCCTTGGGGTCCTCGGCGATCTTTGCCAGCACCTGCGGCTGGTCGGCAAAGTCGAGCTCGCCATCGGCAAGGGCCAGGAGCATCGCTTCCATTGACTTGGGGGTTTCTTCGGGTTGCATGGTTCTCTCTGAAAGGGCTCGGGCCACGCTGCCTTTGCCACTGTTGGTTTAATCGTTCCGGGGAAAGTGTCATTCCTTAAACGCACAAGCTGGCGGGTGATCAGCCTGCCTTGATGCCATGCTCTTCTGCGAGGCCGGCGAGATTCTCACTCAGGATCGCTCGGGCCCGGTAGAGCCGGCTCATCACCGTGCCCAAGGCCACACCAAGCACATCCGCGACCTCGCGGTACTTCAAGCCTTCAACCGCCCAGAGCAGCAGCACCTCGCGGTAGTGATCGGGCAGTTCATCGATCGCGTTCTTGAGTCGATCGTCCACCTGCTCCCAGTCCAAGTGCTCCAGGTCCCACGCGGGTGGCGGCGCATCGACCTCGCCGAGTTCGCCACCAGCAACCTCGCCGATGACTTCATCGCCGAGCGTGGGCTCGCGGTTTTTCTTCTTCACCTTGGTGTAGAAGTTGTTGTGCAGGATCTTGAAGAGCCATGGCCGAACACCGTGGTCACGGAGTTCGAATCGACCCTCGGACTTGAAGGCCTTGAGGAAGGTCTCCTGTACGAGGTCGGAGGCGTCGTCGGGGTTTCGAGCCAGGGTCATGGCCATGCGGTAAACGCTGTCCATTTCAGCCAGGGCAAGCTCTCTGAATGCGGTGCTTTCCACGGTGTATCGTCCCTCAGATTGGTCCGTTTAAGTGTAGCGGTCAGGCGTGTCGTGGGGAGAACCGCGACGGGGGCCGGGTTATTCCATAAATCTGTACTCGTTCTAAAAAAGCTGATCAAGCCTGCTATCTTGGCACGCCATGACCGACACCCCGATCCAACACGTTGTGCTCCTCTACGCCATGCAGGACGAGGCGATGCCGCTAATTCGCCGACTCGAACTCGCGGACAAAGGCTTCCTGAGTCCGCCGATGCCGATGCGATGGTACGACGGCATCGTCGGCTCGCTACGTATCGATGTTGCAGTGATGGGCGCAGACCGGCGTTTCGGGATCGACTGTATCGGGACCCAGCCCGCCGCAGTTGCGACGCAGATCGTGCTCGATAAGCTCAACCCCGACCTGCTCATCAACGCGGGGACCTGCGGCGGGTTTATCAAACGAGGCGGAGCGATCGGCAAGGTCTACCTCACCGGCGGGCCGTTCTACTTCCACGACCGTCGCATCCCGCTCGCGCCATTCGAAAAATATGCCGACGGCGGGTGGCAACTCTGTGACGTCACCAAATGGGCCGAAGCACTCGGCCTGGAGCAAGGCGTGGTCAGCTCGGGCAACAGTCTGGACATGAACGACGACGACGCGTCACGCATCGAAGCCGCAGGCACACACGCCAAAGACATGGAAGCCGCCGCGATCGCATGGGTCGCCGACCAGCATGAGAAGCCCTTGTGCGCGGTCAAGGCCGTGACCGACCTCGTGGATGGCGAGCACCCGACGCACGAAGAATTCGAGCGACACCTGCACACCGCCAGCGAGGCACTCAGCGAAGCGGTGGAACATCTGCTGCGTTTACTCGCTGACCAATAGTTTTACTTCACCTGTAGATCCGACAGCTTCCATGTTTGGTCGACATGTGTCTTGCCTTCGCCATGGATGATGCGCACACGCATCGTCGGGTCGTCTGCGGTCGTATCGAAGTCAACCGTCGCGAAGCTCAGGTTCTTGCTGTTGGCGACGCCTGAGGAGATGACTTCAACCAGCGGGTAGCCGACGCGATCGGATTCGTGGTGCTCCCAGACGCGTGAGCGGTGGATGTCGCCGGACATGTAGACGACGCCGCCGATCTTGTTGGTCTTGATCGCATCGAACAGCCGGTGGCGGGAGAAGGTGTAGATGCGCCAGCCGTCGCTTTTACTGTCATGGAGGGTCGAGCCGGAAGCGATGACTTTGAATTTTGCTTTCGAGTTATTCAGACCGTCCACGAGCCAGGCGAACTGCGCATCGCCGAGCATCCGCTTGGTGTCATCGTCGGGGTGCTTGTCCGGCGAGCGGTGGTATCGACCATCAACAATAAAGAACTCGACTTCGCCCCATGTGTAGCTGAAGAACGCGCCGGGGGTGTCGTTGGTGCCCTGCGGCGGGTTGGCCCAGATCTGCGCCCAACCTGCGAGAGATTTTTCTTTGCCCTTCGCGGTGCCGTCCGAATTGTTTGGGCCGTAGTCGTGGTCGTCCCACATCGCATAGGTCGGGACGTTGCGGTTGACTTCAGCGAGTTCAGGAGTCGCCCGGTACCGCAGATGATGCCGCCATTGCACGCTCGGGTTGGTCGTGTCCGAGTATTGCGTGTCGCCCAGCGTGAGGTGCATGTCCGGCTTTTCGTTGAGCAGCAGTGTCCATGAGCCCTGCTTCTGGCCGTGCTTCATGCAGGAGGTTACTGCGAGACGGAACTTGGCAGGCTCACTCTGTTTTGGAGCGGTCTTAAACGTCGCGGTGTGGTCTGCGGAAATTTGGCCATCAATTGAAACGCTGTATCGATACGTGGTGTCGGCCTTGAGCCGATCCAGCGTCGCCTTGTAGATCGCGCCGTCGATCTCGCCTGCCGGTTTATCAATTGCAGCAAGAGCGGCATTCATCTGAGCTCCCCCGGCCGCTTCGCCATAGACCACCTTCACCGCCGCGCCGCGTTTGGCATACATCCAAAGCGATGTGCTGGACGAGGTCGTATGCCCGACGAGTGGCCCGGCGTTTTCGGGGATCGCCTGTGCACGGGCGTCGGTGACGAAGCCTGAGACAAAAATGAGAAGAAGTAATAACAAGCAGGTCCGCAAGAGTTGAGCGTGTCGCATGTGGTTTCCTATCCGTGCAGTTGAAGGGCGGCAGATTTAAAACGCTCCGCAAGGCCCCCCAAGAATACGTGGCAGACAAGCCAATGCATGGAGGCAATGCTTTATATCAGATCCACAAATAAACGGAGAAGACACTGGTGTTGCCCGGCCATCGCCGCCATAATCGAGACATGAAACAACCGATCTATTCCAGCAATTCTCTCATCACCCGATACGCCCTGACTGCCGCCCTGCTGTTCTGCGTGTGTATCGCAGGCATCGTACCGATGCAGCAAACGTCAGCAGACGAGCAAGCCAAGACGCGTGGAGCGGTCGGCGACGTGCTCACGCCTCTGGCCATGGGTAACAGCTGGGTGTATGCCAGCGAAGATGACGAGATCGTCGCCATCGATCGTGTCGAAGGATTGGTCCTCTTTGATGGCAAGCCCTGGTACCTGCTGCGCAGTTACGAGCACGAGAAAGGAAAGCCCGCAGATACCGCTGAGTTGGTCTTGGATAACTTCTGGATCGCGATGATCGACGGTGTGGAGTGCGATACATTTCTTGAATACGACGAAGAACAGGACAGCCTCGCGCCCGCTGAAATTACCAAGTACTTCCGCTACCCCGCCACACTTGGCGATACCTACAAACCGACTCCGGAGACAGATCCATCCTTAACTGTCACCATCACCGCGATCCATGAAAAAGTGACAACGAAAGCGGGCGAATTCGACTGCGTTGTTTACAAAGAAATTTCGACCGAAGACCCGACCTACAGCAACACCACCTACATCGCCCCCGGCATCGGGATCATCAAATACATCGGCACCGAGGGAGAAGAAAGCTGGTCTTCCGAACTGGTCAGCTATACCCTTGCGGATGCGAAATAGCAGATCAATAACTTGATCATGTCAACCTTCACTCGCTGGCAAAGGCTGTCCACCTATGATGGCTTCATGCCTGTGAAGAGGCCTGCCCTCACGAAGTGAGTCGATATAAGCAGCTCATAGAACAGGGCCGGCAGTTGGACCGGCCCTGTCCACGTCGGGCCTTACGAACCCCTCGCTGGGGTGTGGTGTGAGAAGGGACAGCCCTGCGTCTGCGGGCGATGGGTGACAAGGATTATCTGGATCGGCAATTGCAGCAGTTCCGCCGACACTTGGCGATGCTTTTTGGGCAGTCGGCGGGGCATTCGCTCCGGCAGACGCTGGTCGGCAGCAATCTTGCCCCGCTGCCGCGATCACCGTCTGGAACGATGCCCTCATCGTACAAGCCGATCAAGGTGCCACATTTCATTTCATGGCCGCAAGGTGAACGCGGTCGTTCCGATTGGCTTATCCACGACGCCGATACCCGATGCACAAGGCACCCAGACCGAACAGCGCCAGCGTGCTTGGCTCGGGGACGGTCGCGGTCCCTTCCACGTCGATCTCGCGATAGGCCGCCCAATCGGATTCGCCATCGGCAAAATTGAACCGGATCGCATCGATGCCGCTGGCCAGCACAGGCGAACTGCCATCGGTAATCTCGACTTGAACGACATCGTCCTGACGAGCATTCGCGATCGGGATCGTGATCAGGTCGACAAAGCTCCCGCCAACCGCGCGGACCTGCACCGTGTAGGCCTGCACCGTACGGTCAACCTGGCTCCAGTAACTGAACGTCGCAATACTCGCGATGTCGTAGCCCAGCGAATTGGACGACGTGTCCAGAGCAAATTCGATCCATTCGCCCGATCCGGCCGCGAAGATCGCGTTGGCGTCGTTCGGATTGGTCGTGTCTTCCTCGGCGACGCCGGCCGCGATGGTCCCCGTCGTCAATGAACTCGCAACGATCTGCCCGGAAATCGTGCCATCAAAGGTTGCACCCATCGACGAGGTGATCGACCCGACGGTCTGCAACAGGTCGGTGTTAGATGCCTCGATGCCGCCATCGTGCTCGCCGCTGATCTCATTCACCTCTTCGGTGCTGATGTTGGCGACTGGCGCCGCGGGGGTCGAACCCGCGGACAAGCACAGCGTGCCCGCTACTGCAAGGATCACACTGGTCTTCATGGGCATAAACGACTCTCCTCGCAGGCAAAGCGAACTGGTTGACCCACCATAGCCCGCGATTCAAGCATCACCACTACACGAAGGGAGTAGCCGAGCAAAAATACCGCGATAAGGGGAACGCACAGCGCGCAGTAAGACAAACCCACAATTCCCCTGAATCACCTTCAGTACAAACTCGTATCGATCAGGTCTTGGGCCGACCACTCATGACCCATGTCGCGACACAACCCGCGAGACAGAGAGCGACGACAACAGCGTAGCCGACGCGCCAGGCCAGGTGGGTGCCGGGCTCGAAGGTGGCAAGAAAGCCATAGCAACCAAACGCGGCGAGCGCTAATAATGGCGGGATGATCAATAGCCGAGCAAGCATTAGTTAATGGTATATAAAGCTAAACCCCGGCAAAAACTCAGGGCTTCTCGCAGGCGTGTACGTTAAGGGGTGTTATTCAACGCAATCTCCGCGAACGCCCCGCAGCGCCTAAAGTAATTCAACCTTTTCACCCACACAGGAGAGCCGATGAATCGCCGTCCAAGAACATGGTGCTTACCGCGAATCCGACAGGCCGCCTTTCTTGTCCTAGTTTTGTGCGCGGCCACCGCCAGCGCTCAAGAACGCTGGCAGGATCTCTATGAGCCACAGGAGTCTGAAAAGTTTCCCGTCCGGGTGATGAAGCCGCTCGACTTTGATGCCACCAAGTCATACCCGGTCATTGTCTCGCTGCATGGCGCGGGCGGGAAGGGAACCAACAACCGCAAGCAGCTCAAAGACTGGAACCGTCAGCTTGCAGAACCCGAGCGAAGGAAAGCATTCCCCTGCTACGTCGTTGCGCCCCAGGCCGACGGCTTGTGGGATGAGCAAGACCTCAACAACACCAAGGCCCTGATCACTCAATTGCCCGCGGTCGATATGAATCGGATCTATGTCCTGGGGCATTCAATGGGCGGCCACGGCTCGTACATCTTCATTCAACTCGACCCCGATTACTTTGCCGCAGCCGCGCCCTCCGCAGGGAGCGGGCTCAGGCGGACTGAGCCATTCATCGACTCGGCTAAGATCAAGGACATCCCGATCTGGGCGTTCCACGGCGACAAAGACGGGGTGTGCCCAATCGCTAAGCAGCAGAAAGTCTTTGACGAAGTCAAGCAACTGGGGGGCAACATGAAGTTCACCGTTTGGAAAGATGACAACCACGGCGTCTCCGGCAAGATGATCCCCGGGGCCGACAACGGCACAACCCATTACAGCAGCGAACGGTGCGACAAAGAAGCCGACTTCATGACCTGGCTGTTCTCACAGTCACGCAAGGACAAAGACCCGGAAGCAGAAAAATAAAAAGAGGCAGCCCCTAATTCCTGGCGTAGTGATACAGCACGATGCCCGCGGCAACAGCGACATTGAGCGAATCAACCTCCGCATGCATCGGGATCCGGACCTGCTCGTCACATTGATCAATCGTCTCGGGGGCAAGGCCGTAGCCTTCGCTGCCTAAGAGAATCGCAGGCTTTGTATTCGGCGCAGGGGTGACTTCATCAAGCGGAGTCGCCTTGGGGTTGATCACCGTGGCGATGAGTGAGTAGCCGTGCCGATCGCGCAAACTATTGAGCCCAGCGTTGAGGTCGGTGAGCCTAACCATCGGCAGCTTGAACACCGCGCCCATCGAGACGCGCACCGCCCGGCGGTACCACGGATCCGCACACCGCGGGCCAAGCACCATCGCACCGACACCCAAACCGGCGGCAACACGCGCGAGCAGGCCCAGGTTCTCAGCGTTGGTGATCTCTGGGCAGATCAGCAGCGTAGCACGTGACTCCTCCTCGGCTAACGCGACCGCACGCTGCAGACCATCCAATCCATCCCATGCAACTGGCGGCTCGACGGCAGCGATGATGCCCTGATGCAGTTCAAAACCCACAGCATCTTCAAGCACCTCTTTCGTACAGGTCAAGACCTCGACACCCTGCACATCAGACGCTGCGAGCATTGCTTCGACACGATCGGCTTTCTGCTCGACCACCAAAACCGATCGAACCCGCAGCCCGGCTTCAAAGGCCCGTCGGACAAGGTGCTCGCCCTCGGCCAAGCAAAGCCCGGTCTCGCGACGGATATCACGGTCACGCATCGCGGTGAATGGCGCGAGCCTGGGGTCGTCGGATGTATGAACGGCGGGCATGGACGAAAGATTATCACACCACCCCCCGTCAAACCGGGGCAAACACAAGTCACCGCCCCTCTTTTCATCATTCCCGTCTAGTCAGGGAACTCGGCTAGAAGGCACGCGTCTATTGCTGGCAGTATGCTTGCCTTGAACAATATCGCTCATCTCTACGCAAGGTGGTTTGATGAACATGAAACTATGGATGATCGTCCTGGCCCTGCTTGGACTGACCGCCTGCCAAGGCAACACTGCGGCCACTGAGGAAGCCGACAAGCCGTTAAACAGTCTGGACCTCTCACGCCTGGCCTATGAGCACCAGGCCGAAACGAGGAAGGAGTTGCGCGACTCTGACGACGTCTTCATCCCGAAGGGGACGCCTGTTGCAATGACCGGCGTCTGTGAGATCGCACGCGATGTGCCGTTATTCGAGATCCACTGGCCTGACGATGCGGCGGATGAATTCAAGGGTAAATCTGGGGGGTATTACCGCGCACACCTTTATAAACACCCCGAACTCGCTCAGATGAAGGATGGGCAAACCTATCTCGTCAAGGGCCGAATCAAAGGCGGCGCGACGATGTGCTACGGGGCCTACTTCATCGAGGTCGATAGCTTTACCGCGATCGACTAACCAACCGAATCGCTTTGGAGCGAATGGCCACTGGCTTTACGGGTCGTAACATTGGTCCGGCCCGGCCGATGCGGCAAGTATCTTCACAACGCCTCCTTGTGCTTGCCCAACAGCTTCGCCGCCTGTGCGCAGATGGGGTCGTTGGAGGAAGAGGATCGAGGAGGAGGATCGCGTTACTCCCCTCCCTGGAGGGAGGGGTTGGGGGAGGGTGGCGAGCTGTCCATCCACTGCGCCAAGTTCTGACATTCCTTCCCGTCTGACACGGTCCCATGCCGCCAACAGATTGTGATCGATTTCGTCCATCACTTAAGAAGCGATGGCGGGGTTGGTGCGCAGAATCGAACAGGTCAGTGGATGACTTTCGGCGAGCGTTCCTTATGGATGGTGCCACCGATGATCATCGCCGCGGTGAAGAGGACCAGGTCCTTAATGAGGTACTGGCCTTCTGGAGTGGGGATCAGCAGGTGGCCGTCGAAGCAGACATCGGGCAGTAGCACAAAGGCCAGCGAGGTGCCCAGCAAACGTACCGCCAGCAGCAGCAGGCCCAGGCGATTCAAAGGCCGGAAGATCAGACACGCGCCAATGGCGACTTCCCACCATCCGAGGATAGGGACGACGACGGCAGGGTCTCCGAAGTAGACGGTGTGCGCCAGCAGCGAGGTCGTGGTTTTGTACCCAAAAGGCTTGAGCAAGCCGAACCAGACGAAGAGCAGCCCCAGGCCGTACCGGTGTGCGATGTGGCCGTACTTCTCCATCCAATGACCGATGCGTCGGTCGATGTGCAGCAGGCGTGGGTGCATACCCGCATTATCCCACACCTGCAGGCAAGTGTTTGATCAAGCGCTCGATAAGAAAAAGAAGACAAGACGGAAGAGGGACTGCCCGGCTCTGTTACGACGAATAAACGGGGAATGTCCCTTTTTTTCCCATGGTTACTACTTTTTCTTTTTCCGGCGCTGCTGGGTTGGCTTGACGTCTTTCATCGCAGGGCCGACCTCGGCGATCAGTTCATCGCAGCGTGCGCGCATCCGCATTAAGACCGAGCGGTTTTCTTGGGTTGACGCAAGATTTTTCAGTTGATCCGGGTCGTTTTTCAGGTCGTGCAGAAACTCGAACGGGTTTTGGTCCGGGCCATCGACGTAGTAGCGGGCGTAGACCCAGTCGGTGTCGCGAACCCCCTCCCAGCGGGGGATGGTATTAGGGACGGCCAGGAACTCACAGAGAAAATCAGTGCGCCAATCGGCGGCCGCTTTGTCCTGAAGCAGGGGCACGAGGCTGCGGCCGGTGTGGGTGTCCGGCGTCGGCAGGCCCGCGAGGTCAATCATGGTCGAGGCGAGATCGCTGTTGAGCGCAAGCTGCGGAAGCACACGGCCCCGCTTGCCCTTGGGCAGCCGCGGATCATAGACCACCAGCGGGACACGGAGGGACTGCTCGTAGTGCGTCCATTTCCCGGCGAACCCTCGGTCGCCGAGGTAGTAGCCGTTGTCCGCGGTGTAGATGATCACCGTGTTGTCCGCCAGTCCCTGCTTCTCCAATTCCGCGACGAGGCGTCCCATGACGTGGTCGATGCCGCTGATCATGCGGAAGTAGGCGCGCATGTTGGTCTGGTACTTTTCGGGCGTGTCCCATCGCCAGAAGAAGCGTTGCCGATTGATCGATTGTTTAAGGAAGTCCGGCTGCGACTCGTAGATGGCCGGGTCATTGAGCGGCGGGAGCGGCATCTGCTGGTCTTCGTACATGCCGTCGGTCACCTTCGGCCAGGGGTAGTGGCCGATGCCCGGGCGCTTATCGCCGTCTTCCGCGTGCGTCGCGTTGAAGCTCAGTTGCAGACAGAAGGGCTGGCCCTTGGGCTGCTCTTTCAAAAACTCGATCCCCCAGTCGCCGAGGATCTGCGTTTCGTGGCGCACGCTGCCGTCGGGCTGCTTCTTGAAAAAGGGATTGCGGCCCAGCCGGCGACGCACATCGAACATCGCGGACGCTGATTCGTTTGCGAGGTTGACGTGTTCCTTGCCAAGGTGGGCAGTACGGTAACCCGCTTTCTTCAAGACGGCGAAGTACGACGTCTCGCAGAGCGCGGGGTTGAGCGGCCCGGGTGTGATTCGATAGAGGTGTTTGCGTTCGTAGCAGCCTGTGAAGAGGCTGGATCGTCCGACCCAGCAGGTCGACGTTGACACGAACGCATTCTCGAAGCGCACGCCCTGGTCGGCCAGGCGGTCGATGTTCGGCGTCTTGACGATCGGGTGGCCGGCACAGGCCAGCGTGTGATCTCTCTGATCGTCCGCATAGAGAAGCAGGATATTGGGTTGAACCCCGGCGGCCACCTGGGCCAAGACGGGCAAGGTGGCCACGCCGATCAATACCAGCGTGAGGAGGATGCAGAGGCTCTGCCGGGTACGTTGCATGATCATGGCGATGTCTCAATAAAGAAGAAATGAATCGATGAGAGTCGGGTCTCCCGGCAGCTACTTCGCGATATCCGGGAAGCGTTTATAGAGGTAGTCGAGTTCGGCTTGTTCCAGTTCACGCAGTTTCTTGAGGCGGTTGGCGTAGTCGCCATTGGCTTTGAGCGCCTCTTTGTGCTGCGCTTTGTGCTTGGCTCTCGGGCTTTTGAAGAAGGGGAAGGCTTCTCGGGTCTGTGCTTCGAAGTCGCTGGTGGCCTGGAGGAGTTTTCGATAGGTGGCGTCGTTATTCAGGGCGACACGTGCATCGGCCACCTGTTTTTCCTTCTTGAAACGCGGATCCGAATCGAGATTCGCCTTCGGGCGTTCCGCCTTTCTGGTCTCCCAACTGTCGACGTCCGGATCCTCAATCCGCTTGCCTTTCCAGACCCTGATCCAATCGATTTTACCCGCGCCGCCTTGGATCCCAAGGAAGACCGACTTCTTCGGGTTGCGGAAGCGGGCGTTCTGGCCAAGGAGAAAGTGCTTGTCGTCGACGTGAACAAAGACCTTCTCATCGGCGATCTCGACGGTGATGAGATACTCCTTTTCTCCACTTAAATCCGACCCCGAGAGATCGACATACTCAGGAAAGGAACGCATGTTCTTTTCCTTGTACTTGTAACTGTAGATTTTATCCGTCCCCAACTTGGTGACGAAGCAATGGCCCGACTCGTCATTGAAACCGATGTTGATCCAGTTGAACCCGGGCCCCGGCAAGAAGCGGAATTGGACGACCAGATCGCCAACGGGTTCACTGAAGTAGTGATGCAAATTACTGCGCTTCAGTGTCTCGGTGCTTTTTTCCGTGTCGTAGACAAAGAAGCCGTCGCCAACACGGATGCTGGTTCGATTGCGTGCGTGCATCGCTGACGGCCATTTGGCAGCGTCAAACGCATCGCCATCGAAAGGCTCGTCAAGGATCAACTCGCCCTTTTCGAGAAAGAGAGAGACGTCAGCGGATGCGGGTTCTGCTGTGCACGGGAAGCTCGCCCACAGAAAGGCGACGAAAGCGTTGAGCCAGAAAGTGTGTTTGTGTCGTCTCAAAACTCTGCTCCTTCATGGAGTTCACCCGCATGACCGTTCGTTGTGTCGCTGTGGTGGGCCAGAGAGATGATACTTGAAGAAAAAGAGGGATTTTCCCCTTTTAATTATCAGAGGAGCAAAGAAGAAATGCGACGACGCATTTTTTCCGCTATTGCCCGGTCGCGATTTCGCGCTATTTCACGTTTTCGCTCTGTTGAATATGCGCCATAAAAATCTGGGTCCGCCTCCCATCGTTCCAATACAAAATCAATTTTGGAAAGCATTAGACGTACAAGATCTTCGGGGGGAGAGTAGTTGATTTCACGCCCCCAGGCCCGGATGCGACTCAATTCCCTATCGCCCGAAGGAACTCCAGCACATGCTGCGACCGCTTCAATCGACAACAATAATTCAGCCCCCCAAGGCAGCATCCCCCCCAGCATGTCATCAGATGATTCGGCAATGTACTCCAGACAGACAGCAAGCCCCATTTCAAAGATACACTCCTCCAAATCAACGCCATGCCCATTGCCGTCTTCATAGAGTGAATCGACATCATCAGAAGGTGAGTCTGGCCCTTGATAGTCATCGAAGCTATCCCAATCCAACTTTGGATACTCGGAAGGTAAACCCCTGACCCAACGTTCTAATCTGGCACTGTCATTCATTACGAAATTTCCTTTGTATTCAGACATCCGGTCAATGCTCTCAACCACACATGGGTTCATTCACAGGCGAAAATAAGTGGCGGTAAGCCGGGCCGTGATGGCTCGGCTCGCGGTTTTGCTCGCGACTATGGTCGCCTTGGATCGGGCGGGGGGAACGGTGTATGGACCTGAATATGTCGGCGGTCAACAGTCGGTCGGAGATCCTCGTGCTGGCGGGTGACATAGGTATCGAGGGTGATGCGCCAGGTTATCGTGCCCGAAGTGACACGCCCCGGCTTGCAGGCAGGTTGTTTGTTCATGCATGCAAACCTATCACGCAGGGGTGACAGGGCCTGTCACTGGATAACGGAATGACGCAATAATGCGAGCCGCGTTGATACGACGCGGCTCGCAGTTAAAAGATCACGACGGGTGGCAGTGGTCAGGCGCAGCCTGCCCACGGAATGCCATAGGTCAATCTATTGAAACTCGTCCGGGGGCACGCTGTGCGTGACCCCGGCCACCCAGACATCTTGCTGCGCAGTCCCTCACCCCAGCCCTCTCCCGTGGGGAGAGGGGTTTAGACGACGCCGGCACTGCCGGTCAGGATCGGGCTGTCAACGTACTCGCGGGGGTCGGTGACGATGCCGGTCAACGCGCTCGCGGCGGCGGTCAGGGGCGAAGCCAGGTAGACGCCGGCTTCCTTGTGGCCCATTCGGCCGGGGAAGTTGCGGTTGGTCGTGGAGATGCAGTTGATGGGCTCGTTGAGTCGGCCGAAGGTGTCCTTGGGCCCGCCGAGGCAGGCGGCGCAGGAGGCGGCACCGATGAGGCAACCCGCGTCTTCGAGGGCTTTGTAGACGCTGGTGGCGGCCTTCTTGTCGGTGCCTGCGGCGGATTCGTCAACCTTTTCGCCGTAGAGGTTCAGCTCAAGCATGTCCTTGTGGACCTCGGTTGAGCCGGGCACGACGAAGGTGGGGATCTTGACTTCGTTGCCTTGCAGGATGTTGGCGGCGAAGATCATGTCGGTGATTTTGCCGCCGGTGCACGAGCCGATATAGGCGCGGTCGAGCTTGGTGCTGGCCTTTTGGAGCTCGATCGCGGTCTTGGTGTTGTCGGGGGAGTGCGGGGCGGCGACGAGGGGCTCGAAGTTGGCGAGGTCCCAGGTCTGTTCGTAGTCGTAGGTGCAGTCGTCGTCTTCTTCGTAGACGGTCCACTCGGGGCGGTTGGAACGGGCGCGGACGTACTCGAGTGTTTTTTCGTCGACGTCGCAGATGCCGTTCTTGCCGCCGGCCTCGATGGCCATGTTGGTCAGGGTCATGCGGTCTTCGAGGGAGAGGGAGGAGATACCCGAGCCTGCGAAGTACATGGCCTTGTAGGTAGCGCCGGCGAAGCCGATGTCGCCGATGACGGCGAGGATGAGGTCTTTTGCGGTGAGGTAGGCGGGGATGTCGCCATGGAAGTTAAAGCGCATGGTGGGCGGGACCTTGAGCCAGGTCTTGCCGGTGCCCATGGTGAAGGCTGCGTCGGTGTTGCCCACGCCGGACGCGAACTGTCCGAAGGCGCCTGCGGTGCAGGTGTGGCTGTCGGTGCCAAGCATGATCTCGCCGGGGCGGCAGTGGCCTTCTTCAGGCAGGGCCTTGTGGCAGACGCCCTTGTAGGAGGTCTTGGTGGGGTCGCGGTAGGGATTGGGCATGCCCGAGGCTTCGTCGGTATCGAGGAAGTCGGGGTCGTAGTAGTACTTGATGCCCTGCTCTTTGACGAAGTCGCGGAGGATCTGGATGTTGCGGTGGCACTTCCCGTCGGCGGTGAAGATGTAGTGGTCGGGGATAATGGGGATGCGTGTGTTGTCCCAGACCCGGGCGTTCTCGCCGAACTCCTTCTTAAAGATACCGATCGTGCCTGGACCACAGACATCGTGCGTCATCAACACGTCAACGTCACACCAGACGTTTTCACCGGGCGCAACCTCGCTCTTGCCGGCGTGGGCGGCGAGGATTTTCTCGGTCATGGTCATCTTGCGGGGCATCATCAAACTCCATACGCGGGGCAATAGCGAATCAGACATCATAGCAGCGCTTTGCACCCGTTTGCACCAAGTCGCCTTACCGGGGAAGATGGACCGTACGCTGTACGAAAATAATTGACGTCACCATGTCAAGCGGCTATTGTCCGTACATGCCGTACTTCATTTCGATCCATCGTTTTTCTGCCCGGGCCACCCTCCTCGCCGCATGCACGCTTGCCCTCTCGGCTTGCACGCAGGCACCTGAGCGAACACGTGACGAACTACGCGAGGCTCTGCTCGCCGACCACCGCGAGAAGCTTGAGGATCGAGCCGCTGAGGTCAAGGTCCAACGTCAGCCCAGCGAGTTTGAAAAATCGCTGGAGCGTGTCCTCAAGAAGGCCAAGGAAGACGGAGTCGCCCTGCCCGAAGACCGGCAGACCGTCGAGCAAAACATCAAGGCGGCAGACACGATGAGCGGGGCTGACGCATACAGCGACCAGAAGATCGATGCGGGCGATAGCCTGCTGACCAGCGCGGAAACACCGACCGTCACCATCGACCTAACTTCCGCAGTTCGTAAAGCGATCGAACACAACCTCGACCTACGCATCGCAAAGCTCAACCCGCAGATCAGCGAGCTTGTCATTGAGCAAGCCGAGGCCGTGTTCGATAGTGCGATCTTCGCTGAAGCAAATTATGCCAAGCGGGATACGCCCCAGCCCCCCGGCGCGATCCCCGGCCTCTCAGGCGATCAACAATCCAGCACACGCTCGCTGACCACCGGCATCCGACAAGACCTGACCACTGGCGGGCGCATCACTGCCCAGGCCACCGTCGCGCGCAATCAGCAAAACCCCTCCTTCTTTGGCGTGGGGCGGTTTTATGACTCCGACGTCCTATTGCAACTCGAACAGCCCCTGCTCCGTGGATTCGGAAGCGAGGTCACCGAAGCCAACATCGAGCTTGCCGGCATCGCGAATCAGGCTGATCAAGCCGCGCTAACTCAGTCCATGATTGAGTTGGCCAATGCTGTTGAGCAAACCTATTGGCAGCTTGTCGCGGCGCGCAGCACCCTGTTGGTCCAGCAGCGTCTCTTCGACCGTACCGTCGCGATGCGTGACAAGCTGGAACCACGCTTTGGTTTTGACCTGCTGCTTGCGGATCTGAACGAAGTCAATGCCCGCGTTGATCAACGCTATGCCGACGTCCTGCGTGCCCAGCGCAACATCCGTGCACTGTCCGATCAGCTCAAGCGACTGATCAACGATCCTGAGTTGCCGGTCATCGACGAAACGCTGCTTGACCCCAGTGATACCCCGGCCGAGGACGCGATCACGTTCAGCCTGCTCGACCAGGTCACGACAGCACTGCAGCAGCGGCCCGAGATCGAGTCGGCGCTGCTGGCGATTGATGATGCAGACGTCCGCCGAGTCGTTGCAGACAACGCCCAGCTTCCAATCCTCAATCTGGTTGCATCCGCAAATGCCAACGGGTTGGATGTCAACGATCCAGGTGACGCATTGGCTAACAACTTCGACTTTGACTACATCGACTACGCGGTGGGCGTGCAGTTCGAACAGCCATGGGGCAATCGCGCCGCCGAGTCTGTTTTCAAGCAGCGCACACTCGAGCGTCAGCGTGCATTGGAGAACTACCGCAGTCAGGCACAACTTGTCACGCTCGAGGTGAAGGACGCGCTCCGAAGTGTTGGCACGAATTACCGCCTGATCGATACCACCCGGTCGCAACGCCGGGCCTCGGCACTGTCGCTCGAAGTCGCCTCGATCCAGTTGGAGAAAGGTGGTCGAAATGAGGCCGAGACGTTTACGACGCGTGTCGACCGCGTCTTGGCCCGGCAGGACGCACTGGCCCAGGCTGAACTTGCCGAGGTGCAGGCCCTGAGTGATTACATGATCGCCGTCAGCGAACTGCGTCGCGCGACCGGCACAAGTCTGAAGCAGGCAGGGGTAGAGATCGAAGGCGACGCCACGGAATAAGGAAATCCATCCATGACAACCGAGCAGCCAATGCGAATAATTCTCCTGTCGTTGTTGATGTGCGTTGTTGTGGGATGTGGTTCTGAAGACGCTTCGCAAGACCCTCCGTCCGGGACACAGCCCGCACCTGAGCGGATCGCAGCGGAGAATAATCCCGAGCTCGCGGCACAGGCAGCGCAGGGATCCGTCGTGCAGATGCTGGCATTAGCCAAAGACGGCGCGTGGGAGGCCTACATCCAGGCGTACTACGGCGAACTGAACAAAATAGAGAACGACGACCAACTCCAACAGCTTCAGGATCGGTTCGCGGGGGGCTGGGGCGAGAAGCTGATCCCTGTGCTCGAACAGGCATCCGAAATCACCCCGGTCATTGAAGACAACAAGGCCTTGTTCAAGGCCGAGGGTAATACGATTTTTGAATTACATCTTGGCGACGATGGGCGATGGAAGTTCCATCTCTAGCGAGAGATCTGATATTTGGTCCGGGCATTCATTACAATGCGAACGAAGGACTAACCAGGAGCCTTGCATATGCATACTTGTTTTTGGATGACGCGCCTCGCGGCGTTTGCTGTTCTTTGTCTTGCCATGGCCTTGCCCGCATCGGCGGATGGTCATGAGAAGATTCAACACTCGGTCTTCATCGCTGGCCCGCAGTTTACGGGGATCATCGGCGAGGACGGCAAGCCGACCTGGACCGCGCCGCACAAGGGTGCCCGGGACGGCTTTGTACTCGACAACGGGAACGTGCTCATCGCTTATGCCAAAGACGTCTTTGAGTATGACAAGGACAAGAAGGTGGTCTGGTCCTACAAACTCGACCCGTCCAACGGGGAGATCAGTACCGCTCAACGCCTCGAGAATGGCAACACACTGATCACCGAGCTGGGCAAGAACCCGCGACTACTCGAAGTCGCCAAGGACGGCTCGATTAAGGTTGAAGTCAAGCTCCAACCCGAGACCAACAACGTGCATATGCAGACACGCATGGCACGCAAGCTGAAGAACGGCAATTACATCGTGCCTCACCTGTTCGCTTTTGCGGTCAAGGAGTATGCACCGGACGGAAAAGTCGTTCAAGAGTTTCCAACTGATACCGAGCACTTCGGCGGACGTGATACCAAGCATTGGCCCTTCACTGCGATCCGGACCCCGGAGGGCACGACCGTCGCCGGCCTGACCTACGGCAACCGCGTCGTCGAATTCGATAAAGATGGCAAGATCATCTGGGAACTGACCAACGACGATGTTGGCGGCATCATCAAAGACGCCTGCGGCGTCCAACGCCTGCCCAACGGGAACACCGTCATCACGTCCTACGGCCAGCGCGCAAAAGACAAGGTCAAGCTTTTCGAGGTCACCAAGGACAAGAAGGTCGTCTGGCAGACCACAACCTATCCAGCACACCACTTCCAGATTCTGACGACCAACGGCAAGCCGATCAAAGCCAACACAATGAAATGATCTGACCGCCCCTAAAAGACTTGAACGGCTGTGCGACAAGCGCAGCCGTTTTTAATTAATAGCCGCTGCCTTCTGCGCCATGGCCGGCCACGATCTGCACGCCCGCTGAGCAGCCCAGGCGATCGGCGCCCGCGTCGATCATGGCTTTTGCGTCGTCAAGGGTACGGATGCCGCCGGAGGCTTTGACCTTCATCGGGCCGGCGTGCTTTTTCATGAGCTTGACCGCTTCGACGCTTGCGCCACCTGCGGGATGAAAGCCTGTCGAAGTCTTGACGAAGTCGATACCTGAAGCACGGGCCGCTTCGCATGCGGCAGCGATGCGCTTCTCACTCGTTACTTCGTCGGCGCCCTTCATCAGCGCGGCCGACTCGATGATGACCTTGATAACGACGCCGGGCAGCACGGCTCGCGCGGCCTTGGCCAACTCGGCATACTCCTCGCGTGCGGCCTCGGTATCGCAGGCTAGCAGCGTCGGCAGGTGAGTGACAAAGTCGACTTCGTCTGCACCGTCTTTAACCAGGCTTGTCGCCTCGATCGCCTTGACCATGGGTTTCATCGCACCCAGCGGGAAGCCCGCGACGGCGCAGGTTCTGACTGGGGAGCCCGTCAGTTTTTCTCGGACATCCTTCACGAACCAGCCGTTGACACAGACAGAAGCAAAGCCATGCTCGAGTGCTTCGTCACAGAGACGTATCACGTCTGCACGTGTTGCCTCGGCCTTCAGGATGGTGTGGTCGATGATGCCAGCAATGTTTTGCATAGCCCAGATTCTACTGCGATTCATTGTTACCGAATGATTCAAAAAAGCGTTTGAGTGCAGCCGCATATCGCTCGGGCTCCATTACATGCAGGCGATTGTGTTGGCCGCCTTCGATCGGCACAAAAGTGCTGTTCGGCGCTGCATCGGCAAGTTCCCTTCCCTCGCTGATCGGGCAGATGAGGTCTTCGCTGCCGTGAATGACAAGCATCGGACCGGGGAACCGTTGGGCATATTCGACACGGTCGAAACGGCGGATGAGATTCGCGGTCCAGAAGACCATCCCGACAAGTTGAACAAAGGGGAAGGCAGGCACGTTGATACGTCGTAGCCTCAGCCGGATCGGCGTGTCCCATCGGCGGTAGGCACCGTCGACGATGATGCCGGAAAATCGATCGGGGTAAAGCCCTGCTGCCTTGATCGCGATCTGCCCGCCCAGCGAATAGCCCATCACCACGATCGAACGCTCACGAATCTCATCGGGCAGGCCTTCGATCACGGCCAGCGCGTCGTCGGGCTCACGCTTGCCGCAGGTCATCCATGGCGCGGTACACCCGCCGTGGCCTGGCCAGTCAAAGAGGACGATGTGCGCGACAAAGGGGGCATAGGTTTTGACGAAGCGCATGGCACCGTACGAGAAGTCACGGTGGCCGTGCAGGAGCAGCAGGGTCGGGCCGTCCTGCTTCTGGCCCGTGATGATCCAGCCCGGGGTGGTATGGCTACCGGGCAGATTGAATGTAACTTCCTCGCCGGCGAGGCCCAGTTCGCTCGGATCCGTGGGCAGGTCGTGGGCGATGGCGAAGGCATAGGACTTTCGTGCGGGCCGAACGATCATCAAGACGATCGCCACGGTGCCGATGAGGGCGATCGAGGCATAGGCGACAACAAAGAGCAACAATAAACCGGTCATGGAAGGGGGTAGGATAGCGGGCATGACCGATGACGAACTGATGGATGCGGCGTTGGAGCAGGCCCGGAAGAGCTATGACGAGGGCGGACTGCCGATCGGGGCGGTTCTGGCCGACGCCCAAGGCAATATCGTCGCGCGGGGGCACAACAAACGCGTGCAGAACAATGACCCGACCTCACATGGTGAAACAGACTGCATCCGCAATGCCGGTCGGCGTCGAGACTGGCACACGCTGACGCTGTACACCACCCTGAGCCCGTGCGTGATGTGCTCGGGCACCGCCCTGCTGCTGCGCATCCCGCGCATCGTGATCGGGGAGAACAGGAATTTCATGGGCGAAGAGACCCTGCTGAAAGAGCGTGGCGTGCAGCTTGATGTGATCGATCACGCGGGGTGCATCGCGCTGATGGAGAAATTCCAACGTGAGAAGCCTGACGTCTGGAACGAAGATATTGGCCTGTAAAGCTGTGTTTATTCGTGCTGTCCTGCGTCTATGCGGTAGGACCCGAATCCGATTACGATTGCGCTATGGCCCGCCCAAACCGTTCACATGAAAAACGTGCCGAATTGATGCCGATCGTCGCGCAGGCGTTCAGCGAATTGGGCTATCGCAAGGCGACGACCGCCGAATTGGCCGCTCGATGCAACGTGCAGGAGAACATCCTGTACCGGCTGTGGAACGACAAGAAGGCGATGTTCGCTGCGTCGATCGACTATCTGTATGACGCGACGATGCAGCAGTGGCAGGTCCTGATCGAGCAGGCCGAGGCGGACCCGGATGGGCCAACGGCCGCCGAGCGCATCCTCGCTTACGACGCGGAGCACCGCGGCGAAAAGGGTTTCTACAAGATCACGTTCGCCGCACTGAGCGAGACCGACGACCCGGATGTGCTCGAGGCGCTCAAGTCGATGTACCGCCGGTTCACCGAATTCATCGAGCAGCAGGTTGGCGAGCACCGCACGACCCACGATGACTCCGGCATGCCCGAGACCTGGGCCGTGACCTGGGCGATCCTGGGACTGGCGACTGCGGCGGACATCGGACGTGAAACCGGATTACTCGACGCCGCAAAACGAAAGGCCATGATCGCAGAGGTCGGCCGATTGCTGCTCGAAGGACGAGCGAAATAAATACAAGCAAAGGCAGGAACACGATGACGCTACGTTTAATGATTGCATTGGTGATGATTCACGTGGCGGGCTTTTTGTCTCTGCCCACGCAGGCCAAGGACAGGCCCAACATCGTCTGGATCTTTGTGGAGGACATGAACGGGTGGTACGGCTGCTACGGTGACAACACGGTACCGACCCCCAACATCGACGCCCTGGCCAATCGTGGCGTGCGCTTCGATCGGACCTATATGCCCGCTGGCGTCTGTTCAGCGACACGCTCGGCCATTGCCACAGGCGCAATGCAGACCTCGTTGGGCATCCACAACCACCGCTCATCACGCAAACGCGTGCCCGAAGAAGTCATCTACCTGCCAGACGGTGTGAAGACGATCTACCAGCTCATGCGCGAAGCCGGCTACCACGTCACCTCCAACACCGGCAAAAACGACTTCAACTTTATCTTTTCAAACAGCGACCTCTACGATCAGTTAGGCAAGGGCATGAACCTGTCCGACAATCACTGGCGAAAACGGCCGCAGGGTAAGCCCTTCTTCGCTCAGATCCAGCTCAGAGGGGGCAAGAACACGGGCAAGGGCGTACCCAAGACCGACCCGGACAAGATGAAGGTCGCCCCTTATTACCCCGACCACCCCGTCATCCGTGGCGAGTACGCCCACCACTACGACACCATCCGTCAGACCGACAATGAAGTCGGCAACATCATCAAGGCCCTTGAAGACGACGGCCTGCTGGACAACACCATCGTCTTCTACTGGACCGACCACGGCATGCGGCTGCACCGCCACAAGCAATGGCTGTATGAAGGCGGCATCCGTGTACCGTTCGTCCTCGCCGGGCCCGGCATCGATAAGGGCGTGACGCGGGATGATCTGATCAGCGGCATCGACATCAGCGCGACGACGCTCGCGATTGCAGGTGTCGACCTGACCAAGCACAAGTGGATCGAGGGGCGTGACTTCCTCGCGGACGACCACAAACCGCGTGACTTCGTCATCTCTGCCCGCGACCGCTGTGATTACACGATCGATCGCGTTCGCACTGTGACGACGAAGAAATACAAGTACATGCGGAACTTCCTGACCGACCGGACGTTTATGCAGCCGCAGTACCGCGACGGTCGGCCGCACATGGAAGTCTGCCGCGAGCTATTTAAAGCGGGCAAGCTCAACGACGTACAGGCCTTTAAATGGCAAGCCCGTGTGCCTGAAGAACTCTATGACCTCGAGAACGACCCGCACGAGATCAACAACCTTGCAGACGACCCGAAATTCGCAAAGGTTTTGGCCGAACACCGCGCGATTCTTGAGAAGTGGATGAAGGAAACCGACGACAAGGGCCAGTACCCCGAGTCCGTAGACTCGTTGCGTGGCGTATTGAAACGCTGGAGCAAACAGGCGGTCAACCCGGAGTATGAGAAGGCGCGGTAGTCTCCACAGCAACCTGGATGCTTGCGGCCACCGGCTCGCCACACTCCGGGCAGGCATCGCTGGTGATCGCACGCAGATCGTAGCTGCACCGTCCACACATGCGAACACGCACACCTCGTTCGCGCAACAACCGGCCAATTTCAATCAGGTTTCGACGCTCATTGCGACGCTTGTGGAAATAGACCAGCGCAAGCGACGGAACGATTGTGCCTAGCCACGAAAGCAGCGAATAGAGCGGCCCAATGGGTAGAAAATAGAAAAACGGCGAACTAAGAAACAACACGGCAATCGGCAAGGCGCAACCCAACAACTCCGGCGTCATCGGCCCGCGATGAAACTCCAACGCCTTCATCTGGTCATACACATCCTGCCCCTGTTGCATCGTCAAGGGCGGATCGCAAGAGGCGATCATCTTCTTGCACCAGTCCATCTCACACCCGTTCAAGCCGAATTGGAAATGTCCCGCCGGACAGGAACTGAGCCACATAGATCGAGCCGTCTTTCGCAACGCATAAATCATGTGGGTGCGTAAAGAGGTTGCCATTTGCAGACATCTTCTGAAGCTTGCCTGCGTCGTCATACACGGGCTTATTGCCGTCGAGGTTCGCGACGACCTTGAAGTCCTTGTCGAGTACCGAGACGTAACCGGGCGACTCTCGGTCGGCGGGCCAATTGTCAGCCAGATGCGCGACGAAGTAGTGATCGCCCGCACGTTGGATCTGCCGGGGATTGCCGCCGGGCAGTTGCACGCGGAATAATTCTTCGCCAGTGTCCGAGAGCTTCATCAGGTATTGCTGATCACTCATCGCGATGAGCAGGCCATCTTCGTCATAGATCCCACCGTGTGGCCCCCAGTGAGTGATCCCACCCTCCTTGCCGCCGAAGAGGTTGACCTGTTTGCCGTCCTTGTCGAAGTGTTGGATGTAGTCCTTGCCGTAGCCGTCGAGCACGAAGAACTCGCCGTTGTCTTTGTGCAGCGTCCAGGACGGGCGGTACTGCTTCGCGCTGTCGTACTTACCGGAGTCCTCAGGCCAGCCCCATCGCTCCAGCACTTCGCCGTCGAGCGTTGTCTTGACGACCTTGCCCAGACGGATGTCGGTGATGTAGAGGACCTCGCGTTGGTCTTTACCTTCACCCTCGGTTTGGATCGTCAGGCCATGGGCACCGGGAAAGTCGAGTGTCCAGGTACGGTCGAAGCAGCCGCAATCGCCGTCGTAGATGATGATGTTGTTCTTGACATGGTCGGTCAGCAGGATGAGTCGCCCGTCTGCCGCCTCGACAATCCCGTGACAGTTTTTGACAACCGCTTCGTCCTCTTCGAGCACGCCCCAGTCCTTGTCGACACGGTACTTGAAGTCGCCATGACCAAGGACCGCACCCTGTCTGCCGGGTTGGCCACGCACGATGATGGCGGGGAAGAGCGAAGCCGTCGCGGCCGCGGTCGTTGATGCGAGGAAGGTTCGGCGTTTCATGGCTGTACTCTAAAAGATGTTCGTTTCAAAATAAACCGCCAAGGCGCGAAGAACGCCATGGAAGACAGCTGATTAATTTTGTCTTCCTTGGCGTTCTCCGCGCCTTGGCGGTCAATCGGCTTGCCCTTTACCCCAACTCCCCAAGCCGCTCATAGCCCGCTCGCAGCATCTGCTCGGTCTTCTCCCAGCCGATGCATGCGTCTGTGATCGATACGCCACGCTTGAGTTGGCTGCGGACGTCGTCGCCGGGGCTGACGTTGGGGAGTTTCTGGTTGCCTTCTTCGAGATTGGATTCGATCATCGTGCCGGTGATGAACGGGCGGGTCTTGCCGGCACCGGCCGCGGCAGCACCCTTGGCGCGGGCGACGCGCTGATCGATCAACGAATTAAAAACAACTTCCTGGCGTTCGTGCTGCTTCTCGCTGTTCGCGTGAGAACAATCAATCATCACACCCGGGTTCAGACCCGCATCGCCCAGACGACGTGCGGCGTCAGCGACGTTCTCAGCCGAGTAGTTCGGCGTCCCGCCGCCACCACGCAGGATCGCGTGGCCCCACGGGTTACCTTTGGTTGAAACCACGCAGGTGCTGCCGTGATCATCGATCCCAAGGAAGTGATGCCCGGATTGGGCAGAGAGCATCGCATCGATGGCGACCTGCAGCGAGCCGTCTGTGCCGTTCTTGTAGCCGACGGGCATCGACAGGCCCGACGCCATCTGTCGGTGGGTCTGACTCTCGGTCGTGCGTGCACCGATTGCGGCCCAGCTGACCAGATCGGCGATGTACTGCGGCGTGATCGGCTCAAGGAACTCCGTCCCGGCGGCAAGTCCGAGCTCGTTGACCTGCATCAGCACCTTACGCGCCAGACGGATGCCTTCGTCCATGTCGAAGCTGCCGTCCAGATGCGGGTCGTTGATCAGACCCTTCCAGCCCAGCGTCGTACGCGGTTTCTCAAAGTAGACCCGCATGACCAGGCACAGGCGATCTTTCAATTCGTCGCGGAGCTTCTGCAAGCGCTCGGCGTACTCCATGGCGGCATCGACGTCATGGATCGAGCAAGGGCCGATGACCACGAGCAGACGCGGGTCGTCGCCGTTGAGAACGGCCTTAACCTCCTCGCGCGCGGCGATGACGGTCTGCTGCGCCTTCTCGGTGATCGGGATCTCCTCGGCGAGTTGGGCCGGGCCGATCAGCTTGGTCAGCGAGACGACGTTGAGGTTGTGTGTCTGGACAGGCTCGGGCACGAAACACCACCATGTGGTCAAACGGGAACGGTCAAGGCCCGGGGTGCAGGTTCCGCACCAGATTCAGGCCAAGCGGGGGATTGTACCGCCCCGCCGCAAGATGGGCGAATACGGGCTTTACTCGCTCAGGCCACATCAGGAGCGATCCGCGTCTGCCGGTCATGCCCAAAACGTCCATCGGTCCATCCGCTGCACCATTGCAGGGTAGATGTGCTAGATTGCGCACACGTATCCAGTCGATTCATTCGGCCCGAGGAGGCAGTCGTTTTATGCCCATCCGTATCCCCCACCAGCAGCTCAACTCCGACACGCTCGACGGGCTCATTGAGGAGTTCGTGACGCGCAACGGCACCGAACTTGCCGACGCCCCGCGTTCCATCGAGCAGGTCCGCAAGCTGCTGGAACAAGGCAAGGCCGTGATCACCTTCGACGAGGACACCGAGAGCTGCAACATCCTGCTGCGCGAAGATGCCAACCTGTTTCAGAGTTAGTCAGGACATTTTTTTCTTTGTCACAGGAACAGGGCCGTTTGATACGCCCTTCTATTGCAGCACAGGCATGTTTCATTGATCTTGCTTTTCTGAGGCTGTATGGTGAGCGGAATCCATGCAACCGCTAGGATATGCCGAAGTAACGCGGTCTCTCCCGCCGCGTCGCTGTTAGGAAGCCATCTCACTTACACGACTGACGGAGTCCCTGATGAACCGACGACGAAGCCTGCTGCTCTTGCTACTCCTTTTGCTCGCGCCGATTGCGCAGGCGAAATTGGAGGTCGCCAATGTCTTTTCAGACCATATGGTGCTCCAGCAGGAGAAACCCATTCGTGTCTGGGGCTGGGCGACACCTGGCGCGACGGTCGTCGTTGGCCTCAGTGATCTGAAAGATGCCTCTGCATATTCGACCAAGGCCGGGCAAGACGGCAAGTGGATGGCCGAACTTCCCGCACGCAAGGCCAATGGCAAGCCGCACGAACTTCAGATCAAGAGCGGAGAAGAGATCGTTACATTCAAAGACGTCCTGCTCGGCGAGGTCTGGATCTGCTCGGGCCAGTCGAATATGGAATGGCGTGTGACCCAGTCCGCCAACCCGAAGGAAGAAGTTGCGGCGGCAGACCACCCCAAGATTCGCCTGTTCAATGTGCCCAAACACATTAAGCAGAACGAACCACAGAAAGATGCACAAGAAGCCAACTGGCAGATCTGTTCACCCGATACGGTGGGCGGGTTCAGTGCGGTCGGCTACTACTTCGGCCGAGCGTTGTCGAAAGAGTTGGACGTGCCGATCGGGTTGGTCGGGACCAACTGGGGCGGGACACGGATTGAGCCGTGGACCCCGCCTGTCGGCTTTAAGCAGGTTGAGAACCTGAAAGATTACGTTGCGGAACTCGAGGCAGGTAAGTTCAAGGGCGGCGCAACGCAGATCTACAACGGCATGGTCGCGGGTCTCACGCCGCTGAGTGTCCGCGGCGCGATCTGGTACCAGGGCGAATCCAATGCCGGTGACGGCCTGCGGTACAACCACCTCAAAGAAGGTCTCGTCAAGGGCTGGCGTGAAGTCTTCCAAAACGAAGACCTGTCGTTCTACTGGGTCGGTCTCGCGGGCTTTGGCCGTGGACACTCGAATCAACCGGCCGGCGGCGGCTGGGGCCCGGTGCGCGAAGGCCAGCGCCGCGCTATGCGCCTGCCCAACACCGGCATGGTCGTGACCACCGACATCGGCCACCCCTCCGATATCCACCCCAAGAACAAGCAAGACATCGGCTACCGCCTCTCGCTCTGGGCTCTGGCCAAGAACTATGGCAAGGACGTCGTCTACTCCGGACCGATGTACAAGTCCCACGAAGTCAAGGGCAACACCGTCGTGGTCCACTTCGACCACGTCGGCAGCGGCCTGACGGTCGGAACCAAGGGCGGCGATCACTTGATGGACCCGGTCCAATTTGAAGACAGCAAGCAACTCGAGGCCTTTGCCTTGCGTGACGACCAGGGTGCCTGGCACTGGGCGACTGCAACGATCGACGGCGACACCGTCGTCCTCAAGAGCGATAACGTCGCCAAGCCCACCGCGGTGCGGTACGCCTACGACTCACTGCCGAAGGTGAATTTTTATAACAAGGAAGGTCTGCCTGCCGTGCCGTTCACGACCGTAGACTGAGTATTGACTGACTGACATCCGAAGGAGACAACCCCTGACTGGAGGCATTGATGCTTCGCGTTGTCTATTACACGGTTTTGCTGCTCTCCCTCGCGTGCTCACCATTCGCTCAGGCTGAAATTCGGCTCGCAAAAATCTTCACCGATCATATGGTGCTTCAGCAGGAGATGCCTATCCGCATCTGGGGCTGGGCTGACCCGGGCGAACAGGTGACCGCCTCGTTTGCGGGCAAGACCGGATCAACCAAAGCTAAGGACGACGGGTCCTGGCGGATTGACCTGCCCGCGATGAAAAGCGATGGCAAGACCTATTCGCTCAAGATCCAGGGCAGCAGCACCATCGAACTGAAGGACATCGTGCTGGGTGAGGTCTGGATCGCGGCCGGCCAATCCAACATGAACCGTGAAGTCCGGATCGAGGGTGATCATCCGGGCATCCGCCTGTACTGGTTGCACGGGGCCAAAACCCCGACTCAGCGCGACTTTGGCGACAACGCGCTCGGCTGGTCCCCTGCCACGCAGCAGTCGCTGGAAACCTTCCTGCCCGCACGTCAGGCCATACACAAGAGCTACGGCATGGGAACAGCCGAGGTCGGCTGGGTGTTCGGCAAACGCGTGCACGAAACGATGGATGTCCCGGTCGGCGTCATCAAGACTGCCTTCGGCGGCTCGCAGGCACGCGCCTGGACCCCGATCGAAAACTTCACCGAGAAATACAGCTACGGCAAGGAGGAAGAAGGCGGTTACATCGGCCACCGGCCGGGCCTGCTGTACAACACGATGCTGCAGTGGCTGGGCCCGATGAGCGTGCGTGGCGTCGTGTGGTACCAGGGTGAAAACAATGGACGTGACTGGGACTACGACCAGGAACTCAACGCGATGATCGCTGCCTGGCGCGAGTTGTTTGAACAGCCCGACATGCCCTTCTACCTGGCACAGATCGGCCAGACCAGCTACGCCAGCAACATGCTCCGGGTCTGGGAGTGCCAGGCAAAAGTCTCAGCGGACGACCCGGACACCTACCTCGGAATGAGCGTGAACCTCTACGATGCGGTGAACGGCAAGGGCGCCACACGCATCCATGAAGACACCGAGAAGGAAAAAGGTACCGGCTGGCCTCTGGCAGGCAGTTCCAACCCACACCCGCCGAACAAGCACATCGTCGCCAACCGCCTTGCCGACCTGGCGATGGTCAATACTTATGGCAAAGACCTGAACAAAGAGGTCCACGCCCCACGCTACGCCTCACATCGAGCCGAAGGAAACAAGCTCATCGTGACGTTCACCAACGTCGGCGACGGGCTGAAGACCGATGATGGCAAAGTACCCGACTGGTTCGAGATTTCAGATGGCTCGCAGGCCGAGCGCAAAGGCGAAAAGTGGCCATTGATCTACCATCAGGCCAGCGCAAAGATCATCGGTAAGGACACGGTCGAGTTGACCGCGACCGGCATCGATCGGCCGACGTATGTCCGGCTCGGCTGGCATACGTATGCAAGACAAAACCTGGTCAATTCCTCAGGCCTGCCCGTAGTCAACTTCCGTACCGACACCCAGCAGACCAAGGCCCGCTGAACCAATCGCGGCTTCAAGCCGAATGTCACGATCCGTCTGTCCGTACAATCTGCACGATGCCCCAAGCTTTCACACACACGGTCCTGCACAACGCCGAGCAGAATACGCAAGACCTGCTTGAACGAGAATGGTTGCTGACCAACGGGGCAGGCGGCTTTGCCATGGGTACCGCGATGGGTGTCAATACTCGGCGATACCACGGGCTTCTCGTCGCGGCCTCACAGCCACCTGTCGGGCGGGTCGTCGTTCTCAATCAGCTCTTCGAGCAAGTCGAGTTGCAGCGTGATGGCGTGACACACACCCTTGAGTTCGGCGGCTGCCGATTCGTTGATGACGGCAACTACGTTATCGCACCGGATACCACCGAGACACTCAAACGCTTTGATCGAAGCCTGGAAGTGATCTGGTCCTATCAATGGGGTGAACTGACCCTGACCCGGCGGCTGGTTCTGCATGACGGAGAGCCCAGTTGCACCGTGCACTACGACCTGACCGGGCTCAGTGCCGTCTGCTCGTCCGCGACCCTGCATATCCGTCCGATGGTCACGCTGCGAGATTTCCACCAGCTCGAACGCGAAGACACCGATCGCTTCATCACCGACACGACGGGTGACACCTTGCGTGTTGTGCGTGGCGATCTGCGTGCCTGTTATCACGCGCCCGGGAGCGTTGCCGAAACCGAAAACAACTGGTGGTACAACATCCACCACACGATCGAGGCTCAACGCGGCATGGACTGCTTCGAAGACCTCTTCGTTCCAGGCCAACTCATGATCCCGCTTGGCTCACGTGACGATGCAAGCGCCAGCTTCACCGCAACACTTGGTGATCAGGCCGTCGCGCCGATTAAACACGCAACACAACGCGAGCAGCGCCTCGCACCAATCCGTGAGCAGCTTTCCAGTTCGATCCAAGACGCCAACAAGGCGCTACCTGGGGTGCTCGCACAGGCGAGTGACGACTTCATCGTCAAGCGGAACGTCGGAGACCAGGCCCTCTCGACCATCATCGCCGGCTATCCCTGGTTTGCCGACTGGGGGCGGGATACTTTTATCGCTCTACCCGGGTTGATGTTGGCGACCGGTCGGTACGATGAAGCACGCGACACGCTCGAGGCGTTTGCGAAAGCGATCAAGAACGGACTGGTGCCCAACCGGTTCGACGACAACGACCCGGGCAAAGCGCACTACAACACCGTGGACGGCTCGATGTGGTTCATCCACAGCGCTCTGCAATATCTCGAAGCAAGTGGCGACAAGGACTCCTGGGATCGTTGGCTCGCAAACGCGTGCGTACAGATCGTCGAGGCCTATCGCACCGGCACGCATGCCATGGCCCACGATGGCAAGACCGCGATCCCGATCGCCATGGATACCGATGGCTTGATCGCTGCGGGGGACAACGAAAGCCAACTCACATGGATGGACGCCGCCTGCTGGGGGCCGGATGGCAACTTCCACGTCTTCACCCCTCGGCCGGGCAAGTGTGTTGAGATCAACGGCCTGTGGTATAGCGCGGTGAAACGTCTGAGTGAAACCCTGCCCGAAAGCTTCGCTCAAGAGCGTGAACGCTATGCAGCACTCGCTGAGCGGGTGCGCAAGAGTTTTACCGGCGCGTTCTGGTCTGAGACGCTGGGCTACTTTATCGATCACCTCGCCCCAACCGCAGAAGGCTGGGTCGCTGACCGCGCGTTACGTCCGAATCAACTCATCGCATGTGCGCTGGAGCACAGTCCGGTCGAGCAGGAGCATCGGCGAAAGGCCGTGGAAGCCTGCCGCAAAAGACTGCTCACACCGGTCGGCCCGCGGACATTGCCCGTCGATGATCCCGCGTTTCATGACCGTTATCTAGGCGGGCCATTCGAACGTGACGGCGCGTACCACCGCGGTACCGTCTGGCCCTGGCTCATCGGCCCGTACTGCGAAAGTGTCTTACGGGCCGGTGAATTCAACGATGTAGCCAAGCAACAAGTCCGCGAGACCCTCGCTCCGCTGATCGATCGACTCGTCACCACACAACTTCCCGGCGCACTTGGCACACTGCATGAAATCCATGAGCCGATTTCTCCCTTTACCCCGCGCGGCTGCCCGGCTCAGGCGTGGTCGGTTGCAGAAGTTTTGCGGGTGCTGACGTTGGCATAAATCAAAAAAACAGCCCGGGACAGATACCGGGCTGCGATCAAAAAAGAAGAGTGTTGCAGTCAGTGATCACTGGCCGAGCCGACCAGCTGTTGCGACGTTGCTAATGTGTCAACGATTGCTTCGAATTGCTGCCCGGCATCTGCCCTCTGATCCGAGACGTCTTTGCGAACCCGCCAGCTCATTGCGGCGAGTTGCGGCGAATGGTTGGGGAATGTCGATATCAGTTGGTGGTGGAGATACTGGACCTGACGCTGTACGGCGTGTGGTGTGTCATGGATATTGTTGACCTCATGAAGGTCGTAACCATGACCGTTGCAGGTGGCGATCGAGACTTGGGCACGCATCTCACCGTTGCTGATGAGGCTGACCCAAACCCTGTACTGACGGCCATGCGTGTGGACCCGAGCAGTCATGTAATCGATCACGGCTACGTGTTCTTGTTGCTTCTCATTTTCTGCGGCAATGGCGAGAACCGTTTGAAGTTGTTCTTTGGCCACCACACGATTGCGTAGCACGGACTGGCGGATCACTTGGACCGGATCCGTCGGCTCGTCGTGGGTTAGTGCATTCTGTAACCGTGTCATGCTGGCTGTGACAAACACGCTCTCTGCAGGGGTGTCCATTACAAACTCGAATGCGCCATCCCATTCGTGATGCCAGCTTCTGCTGTGGACGCCGTAACGAGTGTGCCCGTCGAACCTGGGCAGCGGTTGGACGACGCGGATCGTGACGGTGCCGGTCTGGTTGGGCTCAAGAATCCCTGCGTGGACCGCGGCAGCCCCGAGGTGGGAGTCTGAGGTATAGGTGTCCGTACCCCAGACTTTTCCATCTTTGGTGCCTTTCACGCGGAACTGATGGACGCTGTCGTAGTGGTGATGAGTGAAGTTGACGATGTGCCGGATCGAGTAATGGGTCGATTCGTCGATCATCCTCGGCTGCATTAACGACGTGAACTGCTTCTCGACCGCTTGTCGGTTCGCAAGCACTTGTGCACGGACATGCTCAACCACATTCGTCTCTTCTGCAGTAGGCCGAAGGAGTTCAGCAAGCCTGATCTGATCAACCGACGTAAAGGGGTTATCAGTCTGAGCCATACGGTCATTAATGGAGGCTTTTTGCTCCTGACAGTGCTGGTTCTCTGCGGTGGCAGGGGTCAATAAGGCAGTGCACAGCAAGGTGGTCACGGTCGCTTTCAGATACATGGCAGGTGGTCCTTATGTTGACTTGGTTCGATCAAGGGCAGCAGATAAAGACACCGCCACGGTGATGTATTCGCCATGACGATTGCCCCGGATTCAACTTGTTTCAAACTTAACGCGCCGCGGCCACACCCAGCAATGCCCCGTGGATGGCCATGCCGAGGCCCTCACAGCAGAGCTTGAGGTTGACATTGCTGTTGAGCTGTCGCTCGAACTCGGAGACCCCCTCGATCACGCCCAGCCAGGGGGCGAGTCGCAACTCGCTGTCGCCGGGGGTCTCGGGGTCACATTGCTCAGCAAGGCCTGCCATGCGTCGGCGGGCATAGTTGCTGATCATCGAGCCCATCAACGCGGCGGCCCGGCGGTTGGCGGCCTCTTTACTCGCGTTCTTGTGCGCAGCAACCCATGCCGCTGCGAAACCATCGACGCACTCGCCGATCGCTGTACCCAAACCTGGCTCGGGTCGGCCGGATTTGGCCAGGCGCTGGATCGGGCTGAGCACAGCCGTGCCCCACTCCACCAGTTCGAACCGAACCGCCAGGGCTGCTCGCCCCAGGCTGCCCTGCGCAAAGCCCACGACCCACTTGGCGGTCTGCTCTTCGATCTCGTCGTGATGCTCAGCCAGCCAGCGTGACACCGCGGCGTCATCCAGCGTCCCGAACGCCACGCGCTGGCATCGGCTGCGGATCGTCGGCAGCAGGCGGTGTTCGCTGGAAGTCACAAGAATCAGATACGTGCCTTCGGTCGGTTCTTCAAGTGTCTTAAGCAGCGCGTTCTGGCCGGTGGCATTGAGGAGCTCTGCTTCATCAACGATGAAGACCTTGCCGTGATTGAGTGCGGGGGCAAGCGAGGCAGGCCCAAGCAGGTGCTCGCGAATCACGCCGACCGGGATCGTCGTGAGCTTACGATTGCGCTCATTCGCATCATCTGAGAAAAGCGCAAGCTCCTTGGTGATGATGTGAAGGTCGGGGTGAGCGGACGACAATGCCGCGGTGGGGTCGTCTTCGTCCTGACCCTCTGCGAGCGACTCGAAGAGCTTGCAGGACGCGCAGGTGCCGCAGGCAGAGAGGTTGCCGTGCAGGTCGCTAACCGGATCGTGACAAAGCAGTTCGCGGGCGAAGGCCACCGCGGTGGTAAACTTACCGACGCCTGCCGGACCATGGAAGATCTGCGCGTGGTGCACCCGGCCAGTCGCGATCTGATTGCGTAGCGCGTCGAGTGCTGCGGATTGGCCGAGGATACGGTCCATGGTCTGGATTGTAATGGAATGGGCATCGAGCCCCTGTAAGGAGACATGTGATGCGATTGATCCTCATGAGTTGGATGATCATCGGCCTGATGATGCAGGTTGGTTGTGGCAAGCAAGCGCAGTCCTCAGCCAAGCCAGACGGGGAGGCCGTCGAACATCTGCCCGAAGAACAAGCAACAAAAACCGCACCCACGGGAATACCCCTGACCAACGCGGTCCATCCCATCGCCGGTCGAAGCGCATTCCCAGAACACGATGAGGACCTCCAGCAGCCGATCCCTGCCAAAAAACTGAGCGAGCTTGATCCATTCGTCGAAGCGATCGACCCGGACAAGATCCCAGAGATCGTCCCTTGGGAAGAAGCGAAGAAGTACGTCGGATACGAAATTACCGTCGAAGGCAAAATCGTGGATATCGGCCGCACGAGCGACGGCAAGGTCAACTTCCTGAATTTCCACAAAGAATGGCGTGGCAAGTTCTACATGGTGATCTTCAGCGACCTGGCCAAGAAGCTGCCCAAAAGCGTTGAGCAGACGTTCCTCAACAAGACCGTCCGCGTCAAGGGCAAGGTCGAAGAACATCGAGGCCGACCGCAGATCAAAATTCTCTCGATGGATCAGGTCAAATTCGTTGGCGAATAGGTGCGATTGGGGTACCATCCGTAGCCATGCCTGAAGACCAAGACCCGTTGAACGCCAAAATCGTCGAGCGTGAACTCATCCACGACACGCTCGGCATCTTCCGAATCGCGTACGAGGGAGAAGGCCCGAAGAAAGACTTCGAGCCGGGCCAGTTCGCCAACCTCGCGCTGCTGCCCCCTCCCGAAGCGATCGAAGCAGAGGCCAAAGCAGCGGCAGAGGCAGAAGCCAACGGCGACGCACCGGTTCGTCGTCGCCCTGCACGGGTCAAGCTGGTCCGCCGGGCCTATTCGATCGCCTCCCCCCCGAGTGAGAAACGCTGGCTCGAGTTTTACATCGTCGCAGTGGACGAGGGCGCGCTGACGCCCCGCCTCTTCGATCTGCAGGTCGGCGACCGTCTGTTCATGGACAACAAGATCAAGGGGCACTTCACCATCAAGGATGTGCCCGATGGCAAAAACCTCGTGACCGTCGCGACAGGCACCGGACTGGCCCCCTTCCTCTCCATGTACAAGCAGTACAAGGACACGCCCGGCCGCTTCAACAAGTTCGTCTTCATCCATGGCGTCCGCGTCGAAGAAGACCTCGGCTACCGCGAATACCTCACACAACTGGCCAAGGACGATCCCCGCGTCGTCTACCTGCCTGCCGTGAGTCGGGCACCCGAGGACAGTGATTACGCCGGCTACCGCGGCCGCGTCACCACCATGTTCAGCGATGGGACGTATGAAAAGGCCATGGGCCAGCCACTCAACCCCGAGACGGACCACGTCTTCCTCTGCGGCAACCCGGCAATGATCGATCAACTCGAGGAAGAACTCGTCGAACGTGACGGTTTTGTCGTTAAAAGCCCCCGCCAGAAGGACGGAAACCTGCACTTTGAGCGGTACTGGTAATCAACACCCCCTCCGAGCGTCGATATGACGCCTAGACTTCGGTCCCCCTGATCCCCCTGACGATGGACCCTGCCGTGCTCGCACTGACCTTTACCTACATCCTGCCCTGGGCCATTGCGTTGACGCTTCTTTTTGAAGCGGTCACCGTGCTGTTCCGGTTTGGGTTCAAGGTCGAGGCGACGCGCGACACCGCCAAGTACATCGCCCGCTGGACACGCGGGATCCGCATCCATCACGGCTACTGGGGTGTGCCACTGCTGATCCTGGGCATTGCGCTCTTAGCAACTTCCATGGGCCCGATGCAGGCCGCGGCCTGGTCGGTCATTCTCGGTCTTGCCCTGATCAAGTCCGACCTGATGCACCACTTCCTGGTGCTCTGGCCAATCACGGGCAATCACGACTTCGACCTGGTCTACCCTGAGCGTGAGCAGTACCGCCGACGACGTATCAACCGCTAGTCGATCGGCGTGGATCGTCCGCTAGTTTGATAGACCTTCAACAGTGCTGCTAACTCTGCCGCGATGTCGGGGTTTTGCTCTGCAACATCCGTTGTCTCTTTCGGGTCCGCATGCATGTCGAAGAGCTGATTTTTCTCCGAGAGAACCAGCTTCCATTTGCCCTGACGGATCGCGAAGTTGCCGGGATAGTCATGGTGGACGACGGCGGGACGATCGGGCAGCTCGGTTGTCTCGCCAGTAAGCAGCGGCAGAATACTGGTGCTGTCCTCGGCTGCGTCTTCGGGCAGTTGCGTGTCGAGCAGATCGGCCGTGGTTGCTATGAAGTCGTTCAGACAGACCACCTCATCACAGCTGGATCCGGCCTTGATCACGCCCGGCCATCGCGCGATGAAAGGTACGCGGTGTCCACCGTCGTGGATTTGTCCCTTGTTGCCCTTGAAGTGAACTCTCAGGTCGACGCCCTTCGCCTTGAGGGCGTCGAAGCCGGCCGCGGCAGCCGTACCGTTATCCGTTGAAAAGATCACCAGCGTGTTGTCTGCAACGCCCGCATCCTCCAGCGCCTGTAACACATAGCCAACGACCCAGTCCGTCTCGACCACGAAGTCGGCGTACTTGTTCACGCTCTTGCCTTGGAACGGTGCACTCGGCGCGATCGGGGTGTGCGGCGAGGTCAGCGACAGGTACAGGAAGAACGGCTGATCCGTCTTGCTCTGTTCGGTGATCCACTGCGCACTTTTGTGGGCCTGCATCGGGAGCAGGTCTTCCAATCGCCAGCCAGGCACCATCGGCCCATCGGTACCAAACATCTCCGGCGGCTTCACACTCGCAGGCTGTTCGGTGAGCTTGTCCTGACTGATCCATGCGTAGGGCGAGAAGTTGGGCAGATCGACGCCGAAGAAATAGTCGAAGCCGTGATCGATCGGTCCGCCGCGCACGGCCTGGGTGTAGTCGATGCGATCGATACATTGCTTCACGCGTTCAGCAGAGCCGCCACCCTTCCTCCAGATCGCATCGGTAATCTGGAGGTCTGCGTTAGCAAGGTTCCCTTCCTTGTCGAACCACTGCATGCCTAGGTGCCACTTGCCGACCATGCCGGTCGCGTAGCCTTGCTGCTTGAGTAATTCCATGACGGTGAGCCGGTCATCTTCGATCAGCGGTCGGCCGTAGTCCCAGAGCACTTCCTTCTTGAGCTCAGTTCGCCAGCAGTAGCGCCCAGTCAAGAGGCCGTAGCGCGTCGGTGTACAGACCGCCGAGGCCGAGTGCGCATCGGTGAAGTTCATCCCCTGCCTGGCGAGTCGGTCGATGTTGGGCGTGCTGAGCGGGCCCATGCCTTCGGCGTTGTTGGTTGAGACCAGGTCGTAGCCCATGTCGTCCGCGAGGATGAAGACGATATTGGGTTGGGTGTGTGGTTTAACTGCATTCCCGATCGATCCGCAGCCTGCGGTGATCATCGCCAGAGGCACCAGCAGGGTCAAAAGGGTTGTTTTCATCTGGGATCTCGCAAAAATGTTGCCTAAGATAGGGTGCACTCAGGAACATAACCGATGTTTGAGGTGTTGACTGGAATGGAGACGCCATGATGCAAAAGCCTTTGTTACTTCTCAGTGCCGTTCTGCTCGTGACCGTGGTCGTGGGCTGTGCCAATGAAACGACGCCTTACACCGAGCAGACCGCTCAGATTGATCCTGCGATGAACCAGCCTGATCCAGAACCCCCTTCGCCTGGCCCCGATGACGGGCTTGACGCCGCACCTGATGAAAAGGTTGAGTTGACCGACGAACAATGGCGTGCGCTTCTCAGCGATGAAGAGTTTTATGTCCTTCGCAGGTCTGGTACGGAACGTGCCTTCACCGGACGCTACCACGACCACGACCTTTCCGTGAAGGGCGCGTTCCACTGTGCCGGCTGCGGCCAGTATCTGTACGACGTGAAGCACAAGTTCCACTCCGGCTGCGGCTGGCCGAGCTTCTACCAGGAGGTCGATCCGGGCGCGATCACCGAGCACCGGGACGACTCACTGGGCATGGTCCGCACCGAGATGCGATGCTCCCGATGCGATGGCCACCTCGGCCACATCTTCCCCGATGGCTTTGGCACCCCCACCGGCATGCGGCATTGTGTCAATGGCACCGCTTTGATCTTTGTACCGACAGGCGAAGAAGCGAAAGATGTCATCCGCAAGCATCGAGAGAAATACGCGAACAAATAAAGCCCTCGTGCAACGCCTCAGTGGACGCCTGCAGTACAAGACCGCCACGACGTTGCGTAGCGGCTGTCTTTTTTGACGCGGCACGACACCCCATCTACTTTGGTGTGTCCAGAATTGCCCCAAGGAATACCCCGTGACGACCAAAACCCCGCCAACCAAGCTCGCTGTCCCGTTGCTCGATCTCAAGAGCCAATACGCTGCGCTCAAGAGCGAGATCCTGCCTGTTGTAGAGCGCGTCCTCGATGGCCAATACCTGATCAATGGCCCCGAGGTAGGTGAGTTCGAATGTCAGGCCGCGGGATACTGCAACACGAAGTTTGCCGTGGGCTGCTCGTCCGGTACCGATGCGTTGATCCTCGCCATGATGGCGCTAGATCTCAAGCCGGGCGACGAAGTCATCACCAGCCCCTTCACATTCTTCGCGACCGTCGGCTCGATCCACCGCCACGGGCTCAAACCCGTCTTTGTCGATATTGATCCGGAGACCTTCAACTTCGACGCAGAACAGCTTGAAGAAGCGGTCAATGAAAAAACCCGTGCGATTGTGCCGGTCCACCTCTTCGGACAGATGGCCGACATGGACACGGTTCTCGACGTCGCGGAGAAGCACGATCTGAAAGTCATTGAAGACAGCGCTCAATCCATCGGCTCCAAGCAGAACGGCGCCCCCTCGGGCTCGCTGGGGGACATTGGCTGCTTCAGCTTCTTCCCCTCCAAGAACCTTGGCGGAGCAGGCGACGGCGGGCTGTGCACCACACAGGACGAGGAACTCTACGAGCGCCTGAAGATGATGCGCATGCACGGCGGCAAGCAGCGCTACTACCACGATGAGGTCGGCGGCAACTTCCGTCTCGACACACTCCAGGCCGCATACCTCTCGGTCAAGCTCAAACATCTGGACAGCTGGCACGAGGGCCGACGCAGCAACGCCGCGTACTACAACGAGCACCTCGCCGATGTCGAACAAGTCACGACACCCGTGATCGCAGAAGGCAACGAGTCGATCTACAACCAGTACACCCTCCGCGTCGAAGACCGTGACGGCCTGCAGGCTTACCTTGGCGAAGCAGGCATCGGCAGCGCGGTGTACTACCCGCTGTGCATGCACGAGCAGAAGTGCTTCAGCTACCTTGGCTATAAGGCCGGCGACTTCCCGATTGCCGAGCAGGCCGCGAGCGAAGTTGTTTCTGTACCGATCTACCCCGAGCTCAGCGAAGAACAACTTGCGCACGTTGTTGCGACGATCAAATCGTTCTATGCGTGATGTGTTATTCAGTCGTTTCGCTGCGCCATACCGACCAATAGGTCTGCATACGCCCGATGAAGGCGGCCGGTGACTCGGCCAATGCCGGCGTAACCTCGGCTTCGATCACACGGGCAACGCGCTTGGAGAGCGGAGCTGCACCAGGTAATACCTTACTCGCGCCTTTGCCCAGCTCGGCACGCAAGGCTTGATGCAGTCGCCCCACAAGAAGCTCGCTCATCAATTCCTCAGACGCGCGTGAAAGCATCTTGCGCTGGGCTTTGAGCATCACGGGGCAGGCCTTGCTGATCACCCCCACCTGCACTGCCAGTTCACCCAGTACACGCGCCAGAGCCGTGAGTGAATCAGCCGTCACGGGTTCATGCGCGAGCCGGCGGGCCTTGGTGTAGGTTCGACGCAGCCCGCGCGGCGGGGCATCGTCAGCGACCTCTTCGACCGACCAGTGATCCAGATGCCCGCGCAGCTCGGCCATGTCCGCAACAAGGCGGTAGATCATCGGGTTGAAGTTGCCCGCCTTGGAACTCAATGCCGTCGATGAACGGCCCTTCGATGACCATCGCTTTCGCAATGACTTGACTGCGCTGGCCAGCTCTGCCTCTGAGGGCGTCTTCTTGTACTCACGTTCAAGCTGCTGGAGCAGACGTTCAGGCTCAGTCATCTCCGAAAGCCCGGCAGAAAGACGAGCCAGGATCCCACGCTCCTTACGGACCGCCTGACGAGGAAGCTCCGGCTCAATCAGCGACAGCACGGCCTGGGCCTGATCAATCGCCTCTTCAGCGCCGACGGCCTGCCCGGCCTGACGCGTCAGGCATCGGATCGCCGATTCAACCTGTCCGCAAGCGATGCGTTTGAGGCCTTTGCCAATCGGTTCCTGTCTGCGGAGAGTGCTCATCTGGAAAAATTCGCTCGCGGATGTAAAAAACGGATGAGCAATAATAACGTTCCAAGCCAGCCACATTGGCCGGCCAAGCGATTTCTAACATCCGAAATACGGCTTACCCGGAGCGTCTTAGGGATATCAGTTGAAGGGCAACTCGATGCTGAAGCTGAGGATCTGCGTTTCGTCACCCTCTTCTTCCAGGACCGGGATACCGAAATCGACGGCGATCGGCGCCTGGCCGAAGAATGGCAGCTTGAGCCGAAGGCCCGTACCCACCGTCACACGCCACTCGTCAAAGCCGAGGTCATCCTGCACCGTGCCTTGGTCGGTGAAGACGGCCCAGCGGATGAATTGAGAGTAGATGGGGAACTCGTACTGCAGCCGACTCACGAACTGGAAGCGGCCGCCGACCGGGTCGTCACCGACGAGCAAGGTATCGTTACGAATACCACGCGGGCCGACACCACGGAATGCAAAGCCACGGAAATCACGCCCGCCTGAGTAAAAGCGTTCGAACAAAGGCACATCATCGCCATCCTGCGGGATGTAGCCGGTGTCGAGTTTGAGCGAGAGGATCGTCTTGCGTCCCAGGAAGTCTTCGTCAAGGGTCCAGAACTGGCTGTACCCGGCGGTGAAGCGCGTGAAGTCGTAGTCGCCGCCCATTGCACCATACTGATTGAGGCCAAGGATCAAGCGTGAGCCGCGGCTCGGCGTAATGTTCGAGTCGGTCGTCGAGCGTGTCAGACTGAAACCAACAGAACTCAGGCTGCTTTCACCTGCCACGGCGAAAACATCGGTTGGCGCGTCAGGCTCGATCGCGCTGATATCGATCTGCTCAAAGCGGAACGAAACTGATCCGGTCCAGATATCACCCAGGCGACGACCGAAGCTGGTGCGAGCACCGATCCGGCCTTCGTCAAAGTCCTCGCGGACCGCCTGAAAGGCCGAGAGGTTGATATCGAAGAAGTAGTTGGATTCAAACAGGTAGGGCTCGCGGAAGCCGATCGAGTAGTTGCTGATGTCGTTGCCCGGCGCGAGGGTGATATTAAAGGTCTGGCCTGCCCCAAGGAACGCCCGTTGAGCAAGGAACTCGTCCATGCTCTCCGGCCAGTCGTTGATATCGAAGTTGCGCTGCTCCAAAGAGATCGCACCGAAGACGCCCGAGTCCGAGCTTAGACCCGCACCGATGCTGAACGAACCGGTGTTCTTTTCATCCGCCTCGATGAGGAAACTGCGGTAGAGATCGTCCTCATTGCCCAATGCGGTAATCGTGCCGCTGGAAAACCATCTACTCTCGCGGACCAATCGGCGGGTGTCTTCCAGTCCTCTGAGATTGACCGGTCGGCCGGGCTCCAGCCCACGCACCCGACGCAGCAGCACCTTCTGATCAGTCCTTGTCAGCCCGATGATCACGATGTCGTCTACGACCGTTGGGCCTGTGCCCTCCTCGATCTCAACAATCACATCGACCTTGGGCTGATTGGGGTCGAACACGCGGTTGATCTTGACCCGGGTGTTGATGAAGCCGATCTCGCCGTACCAGAACCGCACCGCTTCCTGTGAGTCGGCCAGTCGGTCGTCGCTGTAGACCCCGCCCTTGACCAGGCTCAGCACCATGCGGATCTGCTCTTCGGACATCAGCTGGTCGTTGGTCGGTGCACCGTCTTCAGTAAAACGCACCTTGATGTCGCGGACGGTGTGCTGCTGGCCTTCATTGACTTCAAACGTCACGATCGCGCGATTCTGGCGTGGCGAAAGGTCAATGCGTCGCCCGACCTGTGCGTTGAGATAACCACGGTCCTGGTAATACTTCCGAATCGCCGCGACATCGATATCCAATTGCGTGCGATCCATGTACCCCGAAAGGAACGGCCAGAGATACGTCTCCTGCCCGACCTTGCTGGCAAGCTGCTCATCCTCGAAGACATCATTGCCCTCGTAACGCAGCTCGGCCACGCGGACACGGGGCCCTTCCGTGATCGTGTAGATCAGTTCCTGTTTTTCTTCCAGTGCCTTCTCGTCATAAGAAACCGAGGCGGCGAAGTGGCCCTTCTCGCCATAAGCCAACTCGATCGCACGCGTACCACGATCAATCAGCGACTTGTCGATCGGGTCGCCGGGACGAAGCAGCACCAGCGTGAGCAGTTCCTCATTGTTGAAACGCTTGGCCCCAACGAAACGCATCGCCAGCAGGCTGGACTGCTCGGTCACTGCGAAAATCACGTCGATCGAGCCGTCGCCGTTGTCCTCGACCTTGGCGACGACGGTGTCAAAGCGACCCAGGAAAGTCAGCCGGCGGATGTCGTCGTTGACCCTGTCCTGACGGTAGGACTTGCCCACGGCCGTGCGGAGGGTGTTCTTCACCAGCTGGGGCGGGGTCTTGTCCAGGCCCTCGATACGGACATCGCGGATCAATCGCCCCTCCGGATCAATCGCCTGTGCATAGGCTGACCCCACCGCGAATTGGGTGATGAGCAGGCTCAGGGTCAAGATGGACAGCCGGATGAGGGCGTGACAAGCCGGGGACAAGCGTGGGCTCCTGTTTGGACAGGAGGAGTTTAACGAAAGTGAGAGGCTTTCGGGCGGGTTATCGGGGACGTTGAGGCAGGATCTTCCCGGGTCAGGCTGATCCGCTCTTACTTGCTGGGCCCTGCTAGCCGATCTACACTAAAGTGCTCTGGACGGGTAATGTTTCTCGTGCCGAGCAGGCATTTAAGCGCTGCATGGCCAGATCCCACAGGATCGATCAGCCCCCGAAGGATGATGCAGCCCCCGGCGACCGCCGGTGCCGCGCCCCCACCGCGACCCCGAGGTGACCCTATGACCGCGACCAATGCCAGCCCCTCCGATGTAGCCAAGGGCGGCCGACCCTCTGACCAGCTCTCCGACGACCAGCTCGTCAAGATGCTTTACGACATGATGCTGATCCGTCGCTTCGAAGAGAAGACGATGCAGGCCTATCAACAGGCCAAGATCGGCGGCTTCTGCCACATCTACATCGGACAGGAAGCCTCAGCTGTCGGCTCCATCTCCGCACTCAAGGACGACGACCCCATCGTCGGTGCCTACCGCGACCACGGCTTTGCCCTGGCCCGCGGCATGCACCCCAACTACTGCATGGCCGAGATGTACGGCAAGATCACCGGCTGCGCCAAGGGCAAGGGCGGCTCCATGCACATGTTCGACCGTGACCGACACATGTATGGCGGCCACGCCATCGTCGGCGGACAGTGCCCGCTCGGGACCGGCCTGGCATTCTCCTCGCAGTACGAAGGTAAAGACAACGTCACCCTCTGCTACCTCGGCGACGGAGCCCTGAACCAGGGTGGTTTCTTCGAGTCGATGAACCTGGCAGCGATCTGGAACCTGCCGGTCATCTTCGTCCTCGAAAACAACAACTACTCAATGGGTACGCATATCAGCCGCGGCACTGCGATGGCCAACGATCTGTCCGCCAAGGCCGAGGCCTTCGGCATGCGTTACGCCGAGTGCGATGGCCTGGATGTGCTGGATGTCTACGACTGCTTCTCCGAGCAGGTCGCCATGACCCGCAACGCCCAGAACCCGCAGTGGAAGCGTGGCGACTGGGACCAGATCGCCTATTCCCGCGAAGGCTCCAACCCCGGCCCGGCGTTCATCAACGTCAAGACCTACCGCTATCAGGGCCACTCGATGTCCGACCCCCAGAAGTACCGCACCAAGGACGAGGTCGGCGAGTACAAGGAACGCGACCCCATCAACATCCTGGTCAACCAGCTCATCGAGCAGGGCAAGGCCACGCAGGACCAGTGCAATGAACTGGACAAAAAGGCCAAGGACGTCAGCAAGGACGCGGTCACTCACGCTGAAAACGCCCCTGAAATGCCTGTGGAAGAGATGCACACTGACGTCTATGCCAACCCGTTTGGCAAATACGTCAAAGGCGGCCTGCCGAACATCGTGACCAACGAAAACAACGGCGAATAAGCCGCGTTTCCAAAACAAACCTCAAAATCAAGATCCAGAACCATGGTTTCATCCAACGGCCGAACAATCCAGTACCGCGAAGCACTCCGCGAAGCGATGGAAGAAGAAATGCGCATCGACGAGCGCATCTTCCTCATGGGCGAAGAAGTCGGTGAGTACAACGGCGCCTACAAGGTCAGCCAGGGCATGCTCGACGAGTTCGGCCCCAAGCGCATCGTGGACTCGCCCATCAGCGAGACCGGCTTTGCGGGACTGGGCGTTGGCGCTGCGATGTACGGCCTGCGCCCGATCATCGAATTCATGAGTTGGTCCTTCTGCCTCGTCGCAGCCGACCAGATCATCAACAACGCACCCAAGATGCTTTACATGTCCGGCGGCCAGTTCGGCTGCCCGGCTGTGTTCCGCGGCAACAACGGCGCCGGCGGCCAACTCGGATCGACCCACTCCTGGTGCGTCGAGTCCCTGTTCAGCCACGTCCCCGGCCTGAAACTCGCGGTGCCCTCGACCCCGCGCGACGCGAAGGGCCTGCTAAAGGCCGGCATCCGTGACCCCGACCCGTTCTTTAATCTTGAATCCGAGCGCATGCTCGGGATGGGCCTGCACGGCGACAAGGACTACTCGCGTTACCTGCACGGCAACAAATGGGCCCCGCCTGAGAACGACAAGGACTTCGTCATCGAACTCGGCAAGGCCGACATCAAGAAGCCCGGCACCGACTGCACGATCGTCACCGCCGGCCGCCCCGTGCACTTCGCACTCGAAGCGGCAGAGGCGCTTGAAGAGGAAGGCATCGATGTGGAAGTTGTCGATGTCCGCACATACCGACCGCTGGACATCGAAACCATTGCAGGCAGCGTCCGCCGAACCGGATACGCCGTGGTGGTCGACCAGTCCTGGCCATTCGCCTCGGTCGGGGCAGAGGTCGCCAGCCAGATCTACGAGCAATGCTTCGACGATCTGGACAATCAGGTCATCCGCGTCCACAACGACGATATCCCTGCACCGTACAACCGCCAGCGTGAGCAGGACATGCTCCCCAACGCAAAAAAGATCGTCGATGCGGTCCGCAGCGTGACATACAACGCCTGAGACCTGCAACAACATCCTGTTATTCAGAAAGCCCCATTCCTTTCGAATGGGGCTTTTTTACAGGTAGATGGTCATGCGTAATGGCGCGTCGGTTCCGTTACGGCTGTGCCTGAGGCTGATAGCGTGAAGATGGGCAATCTGTGCCGATTATGAGCCAGAAATGGGCTGCACGGAATACCGTCAGAATCAGCAATAAATCGCGATTTAAAGCATCCTGGGGCTTGTTTCCACCAAGATCTCCTGTTTTTTCTTCCAAATTTTATTTGCATGGTGTTTGCTCTGAATCGTATACGTGGCACGCTTGATCTATGCCGCCAATGTTGGTGGCAATGAGCACGTACCCCGATCAAAGGAAACGATCATGGAACTCAAAGCACTCAAGGCACTGACCGCCGCCGGTCTGCTAGCCGCAACGACCGCGGCCTCCGCAGGCACCGCACCATTCAGCATGGTGTCAGGCGTCACCAACCCCGGCGTCGACGTCACGCTGACCATTCAGCAGTCGACCGTCCCAGGCTACGACTACGACTTCGTCGTCACCAACAGCTCACTCATGGGCATCGTGACCGGCGTCTACTTCGAAATCGACTGGGACAACATGCTCTCGAGCAGCGGCATGTCTTCTGGACCCGCCAGCCTCGTATCCAGCACGCTTGATCCTCAGATCCTCGACTGGACCGACAGCAAGGAATCCCACACCGTTAATCAATACATTTCGCGCCAGTGGGTCGGTAGGGGCTACAAAGACTTCATTTACGACGACATTAACGACGGCATCAAGGAAGGTCAGCAGCAGGTCTTCTCCTTCATGAGTGACGTCCTGTCGGTTACTGACCTCGGAAACATGCTTGGCACGGATGGTTACGGCGTAGCTATCAAGATGCAGGGCCTGACCGAAGATGAACAGGCCGCAGGCTGGGGTGAAGCTGACCAACGCGAAGAAGAGCTGCTCCTCGTCCAGGCGAACAGCTTTGTCCAGCTGATCGAGCCCGTCGATAACGATGGCGGCTCCAAGGAGTCCAACGTTGTCTCCGCACCGAGCCCGACGGCCGCCCTGGCAGGCGTTGCCCTCGCTGGTATCGCCGGCCTCCGACGCCGACGCAAGTAAGACAACCTGAATCGATCGTTTCTAAGCGAGTTCAGCCAAACGGCTGGGCTCGTTTTTTATTACGTCTGGGACATGTACCCATGGTTCGACCTACAATTGAGCCCCGCGTCGCGACGCCTGTCAACGCTCGCACCCGCATCCGGAATGACGCACCACACCATTCTCTACCCAAGGAGACGTACCCATGGCCGTAACCGTTGAAATGCCCAAGCTCTCAGACACGATGGAAGAAGGCACCCTGATCAAGTGGGCCGTAAAGGTCGGCGATGCCGTCTCCGCTGGTGATCACCTGGCCGACGTCGAGACCGACAAGGCAACGATGGAACTGCAGGCCTTCGACGATGGCACCGTCGCCAAACTCGTGCTGGACGAAGGCGCGACCGTCCCCGTAGGCCAGGTCATCCTTGTCCTCGCTGAGGACGGCGAATCCGTCGAAGACGCCGCCGCCACCGAGATCCCCGACGCCGCACCGGCCAAGGAAGAGCCTAAAGAAGCGCCTGAGGCACAAGCCACACCCGAACCCGCTGCACCCGCGCCGGAACCGGTGAAACCCGCAGCACCCGCACCGACGCCCGCGCCCGCTGCGGCCACCCCACCCCCTGCCGGAGGCAACATCAAGATCAGCCCGCTTGCACGCAAGCTTGCCGACGAGCACGGGCTGGATGTCAACAAGATTGCCGGCACCGGGCCCGACGGCCGCATCATCAAGCGCGATGTGCTCAAGGCCGCACAAGACGGCACCGCACGACCCTCCGCCGGTGGTGGCGCTGCAATGGCCGCCCCCACCGCCATCGCGCTGGAATCCAAGACGACCCAGGTCCCGGGCATGCGAAAGACCATCGCCAAGCGCCTGGTCGAGTCCAAGACCAGCGTCCCGCACTTCCAGGTCTCCGTTGCCATCAACATGGACCCGCTCATGGAGATGCGGGCCACGCTGAACCAGCGACTCAGCTCGCAGGGCATCAAGCTCAGCGTGAACGACTTCATCACCCGCGCGGTCGCCGTCGCTGCGACCCAGCACCCGGTCATCAACAGCTCTTGGATGGGCGACACCATCGTCCAGCACGGCACGGTCAACGTCGGCACCGCCATCAGCCTGCCCGAAGAGCGTGGCGGCGGGCTCGTCGTCGCGGTCTGCCGCGACGTACAGAACAAATCCATGATGCAGATCTCTGGCGAAGTGAAAGAACTCGCCGCGGCCGCACGTGGGCGTGGCCTGTCGCCCGAGCAGATGTCCGACTCGACCATCACGATCTCCAACTTGGGCATGCCGCAGTACGGCGTCACTCAGTTCAACGCGATCGTCAACCCGCCCAACGCCGCCATCGTCGCTGTCGGCGCCGCCATCGAAAAGCCCGTCGTCCGCGATGTCTACGGCGAGAAGAAGATCGTCATCGGCCACGAGATGAACGCCACGCTCTCCGGCGACCACCGCGTCATCGACGGTGCCAGTGCCGCCGAGTACCTCACCACCCTCCGCAGCCTGCTGGAGAACCCGGTCGGATTGCTGGTGTAACGCCAAACTACAGATCAATCGACAAGCCCCGATGCATTTCGTGTCGGGGTTTTTCATTTCGTGACAGACGTGCCGGCTGTTTACACACCCTGTTGCGAACAAGCTATTGTTTGTTGCGCATCTAGTGAAAGGGATTTGTGATGAGAC
>JBMZAP010000003.1:0-49925 GCA_049611445.1 Phycisphaeraceae bacterium | reverse complement strand
GCCCGGGCATGGGACCGATCTGCTGCACCGAAGACCTCGCACCGTACCTCCCGTCGCACCCCATCGATCCGAGTTGTGGCGGACGCGATCCACTCGGCACGATTTCCGCGGCCCCTTATGGCAGCCCGGCCATCCTGCCCATTTCGTGGATGTACATCGCGATGATGGGGGCAAAGGGCCTGACCGCCGCGACCAAGGCCGCCATCATCAACGCGAACTACATGGCCGCCCGGCTCAAGGATCACTACCCCGTCCTCTACACCGGCCACAACAACACCTGTGCACACGAGTTCATCCTCGACGTCCGCAAGACACAGGAGTCGGGTGTCACGATCGACGACTTCGCCAAGCGACTCATGGACTTCGGCTTCCACGCGCCGACCATGTCCTGGCCCGTCGCGGGCACGCTCATGTTCGAGCCAACCGAGTCGGAGTCCAAGGAAGAACTCGACCGCTTCTGCGATGCGATGATCCAGATCCGTGCCGAGATCGCAAAGGTCGAGAAGGGTGATTGGCCCGCTGACGATAACCCGCTGCATAACGCGCCACACACCGCAAAGAGCCTGCTCGCCAGCGAGTGGTCCCACTCGTACACACGCGAAGAGGCGGCTTACCCGTTGCCTTACCTGCGTGAGCACAAGTACTGGCCCCGTGTCGGGCGCATCGACAACGCCCATGGCGACCGCAACCTCATCTGCACCTGCCCGCCGATGGAGGACTACTGCGAGATGTAGTAATACATTCATTCGGTTTATTATTAATTCTCAGAAAACCAATATGTCTCTAGACAATCAACCAAGTAATGCTTACATGTCTGCGTTCCAAACAGGGATGAAACTAATCAAGGGCTGTATCCAACTTGATAAACAGCAGTTGGACAATCCAGGATTCTTTGAGCGACGAAAGCTGCGCAAAGCAAAAACTCATTTTCATAATGCATCTAAGCTTGAACCAGCCAATGGAGCTCCACTGCTCTTTATTGCAAAGATTGAGGACCGCCTTGGAAATCATGAATCAAGCTTGGAGTGGCTAAAGAAAGCGAACCAGCTTGAACCAGATAACCTGATCTTAGCGATTGAGACTGGCGCGGCACTTGGTCGCCTCCAGATGCACAAAGAGGCTGCTACCGCTTTAGAGGTCGCAGCTCAGCACCATCCTCATGAACCAAGAATACAATCGAACCTTGGACTTTCATATTTGATGGCTGGAGAGCTAGAAAACGCAGTGATACATTCAAACGCTTGAACCAATTAGAGCCAGATTTTCCTGCTAATCAGAAACTTCTGGATCTAGCAACCACAGTCCTGGCTGGAAACAAGCCTATTCCTAAGACGGAAGCTGAAGTCGTAAGGCTAATCTAGCAAACGGTAGGGGCGATTCCTCGCTTAAGTTGTAACCAGCCCACGGCGACCGCAACCTCATCTACACCTGCCCGCCGATGGAAGACTATTGCGAGATGTAAAATCGCTTGCAATCCAAATTTAAAAAGCCCACGCCGTGACGACGTGGGCTTTTTCTTGAAGACTTCTTAGTCGTACTTACTTCACGCTCTCAAGATACTTCGCCAGCAAATCACGGCATGCCTCAAGGTCGCCCTTGTGGCACATCTCGGTGACGGTGTGGACGTAGCGGCCAGGGACACCCAAGGTCATCGCCTTGCAGCCGCCAGCGGTGCGTTGCATGCCGCCGGTGTCGGTGCCGCCTCGTGCCATAATCGCACGCTGAGATTTGATCTTGTTCTTCTTGGCCAAAGCTTCGAAGGTCTCGACCATCTCGTAATCACCGATGACGGATGAGTCCATCACGACGATCGCGGCGCCGTCGCCGAGCTTGGTGACGTGATCGATCGCGGGCACGCCGGGTGTGTCGCAGGCCAAGGTGATGTCGATGCCAATGCCGATGTCCGGTTGAATCGTATGGGTCGAAGCAACGGCACCCCGCAGCCCGACTTCTTCCTGCACGGTGAAGACGCAGTGGATCTCGCAATCGTGGCTCTTGAGTTTCTTAATCGCTTCAATGGCGACCCAGCACGCGATGCGGTTGTCCATGGCCTGGCTGACCATGTACTCGCCGAGCTGGTAGACCGGCGCGTTGATGACAACCATGTCGCCTAGCTTGACCTTCTTGTCGACTTCCTTCTTGGTCATGCCGGTGTCGATGATGAACTCACGCACCTCGGGGATCTTCTTGCGTTCTTCCGGCGGGGCGATGTGCACCGGCCGACCCGAGGGGTTCATGATGCCGGTGATGTCTTTCTTGGGGTTCTTCAGGTCCGGGCAGATGGTGACGCCGCGGGCGAAGAGGTTGCGGGTGTCGAAACCGCCGACGGGGTTGACGTAGATAAAGCCCTTGTCGTCGATGTGCGTGACCAGAAAACCGATCTGGTCCATGTGGGCCGCGAGCATGACCTTCTTCGGGGCGCTGCTGCGGGTTATCTTTTTCTTCGTGCTCTTCTTGCTCGTCCTGCCAGCGGTGGGTTTTTTCACCGCGATGATCGACCCCATGGGGTCGACGGTGACCGAGTCGAAGAGACCCTTGATCTCTTTCTTGATCAGCTCGGTGATGCGGTACTCACGCCCGGGGACGCCAGCGGTCAGGCACAGTTTTTCGAGGAGTTTGATGTTCATAGTGCAGGGATTGTAGCGGCAGGCGGTTCAACCGTTTCAGTCGAGCTATGATTGCGCCTATGGCAAGCAACAACGCCCAACTCGCGATGATCTTCCAGCAAATGGCGGATGTGAACCAGGTCACCGGCGGCAACCGGTTCAAGACCATCGCCTTCCAGAAAGGGGCCCGTGTCCTCAAGGACTTTGTCAAGGATGTTGCCGTCGTGCCCCCTGAGGACCTCCTTCAGGTTGAGGGCATTGGCAAGGGGATCGCGCAGAAGATCGAAGAGTTCCTGCGGACCGGGCAGGTCCTCGAGCATCAGGACATGATCGATGCGGTCCCAGCCGGGGTGCTGCACATGCTCGATATCCCCGGGCTCGGCCCCAAGGGCGTCGCCCAGCTCTGGCACGATGGCGGGGTCGAGTCGATTGAGGAATTGAAAGCCAAGATCGAAGATGGCTCGCTCGAATCGCTCAAGGGCTTTGGCAAGAAGAAGCTGGAGAAGCTGCAGCAATCCATTGCGTTCGCGGAGAAGGCAGGTGGGCGAACGCATCTGGGCTACGCACTGCCGTTGGCACTGGCGATGATCGAAGAGCTAGGGGCCATCAAGGGCGTTGAAAAGATCGAGTACGCCGGCTCACTGCGACGGGGCAAGGAAACCATCGGCGACATCGACCTGCTCGTTGCGGCGAAAGAAAAAGAGGCACCCGGGATCATGGATGTCTTCGTCAACCTGCCCATGGTCGAGGAAGTGCTCGGGCATGGCGAAACAAAGTCTTCCGTCCGCTGCGACGACGAGCACCGCAATATCCAGGTTGACCTCCGCGTGGTCGATCCGAAACATTACGGTGCGGCGCTGATGTATTTCACCGGCAGCAAGGAACACAACGTCAAGGTCCGCGAGCGTGCTCAATCGATGGGCTACACGCTCAATGAGTACGCCTTGGCCGACAAGGACGATAAGACCAAGCAGATCGAAACAAAGACTGAGGAAGCGATCTACAAGAAGCTCGGCCTTGCCTACATCGCTCCCGAACTTCGCGAAGATCGTGGCGAGCTTGTGCTTGCTGAGCAGGATGACCTGCCCAAGCTCATTGAGTTCAAGGACATCAAGGCCGACCTTCACACGCACACCACCGCATCAGATGGCAAGTGGTCGATCGAAGAGAACGCGCTCGCGATGGCGGCTCGTGGGCATCACACCGTCGCAATTACCGATCACAGCAAGAGCCAGTTCCAGGCCAACGGCTTGGACGAGAAGCGGCTGGTCCAGCACATCGAGGCGGTGCGTGCGGTTGCGAAGAAGCTGAAGGGTAAGATCACGGTCTTGGCCGGCAGCGAGGTGGACATCCTTAGCGATGGGAAGATGGACTACCCGGATGAATTGCTCGCTGAGTTGGACGTTGTTGTCGCTTCACCACATGCCGCGCTGAGCCAGGAGCCCAAGAAGGCGACCGCGCGCCTGCTCAAGGCGATCGAAAACCCGTATGTCACCATGATCGGCCACCCGACGGGTCGGTTGGTTCTCCGCCGCGAGGGCCTGAGCCCTGATATTGAAGCGCTGGTCAAGGCTGCCGCTGATCGTGGCATCGCCTTGGAAATCAATGCAAACCACTGGCGCCTCGACCTCCGCGATACGCACGCCCGGCTTGCGCTCGAGTATGGCGTCAAGCTCGCGATCAATACCGACGCTCACGGCGAAGGTGACCTGAGCCAGTTGCCCTACGGCGTTTTGACCGCTCGTCGTGCGGGTGCGACCAAGAACGATGTCATCAACTGCATGACGGCGGCGGGGTTGCAGAAGTGGCTGAAGTCAACGCGCTCTTAGCGCTTCGCCATTGCTCAAGTCCGAAGTTAGATTTGTCAGCGGCCCGCGCCCACGGGTTCGAGCAGCGGATCAATCACCCCTGCTTTCTCGAACGCTTGTGATCGACGTCGGCATCCCGCACAGGCCATGCACGGCTTCTCGCTTGGCCGGGCACATGACCAGGCTAAAGAGAAGTCGCAGCCGAGTTGGCCGCCGAGTTCGATGACCTGCTGATCGGTCATCTCTGCCAGAGGGGTCTCGATGCGCGGGGTGGACTCGGCTTCGTTGAGTGCGAGGTGTTCGCAGAGCAGGGCCTGTTCGGTGAGTTGGGCGCCTTGGGTTGCATCGCCATCGACGGAGACAGGCCAGATCACAGCCTCGGCCTGCTGGAAGCGGGCTTCGGCGATGGCGGCGAGCAGCAGTTGCGGCCGGGTGAGTTGACCCAAGGGCCCGCCGTCCGGGGCTCGCCCGTGGCCGTGGCCGAAGAGGTGGGGGACCCCCAGTTCGGTGACGCGGCTGATCTTCAGGGTCAGGGCCTGCTTGCGCATGTAATTGCGGCGGGTCATCCGGGTGTCCCGCCCGTCGTCGATATGGACGATGGTGATCCGAGGGGCGGGCTCATCGGTGAGCAGTAGGGTGGTCGCGACCAGCGAGCGGATCCCCCCGTTATTCATCACGACCAGATGGGTTTTGCGTTCCATGCCTCTTGGATATCGGCGTTCATGCGAAGATTTCGACAGGAATAGGCTGGTGAGCGCTCGGACCCGCCCATCGTGCCTGCGGCAAGGTGCGGGCTTGGCTATTCTTACAGGCATGGCAATCCTCATCTTTGAACACGACGATCTGGACTCCTCTCAGCGACTGGGCGAGACCCTCTCCGAACACGGGCACAAGTTGGACGTGCGCTTGCTGCATAAGGGGGACGAGCTTCCGCCGGACTTGGACAATGTTGACGGCGTAATCTCCATGGGCGGACCTCAGGACACCGATCAGGTTGATCAGCACGCATGGATGGCTGGCGAGATGGCGATGATCAAGGAGGCCCACGAGCGCGGCATCCCTGTGCTGGGGGTCTGCCTGGGTTCTCAGCTGATCGCGGCAGCACTGGGCGGGGAGGTGTCGCGGATGGAGACGCCCGAGCTTGGCATGGCCGAGACAACGCTTTCGTTCTTTGGCAGTACCGATCCCATCCTCACGGGGTTGCCTTGGAATCACATGATGATGCACGCCCATGGCTGCGAGGTCACGACGCCTCCGCCTGGCGGCACGCCCGCGCCGCTTGTTTCATCAAAGGGCTGTAAGGTCCAGGCATTCAAAGTCGGCATGACGACGTATGGCTTCCAGTACCACTTCGAATGGACTAAGCAGCGTTGCCTGGACATCATCGATCACAACGGCAAGTGGATCGAGGCAACGGGTACGACCGCAGACGAATTGAAGCAAGGCGTTGAAGATAACTACGACCTGTACCGCCATCTCGGCGACCGCTTGTGCAAGCTGATTGCAGACCGCCTGTTTCCGTTGGATAAACGCCTGCCGCCCACACGCGAAGAAGTGGCGAACTTCAGGCGATAGCACGAGGAGTCAATCAATGACCCGGCTGAAGAATGTGATGATGGTTGTGTGTTGCGCGCTGTGTTTGGCAGGGCCTGCGTTCTCCGCGCCGCGCAACGTTGTCCTGATTGTTGCCGACGATCAGAGTCAGACCCTCGGCTGTTACGGCGACCCGATCGCCCAAACGCCTAACCTTGACGCGATCGCCGCTGACGGCACCATGTTCCGCCATGCCTTTGCGACGACCGCCTCCTGCTCCGCCAGTCGCTCAGTCATCCTGACCGGCCTGCACAATCACGCGAACGGGCAGTACGGCCACGTCCACCACTTTCACAAGTTTCAGAGCTATGACAACGTGCTCTCGCTGCCACGAATACTGAGTGCGGCGGGATACCGCACCGCTCAGATCGGCAAGTATCACGTCGCACCCCAAGAGGTCTACGCGTTTGACGAATACCTGAAGGGTAATGCCCGCAACGTGTTTGCGATGGCAGAGGCCAGTCGGTCGGTGATTGAGTCCGACAGCGACAAGCCGTTCTTTCTCTACATGGCCACGTCGGATCCGCACCGCGGCGGGGGCTGGGCCAATGAACTTCCCAACCAGCCTGACCGATTCGGCAACCCCGCGCCGGGGCGGTCCTTTAAAGGCATCAAGGAAGTTATTTATGATCCGGATGAGGTCCCTGTGCCCGGCTTCTTGCCCGATACGCCCGAATGCCGATCCGAGCTCGCCCAGTACTACCAGTCTCAGTCGCGCATTGACCAGGGGATCGGCAAGCTGGTCGAGATCCTCAAAGAAGCGGGGCGGTGGGACGATACGCTGGTGCTGTACATCGCCGACCACGGCATGGCCTTCGCTGGCGCAAAAACAACCGTGTATGACGGCGGGCTGCGGTCACCGCTTTTAGTACGCAACCCTTACAACGAGAAGCGTGGCGTAAAGTCGGACGCGATGATCAGTTGGATCGATCTCACACCGACCATCCTTGATTTCGCAGGTGCGCTCGATGCGGACGGGAAGGTTAAACAGGACCTGCTCAAGAAGATGGAGCCGATCCGACTGAACAATCAAAACAACCGAGACCTGAAGCCAGGTGTGATGCACGGCCGATCGTTTCTCGGCACCCTTGATCAGGAGATGGCCGAGGGCTGGGACGAAATCGGTGCGTCACACACCTTCCACGAGATCCAGATGTACTACCCGATGCGTGTTGTACAGAACCGCGACTACAAGCTCATCTGGAATATCGCGCACCAGCAGGACTACCCCTTCGCATCGGATCTCTGGGCATCGAAGACCTGGCAGGCCCAGTTAGCCAAGGGCGATGACGCGTCCTACGGTGCATGGACGGTGGGTGGCTATGTTAATCGGCCTGAGTTCGAACTCTTTGATCTCAATGACGATTCGAATGAGGGTAAGAACCTCGCCAAGAGCCCGTTCCATCTTGAGGAACTTGAGGAGATGAAGGAAAAGCTTAAGGCGATGCAGAAGCGGACGAATGATCCTTGGATCATGAAGTGGAAGTACGAGTAAGCGATGCCGTCACGCTTAACGGTGCAGGTCCCCCGGGATTTTGAGCTTTTTAAAGCCGTCTGTTCCTATGGTCACTTCCTGCTTGCACCCTCGCGATGGGACCGGGACAAACAGCAGTTGCATCGGGTGCTGCGAGACACCAGGCAGCGCAAGGTCCATGCCCGGGTGACGCAATCCAGTGCGGGTAAGCCCATCACGATCCACTGTGATCGCACGCTTGGGCGCGAAGACCAACGACACATCAAAGCACAGTGTGTCCGCATGCTACGGATCGATGAAGATGTGAAGCCCTGGTACAAACTGCACCGATCGGCGAAACGCCGAGGGTTCAGCCGGCTGTTTCGTGGCGCGGATCTCTTCGAGGACATCGTCAAGACGATCACGAGTTGCAACGTGACCTGGCCGAACACAGTCAACATGAACCGCCTGCTCGTCGAACATGTTGGCTATGGTGCGTTCCCGACACCGGAGCAGGTTGCTGATTTCGGCGAACAGCGGCTCAAAGACCGATGCAAGGTCGGCTACCGCGCGGGGCGCATTGCTCAGCTCGGGCGCGACGTGGTCGATGGTTCACTCGACCTCGCGTGGTTCGAGCACGAAGGACGCAGCAGTGAAGAAGTCTATGGCGCGCTCCTCAAGCTCAATGGCATCGGGCCCTATGCCGCGGCGAACGTCTGCATGTTGTTGGGTTACTATGACCGCCTGGCGATCGACACCGAGACTTACCGGCACTATTGCAAGACCTACGACGTCAAGCGGCCGAAGGACCCCAGCAAGCTGCATAAGCGGATCGAGAAGCACTACGGCCAATACGACCCGTACGCGTTCCTTGCGTACTGGTTCGAGCTCTGGCGGGGTTACGAAAAACGCTTTGGGCCCAGTGAAAAGTGGGATCAGGAGAAGGATGCGAAGCAGTTCACCGCTGCGGCGCTCAACGATTAAACGATAAAGCCCGGCGATGGCGATCGCCGGGCTTTGGTTCGCTTGATCGAATCGTTGCTTACTCGGGGTTCGCAATCCCGATGACGCCTTGAGCGACGCGCGGGCCCGCGTTGCCGGTGGGCTGGCCGCCGTCATCTTCATTGAGGTGGACGATGATGGCTCGGCCAAGGATGGCCTTGTCGCTGGTGAGCGAGAGGTCCTCGTAGGTCTTGCTATAGATGGCGTTTCCATCACTGTCTGATTCGAGGTTGCCAAGATCACCCGCGTGGCCCCCGGTCATCGCATGGGCTTCGCCGTCGTGATCGTGCACGCTGGGCAGGCCGTGCTCTGCCCCGCCGGGGTTGTAGTGCCCGCCGGTCCCGGTTCCGTCGGCTGCAGAGATATTGCCCCACTGGTGGACGTGGAAGCCGTGCTTGCTGTCGGGTTTCAGTCCGGTGACGTTTGCTTCGACGAGCACACCCGACTTGGTCTGCGTGAACGTGATGGTGCCGCTGACGCCCGGCAGGTCTTCGTTGTTGGTTGATGACAGGACACAGATCGCCTTGGAAACTTCTGAGAAGGCGTTGTGTTCACCTTCGCCGTGGTCGTGACCGTCGTGCCCGGAGCCGCCTTCGCAGGCAGTGAAGCAGCACAGCGCGATAAAAGCCAGACTTGTAGCGAGGATACGTGGCATGTCTTTTTCCTTGGTTAGTTCGCTGGATTAATCTTTATTGTAGGTACACGTAAAGTTCAATGTGTGAAAGTTCTGTATTTGAAAATGCAGTCTCTGCTTCCAATACGCGTATTCGATCTTAGTCCTACATCAGGATGCCGTTGATCGGCACGACATTCTCGATCAACGTATCCCGTGTGTACGACTTGCTCAGATCGATCGGCAGGCACACGCCGTGGCTGTGGTCGGAGGCGAGGATCAGCATGTTGTGGGCTTTTTCTTCCCATCCCATCTCCGCCTTCTGGTGACCGACGATGAAGAGATCGATGTCCCATGCATCCGCCAGTTTTTGCGCTATTTTTTGGTTCTGGTGTCGGCCCCAAACCATCAGTGTCGCGGCGCCGTCTGATTTGTAATCTGCGTCATTGAGTTGCCTGCTGAGTACAGACTGATCAAAGACCTCGATCTTGCGTGGTGCGGGCAGCGAGTGCGCGACCATGATCCCATTGCCGCACTTGATTGCCAGTGCAAGCGAGTCGACATAGGCATCAAAGGCTTCGTGGACGAGCACGCCGGCATCACCGTAGAGGTGTTCGAGGCCCTCGTTAAACGCGTCGATATCGCTGCCGCTTTCTTTGAAGACGTGCTCCTGTCGGCGCTGGGCAAGCTCATGATTGCTGAGCAGAAAGCAGACCTGTTCGGGGTAGGCGACCTTGAGGGCACAGGCCCGGGCAAGGGTGCGGATAGACAGGTCCATGCCGTTGAGCCGCGTCGGCCCGTGGATAATCTCGTGCAGGACCAGGTGGTGATCGGGCGATGCGTCGAGCTTGGCCTGCTTGACGATGCGTTGAAGGAAGGGCGTATTGTCATGCAGGTCGCCGGTCACCAGAAACTGGCCGGCGTTTGGCAGGTTGATCACGCAGTTCTGGCGGCGGGGGTCGTTGCGGTTCAGCTCTGCCGTCTGATAAAGCAGGTCCATGACGCGGGAGGCGTCGTTCAGGTCCTGACCAGCCATGATCTCGAGTGGGGTAGGCATAATGAGCCGATCAGGATACAGTTGCCGAGGCAATAATCCATCGGGATCAGCGTTTGGCTCTTAGGAACGCAGTATGGCCGAGCAAATCAGCAGCTTAGACCAGACCCTCACGGCCGCGGCTGCTGGGGACGGCCAGGCGTGGGCACAACTGGTGTCCATGTACAGCGGGCGGGTCTTCGGCCTGATCTATAAACAGTGTCGGGACAAGGAATTAGCAGAAGAAATAGCACAGGAAACCTTTGTCAAAGTGGTCCAGAAACTCACCCAGAACGCCGGCTACAACGAACAGGGCAAATTTGAGCCCTGGCTGTTCCGCATCGCCATGAACAAGCTGCGGGACGAGATGCGACGGCGGGCCCGACAGGCCAGGACCATGGACATGAGCCCCGCTGCCACCGCCAGCAGCAACGAGCAGGCCAGCGGCTGGGCTGCAGCCGAGCAGGGTGTGATCTCCGGCGGTCCGAGCATGCCGGATGCTCCGCTGGACCAGCTGGACCGGGCCGAGCAGGTCGAATTGCTCAAGCAGGCCATTGCAACGCTGCCTGAGGCCGACCGCGAAGTTCTGCATCTGCGACACACGGCGGGTCTGAGCTTCGCCCAGATCGCCGAGACCCTGGACCAGCCCCTCGGCACCGTACTCGCCCGAGGCCACCGTGCGCTCGGCAAGCTGAAGAAACTGATGAACCCCGAGCCGAACACCGCCTGATCCTCTCACGCCCGGCAACACCCGGAGCACCACCATGAACTTCAACCCAGAAGACAACCCGACCCCCGGCATCAATGAAGACCTGCTCGATGAAGCACTGGCTCATGAAACGCCTGAAGAACTCGAGGCCAAGATCCTCGCGCTGACTGACCCGAAGATGCTTTCGCTGCTCAACGAAGCGATGGCTCCCGAAGCCAACGACCAATTGAGCCATCGCATCCTTTCGGCCACGCGGCAGCACATGCAACCCGGCAGCGTGCCGATTGCAGGGCTTGCAGATGAGTCCGGCGTGATCGCACGCATCGGCCCGATGACCTTCCGTTATGCCGCGGCTGCCGCGATCGCTCTGGCTGTGGGGCTCGGTGTTTACTACATCAATCAGGGCCCCGAGGACACCGGCACCTCGATCGCTGAGACACCGGATACCCCCAGCGTTGAAGACGTTGTAGCCGACACGACCTTGCCCGACTGGTTGACCGATGACCAGTACGCCGCCGATGATGACTATTTTGAGGGCACAACCTCACCGTTGGAAGAAGTCCTTGAAGATGCAGCCGACAGTCTCGAGGATGTGACGATCACGCGTGATACGCTCTGGGCAGAACTGGATGCCTACGAACAGTTCATTGATGACTTTGAGTCCTGAGCCAGGTTAAACCGAACCATGAACAAGCTCATCTCCATCCTGACGCTGCTGGCACTGACGCTGACAGTAAGCATGCATGCCCAGCCCGGGGACGGGCCGCGCGAACGCCCTGACCGCGACCGTGAGTCCCAACGTGAACGGGGTGACCGACCCGACCGGCCCGGTGATCGTTTCCGTCCGGGCGATCGAGAACATCCGCGCGATGGCGAACGTGGTGAACGCCCCGGTAAGCGAGAGCCGCTTTCGGTTGATCAAATTGAAGAGGCGCTCGAAACGGTTCGTGCAATGCATGGCGACGCTACGCCGCCATGGATCAAAGGTATTGAAAAACTCGTCAAGGAGGACCCCGAAGCCGCAGCCAAGGCTTTGTCACGTTTCCCGCGCATCCGTGACATGATGCATGCACGGAAGAATAAGCCCGAAGAGTTTGCGCTTCATACGAAGCAGTCTCTGCTGATGCGTGAACTGCTGCCGATGGTCCGCGAATTGAAGCAGGCTCAGAAACAGGACGACCAGGCCAAGGTTGATGAACTGAAGCCAAAGGTCCGCGAGCATATTACTCAGCTCTTCCAGCATCGACTGAAGCTCAAAGAACTCGAAATCAAGCAGATCCGGGCGAAGCTTGCGGCAGCAGAAAAAGAGCTGGTCGATATTCAGGCCGACAGCGAAGCACTCATCGATGAAAAGATGAATGAGATCATGACCAGCACCGGACCGCGCGGCCCACGCGAAGAGGGCGATAGCCCCAAGCGTGACGATCACGGACCGAAGTCGGATCGACCTGATCGCAAGTAGCGCTTACTTGCCTTCCAACAGCTCAATCATCCCCTTGCCAAACGCCTGACCAACGTTGAGGTAGACCTCGCCGTTCTGGTGGTAGTGAAAGTCCTGATTCCTCGGCGACTCTTCAGCACTCTTCCAGAAACCGCGTGTCTCGAGGGTCTTGACATTCTTTTCAAACGGGTTGCGGCTGCTGTCGACCGCGAGCTGCGCTTCGGCGATTTCTTTGAAATTGTCGCTCATCCCATCGAACCCGCCGAAGCCGACGGTCCCGACGATGAACGGGGCGTTGGGTGCTTTGAATTCGCTGCGCAGCGTCTTGATCAGTTGGGACAGGTTCTTCTGATAGTTGGTCCGGTGCACGGGGTGGCCTGAGTCTTTGTGACCCTGCCACCAGACGAAGCCGGCGATCTCGTAGCCCCGGCCTTTCCACATCGGGAAGTTTGCATCGAAGTTGGCCAACACATCCTTGGCCGCGTTGAAGCAGTCGTCGTACTGCTTGCCCGCGTACCAGGTGTGCTTGGGGTCCTCAGGGTTTGTGCCCTTTTCCCACATCGCGTGGCGATCCTTGTACCCGGCAATGAAGTGCGTCTTCATTTCCCCTTCGCGCGTCTGGACCTCGGCTTCAAACCGCTCGCTGCCCGGCGGCAAAAAGTCCCATGCCAGTGAACGGTTGCCCTGGCTCGCTTTCAAGATCAGCACGGGCTCGTCGTGGTAATCGCCCAGTGCCCAGCCAAAGCCAAGCTCCGGACCGACCTTGCCGCTACCCGCGCCGCAATTAACGCTCAGCCATTGGTTGGCCGTCGCTGTGACAACGCCCTTGTACCAGACGTCATCGCGCACCGCCCAGTTGCCCGTGTCGTCGAGCAGTTCGGGGTACTTGCCCTGTTGCTTGATGACGGTGTTGAGCGTGCCCGGGAAGTCGTTGCGGGCATACCAGCCCAGGCCGTTGGCACCGTTATTCAAGTAGGTGATCTTGAAGTCGTAGGCCTTGCCGCCTTCCATCTTGATCGAAGTGCGCCTGGCATTCTTGTCGCCATTCTCCTTGCGGTGCGCTTCAGTGCCGTTGACGACCATGATGCAGTTTTCACTGCTGCCGTAGCCGGGCCGGAACTCGTAGACACCGGTCTCTTTCATCGTCACAGTCCCGCGGACGATCTGTACGCCGCCACCAGGGTAGGGCGTGGGCTTGACCCCTCCAAAGCTCTCCAGTTCGACGGTCTTGGTCGGCTTAGCCTTGTCGTAGTCTTTCTCCGGGTCGTAGGCACCCTCGTAGACCGAAAGGGTGGGGTTGGAGAATTCTTTGCCCCAGCGCGTGCCAGACGTATTCACCGTGCCGATGCCCACCATGTTGGACTGGCCCGAGAGGATATAGACCTTCACGGGCTTGTCTTTTGCCTGTGCGGGCAAACAAATAACAACGGCGAGCAGTAACGCGGCAAGCAGGCCGCACGATAGGCGAGGAAAATCCTTCATGCCCGGATTGTAATACAGCGGGGGGCGAAACGGGCATGTCTTGCACGCGTCCTTTATGCTGATGTCCATGAAAAGAGCTCTGACCTGTTTGTTCGCACTGCTGTTCTGCACCGCTGCTTTGGCCGAGGAGATCGATCTCGCGTCGGCCTGGTACGACCTGGGTGACCACCGCGCGTTTCTGCTCCCCGCACCGGAGCCTGTTGAAACCGATCACGGCAAGCCATGGGTGTGGTACGCCCCCGCGTTCAACAAGCGTCTGCCCGAGAAACGCGAACTCTGGATGATCACGCGTCTTCAAGCCAGGGGCATCGCGGTCGCAGCGATCGACGTCGGCGAATCCATGGGTAACGCCAAGGGGCGCGCTGCGTTTACCAAGCTCTATCAGCACATGGTGGAGAAAGGCTACTCCACGAAGCCCGTGCTGCTGGGTCGCAGTCGAGGCGGGCTGATGCACTACAACTGGGCGGTGGAAAACCCCGACAAGCTCAGTGGTATCGCGGGGATCTACACGGTCGGGAACCTCGCGAGCTGGCCCGGACTGAAACGGGCCGCCCCGGCGTATGAGATGACGGCCGACGAACTCAAGGAACAACTTCCCAAGCACAACCCCGTCGATCGCCTCGCACCTCTGGCCAAGGCCAAGGTTCCGATCTATCACATCCACGGCGACAACGACAAGGTCGTCCCGCTTGAACACAACGCCGGCCTGCTCGTGAATCGCTACAAGAAGCTCGACGGTCCAGCGACAATCGAAGTCATTCCCGGCGGCGGCCACGACCTCAAGGATCACTGGTTTCAATCCCAGACACTGACGGACTTCATGATCGAAAAGGCGCTGGGCATCAAGAAAAAAGCCAAGCGGTAAACCCTGCGGTCATGATCCAAGCGCAAGCCACAGCTGATACCCCAGCACGCCAGCGCAGCACAGGCATCCAACGAGCGGCAGCCATCTCGGGACTCGTATTGCCCCTTCGGGGATCACTTTGTCCCGTCCTCGGACGATCCATAGCGAGAGATTGACCAACGCAAAGATCACGAGGATGATCGCGCTGGTCCACCTCGCCAGTGTTGCTAATGGGAACAGGGTCGCCAGCAGCAGCACAATCAGGGCAACCAGCAGCGTGGCTCGGATCGGGGTTTGTCTTCGGGGGTGGACATACATCAAGGCTTGTGGTGCCTGCCCGCGTTGGGCCATGCCATAGATCACGCGCGATGCCATGACGATCTGAACCAGCGCCCCGTTGAGCCCGGTCAGCACGCTCACAATGCCGATGCCAGTCGTTGACAGCCGACCATGTCCACGCACTAACTCAGCCAGCGGTGTTCGGCTTGCGGCCAGGTCCGCGGGGTCGGTTTTCAGGACCGCGATGGTTGCGACCACCACGTAAATCAGGGTCGTCAGGATTACGCAGACGATCAGTGCCTTCGGCAGCGTCTTTCGTGCATCGGTGACTTCCTCCGCCATGTTGACCATGTCTTCAAAGCCGATGAAGGCATAGAAGGCCAGGAAACCGCCTGCAAAGATCCCCGTCCAGACAACCGCGCTGCGAGGCAGCACGATCTCGTCGACACGTTCGGGAAGATGGCCCAGACTGTCTCCCGCAAGCAGGCAGACGACAACCAGTGCGCCGATTTCGATCAGGGTGATGACTGTGACGAGCGCAACAGATTGGCCCACGCCCCATGCCGCGATCAAGCCCATGCATAACACAAGGACGACGACGCCGAGTTGATTGGGCACAGGCACCAGGTCATTGAGAAAGCCGATGGTGGCGACGGATAATGCCGCGGCCGAGACCACTCCGGTCAGCACTACCAGCCAGCCCACCAGGCCTGCCAGCGATCGGAGCCGGAACCCCTCCTCGACATAGCGGGCTTCGCCGGCACTGTACGGATAGCGTGCGGCCAGTTCCGCGAAGCTGAACGCACTGATGAGCGCCAGCAGGCCCGCGAGTCCGAAGGCCAGCGGCGTGTGCATCCCCGCGTTGGACGAGACCTCGCCCAGCAGCGCGTAGAAGCCCCCGCCCACCATGGTGCCAAGGCCATAGAAAATCAGCGATGGCAGGCGGATCGATCGTTTGAGTTGGGCCGCAGGCTCACCCATACCACTACGTTACCGCAACAGCCAAAGAAAAACGCAGCGGGTTTGATGCCGCTGCGTTTCTTTCTTGTAATGGAGTTCTATCGCTTAGCCGCGTCGACGACGTGCGATGAGCAGACCGCCAAGACCGATGAGGGCCAGGTTACTTGGCATACTTCTGCTCCAACCGCTCCCAGTACGGGGCCCACAACTTGTCAAAGAAATCCAGCCCCGCGTCTCGAATACTTGGCAATGTCGGCATCTCAGGCGCTTTTGAAGGGTCATAGCCTTTTAAGTGGCCCTCCTCCAGTCGCAGCATGGGTGAGGCGAAGCGCCAGTCGCCGTCGCCGAGTACCTCTTTGCAGAACGCCGCACCAACAGGGTCGTACGCCTTGAGTTGTTTGCGTGTATGGATGTGGTTGTGGTCGTGGTCCATCGTGCGATTCGTGTCGTACCAGGCCTGAAAGATCTCCGCGAAATACTCGGCCCGGTTCTTGATCGCATAGGTCGGCCGGGGCCCACCGAAGTGGATCAGTACCTTGTCCTCCTCCGTGACCATGATGTAGGGCGTCGTCGGTTTGCCGTTCACGGTGATGTCCCCGCCCTCCAGGCACGCATAAAGCAGGTCCCGTGGCTGGTCCGGAAACGCCTTGGCCAACGCATCCAGCAGACATACCGGCTTGTCGCCCTGCACGCGGCGGAACCGTTGGGCCGCGTAGCCGTCTTGGTACAGGCCGGTCTCTTTCGCGTTGGCATAGACCTCGGTGATGCGCTTCATCTGTGCGTCATCGAAGCCCTGGAACATGACGACGTGGCCGAACTCGTGGATGAGGATCGATTCGTCCTTCATCCCCCCGGGATACTCCAGCACATCTTCCTCCGCAAAGACGACGACCGACTGTTTTCGGCCGTCGATCCGCAGCGAACTGAGGAACCCGCGTTTACGCCAGTTATAGAAGTCCAGTTCTTCACCGGTCTTGTCGGTAACGAACTGTGGCAGTTCGCTGATCTGTTCGGTCGCGCCGATGAGCAGGCACAGCACCTTCTTGTCACGGACGCGCTGTGCGACCTCGGGGTTGATCGATGACATCATCTTGTCGAACAGGTAGGCCGACTCTTTCAACGCGTAATCGCTGACGTTCTTGGATGTTGCGATGAGGATGTCCTGGACATGAATGGACTTGGTGTAGAAGTCCTTGTCGAGGTCATAAAACGCGATTTGCTCGGCGGTCGGCGGGACGACGGTATAGGTCTTGTCTTCCGCACGAACAGGGGTCGTCAGCAGAATAGACAGAAAGCAGATCGTGAGGGCATGTCTGAGATACATAGGCGGCTCCGGATTCACTCGCATATGACGCGAAACACTGGCTGGATTTACAAACAAATCGTCGCACACAGTAGCAGACATAAAAAACCCCGCACGCACGACAATGTGCGAGACGGGGCGAAGGAGTCAGGATTAATGTTGCGTGTGTTGGTCGCCTGTTTTGAAGAGTGTCGTGAGGGAGGCGGTCAAGCCGCGATGATTGACTTGGCTTTCAACAGTTAGATCACTATTCCCGCAGTGCCCAATGCCGCGCATTGGCAATGGTGTCGGGGGTTGATCCGCCGTTGATGTAGTGGAAAAAATCTTTCTCACCCAGTGTTTCGACGTGACCATCGAAAAAGCTGACGTTCAAGGCGTCTTGATGGCGGTATCTCGTCCAGGCATTCCTGTTTTTATAGTCCGCGTTGTTTTCGAGGATATGCCAATCCTTTGCATCCATATGCGCATAAGCCTTGTCAGGCTCAGGGATTTTGGCTCGTTGTGCGACGTTGACCCGCTTGTTGTTTCGGCCTCGACTGTACCCATAAGAATTTCGGTGGGCGAAGGGATTGCCTTCGTCCTCCCATTGCGGGCATAGGTATTCGTCAGGCCATTGTGCGCCCCATGCTTCTGTGTCATTGGCCCCGCGCGCTGAGTTGTTGATCTGATCGTCTGTAAAGCCCAGGTAGCTGAGGAAATCCGCGTTGACCATCCAGTAAACAACGCGTTGTCTCCCGCCGGCTTGGTAAAAATCAACCCACTCACTTCCGTCGTTTAGCCAGTAGTTGTAGGGATAGCTGTCTTTGTTCTCGTCGGCGAACATCTCATTGGCCAGTGCCATCTGCTTTGTATTGCTCATGCATTGCACCGCGCCAGCAGATTCTCGTGCCTTGCCGAGTGCCGGCAGCAGGATGGCGATCAGCAGTGCGATAATTGAGATCACCACCAGCAACTCGATGAGCGTAAAAGCCATTGGTCTTCTTGTGTACATGCTCAGTCCTTTCGCGTGTTTCTGCGTCGAAGTAGGATCAGCCCCCCGGCACCCAGGAGCATCAGAGAAGATGGCTCGGGCACGACCTCTGAGCCGGTGTATCCGTTCTCGATCACCGCATCACCGATCTTCCAGCCGATCTCGAGAAAGTTTTCGGCACGGGCATGAAAGTGGAACCCCCATCCTTTGTTGTATGGGTCGTCGTTTACGTTTGTCACGCCCAGCGCGGAGTAGTTCACGCCCTTGAGTCCGTTGGTTTCGATGAAAACCGCTGATCCCGGGTTGTCCGCGTTGAGCAGATCGACCGCCGCCTGTCGTTCGGTGTTGAGTGTTGCGGACTGGTCGGACGACTCGACGATGATGACCGGCGCGTTGTTGGCGATACGACTGTCCGAGGCGCGGATGTCTTCGATGAGGTCTTCGAAGTTGTCTGCGTACTCTGCGATCTTCTGTGCGGTGGTGTAATTCGCCTGGCTGCCACTGGTCGTGTTCCAGCCCTGCAGCCAGACGATGCCTGCGACCTCATAGCCCGTTGCGTTGTTGTAGTTATTCAGCAGGCCGTCATCGCCGAGGTCCGCGTCCAGCGTGTCGAGCTGTGCCTGGAACTGGGCAACGGTGTTGGTGTAGTGAGCACCAATGCTGCCGCCGCGGTCGGCCACGGCACTGGGCGGCCGCCAGTTGTAGGCCAGATCGGTTCCGCCCTTGGATGACTTGAACAACAGGACCGGGCTGTTCATCGCATCGCCGAGTCTCTGGCCCATTGCCAGTTCCGCGCCGAACAGGCCGGCGAACGGGCTGTTCGCCAAGCCAAAGCCGGGCTGCAAGGACTGAACGCCGGTGTCCCACCCACCGACAGGCTCGCTGGTGCCGTTCTTCACCGGCAGGTTTGCGCCGTTGTCCGAGCGGTGATGCACCGCCCAGACGTCGTTTCGGTTGTTCAGCCAGTCCGGTGAAAAGTGGTCCGCAAACGTGAACACATCATCGGGCAGTGCGTTGAGCGTGGCGGGCCGATCCACCATGTCTTGAATCGTCGGCACGTTCCATGTGCCAGGACCGGTCTGAGGGATGTGGTAGGCGTAGGCCTGCCCTTCCATATTGGACTGGCCGATCATCAGGTAGATCTTGAGCGTGTCGTCGGCTGCTGAAGCAGGCGCTGCGGTCATGCTCATTAAGGACAAAGCCAAGCTTGTCAGGGCGCTTCTTTTCATGGGTAACACCTCACATACGGTATGGATCAATCGACTTTTCAAAAGAGGTTGCCCACCCCATCAGACGGGCAACCTTAGGAGCAGAAGTAATGCATCAGTCGCGTCGACGACGGGCGATCATCAGGCCGCCCAGGCCAAGCAGTGCGAGCGATGAGGGCTCAGGGATGAATGAGCTCGGGCTCAGCGTGCCCGCGGCGATGTCGGCGATGTCCTGATCGCTAACGATGCCCGCGAAGAGTGCAACATCATCCAGCAGGCCAGTGAAGTCACGGCTGCCATTGCCTTCCTGTGCACCGCCGATGATGAGCTGGCCTTCGGCATTGCCCACACTCATGCCGTCCCATAGATCATTCTCTGTATGAGAACCGACCGAAACGCCATCGACGAAGGTCTCGCCATAGGCACCCCCGTCGGTCCATCCGGAGTTTGATACAACAATCGCCACGTGGCGCCACTGGGGAAAGGCTGGGCCTACTTCACCCTGATCGGCACGTGCCAGCGCGTCGGTTGCATCGTCGCCGAACCAGAGGTCCCCGTATCCGGGGTTCATCCGGACATCCAAGTCATCGCCTTTCTGGCCGTCGTTATTCGGATTTCCGTCGTTATTGTCGGGGTCGCCGAAGCCTTCGATCTGCCAGAACTGCAGAGTCGTGTTGGAATTATCCGGCTTCTTCCGACTTGTCATCAAACGGGTGTTGTTGTTCTCTTGGAGGACATCCTCGGCCTTGATCCAGAACATGATCGTCCATGAATTGGGGTCCGGTCCAAGGTCAGTGGTATAGGCGTCGGTATACAGCGTGTAGCTACCATCAAAGGAGACAGACTGCGTGCCGGCAAAGGCACCTGGTGTGTCGCCTGAACCCACGAAATTGGCCTGCCCGCCGGCCAGGTCGTCTGCAAACGTACCGGCCGGGTCATCGAAGCGGTCGGCGCCGGTGCCTTCAAAGTCGTAGTACGCGGTGAGGTTGGCTGCTATGGCAGAAGAGGCGACGACGGCAAGGCATGAAGCTGTTGTGATGGCTTTGAACATGGTGTTCTCCTTTAGAGGGGTGACGGTATGAATGGAAAATTCCATTTCCTTTTTAAACGGTGACTTGATGAACAAGGCCGCTGACGGTGAAACTTACGAACCTAGGCGTGGCAATCTTCTTAACCTCTCCTTTCCTGAGCATGGGGTCTTCAATTCCCCCGGCGGAGATGCCGCGGGATGTACTGATCTTTACAGAGCTACTGCGTTTCGTTAACTGCTCCGGCGTTGTAGAGCCGACGCACCTCTTCCTCCGAGAGGACGCGTTGATGAAAAGCGACCTCGTCAATCAGGCCTTTAAATGCAAAATCTTCATGTTGTTCCGCATTCGCACCGATCATGACGGGCCAATCACTGGCGGGCGCGAGGGGCAGCAGCTTTTCCTTTTGTAATTCACCGTTCAGATACAGCCGGGTGAAGCTGCCCTCCTCTGTCTTCTGGCCGGTCACGACCACATGGTGCCAGCGGTCGGTTTCGATGGTGTCGACTACCACGCCGGTGTAATGGTGCGGTTCGACGTTTGCAGCATTGTTCACATAGAAGCCCAACTGCATTTTCGACTTGCTCTTTCTGGCCTGCAGGCGCCAGGAGTCGTTACCTCTGGTGAGCAGCGGGATCCAGCTATCCTCGCATTCATGCAACTTGAACCAGATCGATATGGTGAAGGACCCTTGAACATTGAAATACTCGGATGCTTCCTGGCTCAGTGCGACGCTTTCGTCTTGCCCGGCATAGCTCAGTGCATGCTTGTCGGGAGTTCGGCCGGTTACCCAGCGTGCGCCATCGATCGTTGCGTCAAACAATGAGATCTCGCGCGATTCCTGAAGGATCTGTCCGGTTTGCTGTTCAAAGCTGTAATAGGCGACCAGATTGTCGCCGGACAAGCCGATCTTGCGCAGGTTGTTCCGGTTGTAGGCCTTCTCAAACGCGATGATTTTTGCAAAGCGCGACTCTGATGGCTGTGCCTTGTCTGTATCCAGCAGGACACCGTCGTCACGTATCATCGCCGATTGCCCTGTACGCATGATCGAAGCGGGCTCGGCTTGGCCGGCGGCGATGGGTGCCACACTGATTTCACCAGTAAAGACCTCGAGCACCGTCTTGCCGCCCGGTTCAGCCGCGACACCAAAGCGCGTGCCAAGGTCAACGATACTGGCGTTGTGGGTTCTGACCTCGAAGCCGACCGCGGAGGGCGGGACATAGGCCAGCAGGCTTCCGGAAGTCAGCCGCAAGCCGTTGTCGCTGTCGGTGAGCTCGATGGTGCACGGGCCTTGCAGCATGGCCTGCGCGCCGAGTGCGGTGGTGACCTGAGCAAAGCCTCTGTACAGTTCAAGCGTCTGTCCAGGCTGAAGCGCTTCGCCGATGCGTGGTGTTTCGCCCGACCAGACGGCGTCTTGAGAGCCGGTCAGTCGGGCGACCGCTGCTTGCTCAGGGGTACTGGTGTGATCGATCGCCGTTTGAGTGCTCGGCTCATTGCTGCCACGACTCAGAACGATCATCAGGGTAATCCCAAGCAGGATTGCTGCCGCGAGACCTAACTGTGTTGCGTGGCGACGGATCACGCCCTCGGACCACTGCAGGCCTGTATGAGACAAGACACCCAAAGCTTCTCTGAAGGTCAGCTCGTGCTGGGGCTTGATTTCATCTTCAGTAATCGACAGCATCGCGGAGGAAGAGTCCTCCTGCGATTTTTGGATGACATCGTGGATCGCGTGGACATCGACCTCTTCGAGGAAGGTGTGCAAGTCCGCATTGGAGAGGTGGTGATGGATGTCATTGTCCAGCATGACTGCCCGGGTGAATGCCTCTCGGTTGGCTTCGCTCTCGGCAAGCCAATCGGACAATGTTGCGAACTGCACTTCGGTGAGTCCGCCGTCGAGGTAGTCTTGGATGAGGGCTTGTGGGTCCATCGGGTCGGTTTAAATTTCCTTGAGACGTTTTTCAATGCAGGTACGCAGTGCGATACGAATGCGGTGGAGCGACAGCCTTACAGCGTTGGCTGAGACACCCAGGGTGTCGGCGATTTTGCCCGGCTTAAGGTCTTGTACATAGCGTCGCTTAATCAGAGCCATGCTCTTGGCAGGCAGTTTCTCGATACACAGGGCCAAGGCATCGCGCTGAGACTGGGCCTGATCAGAGAGCCGCTCGTGCGTGTCGGCAAGCTGGCTGAGCAGTTCATTGCTGAAGCAATGCCGATCCGCTCCAGCCTTGTTAAAGAACTGAAGGGCCTTGTAGCGTGCGATCCCCATGGCCCAGCCGGTAAAAGAGCGGCTGGCGTCAAACTGTTCAAACTTTTCGGTGACGGTCAGCGCGACTTGTTGAAGCAGGTCTTCGGCGATCGCCCGGTCCCGGATCATGCCGTTGAGATAAGCCTCGATGACGGGTTGGGCCTGCATCCAAAGGAGTGTCAGGTTTTTCGAGGGATCAGAGGACATGAGGGCTTCCTACCTATACTTCTCCTGCAGGCACTAATCATTTCACGTTATGTTTGTTTTTTATGGCAGTAAGCTCGCGCCCTTGGATTTAAGGGCTTCAAGACACAGGCATAGCTGGTGTTCACGAATCAATAGAAGACATGTTGTGCTGGCAGAAATCGCAAGCACTGATCGGGGGAGATTGGTTCTCACCGTTCTTTTTCAGGATCGGCGATGTATATGAAGTGAGGCCTGATCAGGCGTCTTCCAGTTTGAAGCTGTATTCAACCCGTCGGACCTTGATCTGCAACTTGTAATCACCTGGCGGCAGATGAAAGGTGTCACTGGTTTCTTTGATGCTGCCATTGATATGGATACGAAGATCCGTCATCTGGTTCCATCCGCCCTGAATGGACCGCTTGTAGAAGTAGACGCGCATCGATCCGCTGCCGGCTTTGTTGCTGTGGCAAGCCATGGTGACGCGCAGCTTCTGTTTACCTTGCCCGGTGACTTTGAAGTCCTTGTTGTGTCTGACTTGATGGTAGACGTCGCCGCTGTATTGGGCGTGTGTCTTGGCCTCAATCGTACAGGCGAGTAGGCAGATCACTACAGCGAATGGCGTTAGAAACTGAGGTCTCATGACGTTCCCTTTTCACGATGAGTGACGCGAGCCGAATGGCTTAATCGCGACATGACAAAACCAGTATCACACGTCAGTTCTGTAATTGCAATTGATTATCTCTTGATTTAGGCCAATTTGACGCAATTTGAATAGATTTGGCTACATAACAGCGTCCAGGCCTCCCAGATTTGATTCAAGGGCGACGCACTCTTCAGGCCTGAAGTTCAGTTGGGGGCGTACCAGAATGTGCTCGCGCCACCGACTTGGAAGGGCTGCATGTCTGCGAAGCTTTCCCACGTCACCGATGCGTCAACACGTCCCACATTCATAACGGCGGGGGGATTCGCATCGAATTCCTCTCGCGTCAGGTGCCCGATGCCGTTGTCCCCGCCACTGGATGGGTGGGGGGCATAGGACTTCCAGTTGGTGCCGGCGGGCTGCATGTTGTGGAAGCAGGTCGCAAGGGTCGTGGAGGTTGCTTTTGAGGTGTCATCGATCGATCTCAGGAACGTGTAGTCCGGTCGATCGTTAAATCCGCCCCAGTAAACCCAGGGTGCCTGCCAGTCGGTGCCCGGGTTGTAGAACAGATTCGGCTTGTAGTTGGCCCAGGAGGAACAGCCGAATGCGCCGCTGTTCTCCTCAAAAGGCAGGCCGTAGTCATCGACGAGGATTTCCCACTGGGGCTTGTTGGCCCAACGCATGTGGTAGCTGTTGGGCCCTTGCTGGCCGCTGGGCAGGATGCTCTTGTTGTCTACGGCAAAGCAGATGGCCGCCTGGATCAGCGACATGGTGTTTGCGGATTCACGGACATGGTCGGCAGACTGTCTCGCGGAACTCAATGCGGGAAGGAGGATCGCAATAAGTAGCGCAATGATCGAGATCACCACGAGTAGTTCGATGAGCGTGAAGGCGTTGCGATGTTTCATCCGTGACTCGACATAGAGGGTTAATAAAATGGTCCCCCCTCTTCTCCGTAAACAGCACTGGCTATCGCAGAAATCTCTTGGCAATCAGCCGCGGCGTCTGCGAGCGATCAGTAAACCACCCAGCCCGAGCAATGCGAGCGATGAGGGTTCTGGAACGACCGTCAGGTACCAGCCGTCGGTACGTGAAAAACCAGGGCCGGCGGTCTGGTCAAAGCGCAGGAAAAGGTTTTTACCCACTGCAGAGTCTCCGCCACCAATCGCGGCGAATGTATCGTTGTAGGTGGCGAAAGTCGTCGCCATACCGGTTGCGACGACCGAACCGATGACCGTGACGGCCCCGCCGATGGTGTTGTCGTCGGTATAAAAGAGGTCGCCGGTGATTGTCGAAGTCGCGTCGGAACTCGCCGCGCGGCGGGCGCGGAACTCGAGCATGAAGATATCGCCAGCGGCGATGGTGTGCTCGGTGTCCAAACCGTACACGGGACTGTTGACCGAATTGACCGACGAGTACAGGCCGGTGTCTTTAATATTGGTTCGTCGAGCACTTGCAGTCTGCGCGCCACTGAGGTTTTGCCAGTTGTCCGTGTCCTCGAATGAAACGCCATCAACGGTCGAAGCCGGGCTCTCGAAGCCGCCGTTACGGACGGCAACGTCATGGACGCCGTTGGTCAGGCCATCGTCGTAGTCCACAAGAATGGCCGCTTGCGCCGATGGCACTGCGACAGATACAAGCGCAGCCGCCGCGACTGTGGTCAGGGTTGCTTTGAGCATGCTGATGTTCCTCCAAGTTACTAAAAAGAAAATTGTCTAATACTTTCGCGAAAGCGATTTCATATAACTATAACGTACTATTTGATAAAATTCCACCTCTGTTCAAATATTTTAAATACCCTGTGATCTAAACGTTTTTTGCAGCTCAAACGTCCGCAACCAACACTCTTGGCAGTTTTTCGTGGTCGACCAATACGCTGGGGTGGTTCAGACCCTGCTCGCTGGAGAGGCTGATTACGTCCTGTTTCTGGCATGCTGCGATCTCGATCACAAGCTGACCAGGGTCAGTCAGGTACTGCTTGGCATTTTCGATCAGCGGGCGGATGTAATCCAGGCCATCAACTCCGCCGCGCAGGGCGTGCGTCGGTTCGTGGTCTTTGACGTTCGGCTCGACTGCGTCCCACTCATGGTCGGGGATATAGGGCGGGTTTGAGCACAGATAGGTCAGCTGCTCACCCTTGAGTGGCTCCAGCAGATCGCCATGACGAAAGTCGATGCGGTCGGCGACGCCTTGTTCGGCCGCGTTTTCCCTTGCGACGCTTAGTGCGTCCTCACTGATGTCGGTCGCGATGAAGGTCGCGGAGGGTTCGGTCTTCATCAGCTGCTTGGCCAGCGCGATGATGATCGCGCCTGAACCTGTTCCAATATCCGCGATGCGCGGGCTGGCGAAGCCGGGTGTCCTGCGCTGGTGTTGGAGCACATGCTCGACCAGTGTTTCGGTCGAAGGTCTGGGGATCAGCACAGCAGGTGTGACCTTCAATAGCATCGAGAAAAAAGGAGCCTTGCCGACGAGGTAGTCCACCGGCTCATCCTGCATCGCACGTTCGACCAGTTCGCGGAAAGCCGCCCGTTCAAGGTCGCTCGCTGGCCTGTGCGGATCCATGTAGAGCTTGAGGCGGGGCTGTTCGAGCACGTGGGCCAGCAGCATCTCGGCACAGATGCGTGGCGAGTCGATGCCCTTGTTCTCGAAGGCTTGCGTCGTCCACTGGACCAGGCGTTGAGTTGTCCATGGCATGTCGGACATCCTGAGATTGTACGCCGGTCTCGCTGGGGACTACGCTAATCAGACCGATGCAAGTTGCCCTGATCGCAAACACGGCATGGCTGGATGAAGAGTTGGCGACGCTGCACCACCTGGTGGTGGGTTTGCTTGACGAGTCGGTGCGTGTGGTGCAGGTGTTACCCATGGGCCGTGCTGAGGGCGAAGTCGTTTCATTTGGCCAACGTCTGTCATGGCGTGAGCGGAGTGGCACGCGTCGGAATCGTCGAGCGCTGAATCGTTTGGCCGAGCCTCTGCAGAAGCAGGGCGTGGAGTTGATCCACGCGTTGGACGGTCGGCAATGGCGTGCCGCACTGGATCTGGGCAGGCAGTTGAATGTGCCGGTTGCGCTCAGTGCGAATAGCGGGATGGATGTCGAGTTGGCCACGCGTCTTGCGAATCGGCTCGTGCCGGGGTCACACGCCCTGTTGTGTGCAACCGGTCCGTTGACCCAGCTCATTGATCAAGCCATCGGGAGCGTGGTGCCTGTTCGGCATGTGCCGTTCGGGGTGCATGTTGGCAAGTCAGCGGGCCGCAGCGATGACGAGACGCCATGCATCGTGATCAGCGGCGATGGCGGGTTTGATGATCACGTTCAACGCCTTTTGCAGGGCGCCAAGCAGGCCATCGAGGCTCGGCCGGACCTGCAGCTATTTTTTGATACCCAGCGAGACCATCCGCGTGCACTGTGGCGAGCGATCAACCGGATCGGCTTACTCGCCAATGCCACATTGATTCCGCGCCGGCTGGGGCACCGCGAACTGTTGCTGCGAGCCGGCGCGTTAGTGCACCCACAACCACTGGGGCGAGCAAGATCGCTGACGCTGCGTGCGATGTCGCATGCGGTACCCGTACTGGCGTGTGCAGATCCGCTGCTGGACGACTTCATCGATGGGCAGACGGCCAAGGTGCTCCATGACCCCTCGGCCGAGTCATGGGCCAAGGTGATCATCGGCGTCGCCAACGACCCGGGACCGTGGCATGAGTTGGGTATCTCCGCGCAGCAGTGGGTCGGCCAGAATCGTCTCGCCTCGATGCAGTTGGACCACCTCATCGCAACCTATCGCCAACTCACAGGCGAACCGATCGCCTTCCCGGGGCAGGCCCAGGCATCCTGATCACCACAGGCATGTTTGCGACTTAATCTTCAAGCGGGCGAATCCAGATGTTCCTGAACCGCACCGGGCTGCCGTGGCTTTGTAGCTGGATGGGCAGTTTGGCGCCGTGGGCCTTGTAGTCGGTCGCTGCGTGCGGTCCGTCCCAGCCGGTTCCGCCATAGAGCGTCGTGTTCTGGATAAAGATGCCGTTGTGCATGACGATCATCTCCGCGCGTCGGATGACGTTGCCCTGTTCATCGAATTTCGGTGCCGTGAAGAGGATGTCATAGGTCTGCCACTCGCCGGGCTTTCGGCAGGCGTTGAAGTCTGGCTTCTTTCGCCCGTACAGCGCCCCGGCTTGCCCGTCTGCATAGGTCGGGCTGATGTCGTTGTACGAATCCAGGATCTGCACCTCGTAGTTGTCCATCAGGAAGACGCCGCTGTTACCCCGGCTTTGCCCGTCGCCCTTGGCTGGAGCGGGCGACATCCATTCGATGTGTAGCTGGCATGAGCCGAAGCCTTCACGGGTCTTGATCGAGCCCGCCTGCCGAACCACCTCCATCGAGCCGTCGTCGAGCAGCTTCCAATCGTTGTTCGGGTGCTTGGGGCGTGTGCCGCGCCACTTGTCCATCGATTCTTTCGTGCCATCGAAGAGGACGATCGCGTCGGAAGGCACATCGCCGGCCTTGTCCTGCGTGCTTGCCGTGCCGGGCGTGACAACGGGGGGCAGGGGTTGCTTGGTCGTGTCCTTCTCGTGGACCATGATGCCGTCGATGGTCATGAACTTGACGGTCTTGCCGTTGATCTCTTCGGTCCAGCGTTTCTCAACCGGGATCTTCTCGCAGCAGGCTTTATCTGCCTGCACCGCGGTGGAGTTGCTGAACAGCAGGGCAGTGGTGATGGCGAGCGTGAGCGTCGTGATGGTTTTGCGTGTCATGGTGGGGTCTTGAGGGGATGGGATCAGTGAGAGACGACCATCGTACCAGTTGACGATTCGGTGGCCGGCTTGGGCTCCTTCTCCCTTCCAGTGAGAAGGCGGGGGATGAGGGTGGGGCGTTGGATGAGACGCGGCGTGTTCAGAGATTTCATTATGTTTATGACGATGGACCCTCACCCCGGCCCTCTCCCTGGGAGGGAGAGGGAGGCAGACCTCCACGCTGTATGCCTGTAAAATCTTGGCCTTGCGAGTCCTACAGACCATCTCTGAATTACGTGAGTGCCGCCGATCGATTGATAAGCCGATCGCGCTGGTGCCGACGATGGGCGCGCTGCACGACGGCCACCTCAAGCTCGTCGAAGAAGCCAAGCGTTTGTCCGAAGAAGTCTGGGTGACCATCTTCGTCAACCCGACGCAGTTTGGACCGAACGAGGACCTGGCCAAGTACCCTCGACCGATCGAGGATGATCTTGCCGCATGCGAGAAGCTGGGCGTGACGGCCGTATTCAATCCGGAGCCGGATGAGGTCTATCCGCACCAGACCATCCCGATGTCGCTGGATATCCCGAGCCTGACCGGCGAGTTTGAGGGCGCGCATCGGCCCGGTCACTTCGAGGGTGTCTGCCGAGTCGTGCTCAAGCTCTTTAACCTCTGCCAGCCGCGCTACGCCTGCTTCGGGCAGAAGGACTATCAGCAGCTCCGCGTGATCGAGGCAATGGTCGAGGACCTGAACCTGCCGATCGCGATCCAGCGTGTGCCGACGGTCCGCGAGCCGGACGGCCTGGCGATGAGCAGCCGCAACCGCTACCTCAGCGAAGATGCTCGCAAGCAGGCGGTTGGGCTGAGCAAGGGGCTTAAGCTCGCTGAGCAGTTGATTGTGGAGGACGGCGAGACCGACCCTGCCGTCATCGAGCGGGCCATGGAGCAGACCCTGCTCGCGCACCACATCGAGCCGGACTACTGTGCGGTGCGTCATCCTGAGACGCTGGCCGCGATGGATCTGGTCCGCCAGCCCGTGGTCGCGCTGATCGCAGGGAGACTCGATTCAGTGCGGCTTCTCGACAACCGGGTGATCTCTTAGCCGCCGCGTAATACGCGGGGGTCGAAGTGACTGAGGGCCCGTCCCCCGGGCGTTGCCCGGCGGCTACCGGAGATCGCGGTTCATTCAAACGCCTGTTTTGATGAAATCGGCTTTTGTGCGTCGATGCTAGCGTTGTCTCGGCCGGAACCCTGTTTATTCGGCCGGCTTGAAATAGATGTTTGATCAACAAGGTTGATCCCGTATGACCAAGCCAACCCTTGCACGTGAGCTGACGTTTTCGACCCTTGATGACATTCTTGACGAGGCCCGGCGTATCGCTGCCCAGCCACAGGTCACGACTCGTGGCAACTGGTCCGCGTCACAGAATATCTGGCACGTGGCACGCTATATCCAGGCGTCTGTCGAGGGCTACCCATTCAATCCGCCGTGGTATTTGAAGCTTATTGGGCCGCTATTTAAAAAGCGTATGACCCGCAAGACGATGTCCTCGGGTTACAAGACCTCCACGAATATCGCCGAGCATATGGAACCCCAGTCGGTCAGCGAAGAGCAGACCGCCATGGGCCCTGCGATTGAAAAGCTCGAGCAATGGGTAGGCAGGGCCAGCGATCAGGGCTTCATCCCTGCCAACCCCGTGTTTGGCAAGATGTCCACGCAGCAGTGGGTCGATCTGCATTGCCGACATGCCGAGCTTCACTTTGGATTAATTGAACGCAAGGACTGAATTCACTCCGTGCAAGGATGCACTCATGACGACTACCTTCACACCGACGATCCCGCCCGTTGAAAACACCTCGGAAAAGGGGCCGGGCACCCGCCGACGCCTGCTCGATGCAGCGGCCGAATTGTTTGCGACCAAGGGCTACCGCAACGTCGCCGTGCGCGACATCTGCGAGGCGGCGGTCGCGAACGTCGCTGCGGTGAACTACCACTTCGGTGGCAAGGACAAGCTGCACATCGCCGCGATCGATCACGCCCGGCAGCGGGCGCTGCAGGAAGACCCGATGCCCGCAGGGCCCAAACCCGACGGCAAGATGACGGCCGAGTTGAAACTGCGTCGGCTGTTGCGTGCGATGCTTGGCCGAGCCTTCGCCACCGGACCCGCCGGCTGGTATATGCAGATCGTGCTGCGCGAGATGGTGGATCCGACCCCCGCACTCCGCCATGCGCTTGATGAGCATTTGGGACCGCACCAGCGCCGCCTCGAAGCGATCGTTGGCCAGGTCTTGGGCGAAGACCCGGACGCCGACCGCGTGAAAGATATGAGCAGTGCGATCCTTGCAACCGCGATCTACTACAACAGCTGTCGGCCTGCGGTCGAGTACCTGCGCTCAGATTTTGAATTTAACCTAGGCACGGCCGACCGATTGACGGACGTAATCATGACAATGGTCGTGGGTGGTGTGGCGATGTGATGAATATGAATGGGCAGCGATTTAATCCGGCTGCTTATCTTCATCATCTTCTTTCGCTTCTTCCTCAGGCTTCTTATCAGCTTCCTCCGCCTCGCGTTCAGCCTTGAGGCGTTTGCGTCGTTCGATGATCTCGGGGTGCACGTAATTGGGGTCACGCTGCACAGCCGGGTGGTTGTCGATGATGTAATTCGTCGGCTGACCTGTGACGAGGGTGTCGCGCATGATGGCGTTCGGGTCGCCGACGGTTTGGGGCTGGACCCGATTGGGGTTGTTAAGCCAGGCGGTGTCAACTTCTTCCTGCTTCGGCTTCTTGAGTAGTTCCGGACTAAGCACAAAGATGGTGTCGGGGCTGTATGTGAGGATCTCGGCACCGTCGAAAGTCTGCTGGTTGAATACCCAGCCGCCACGCGGGCTCGGTCCGATGTAGTCGGGCCGGTTCATCAGTGCGGTCACGCCGGGTGACTGCATGAGGTAGCGGTGGCTGGTGCGGACGTCGCCGACAATCGGGTTGAATCGATTGAATTCGTGTGGCTTGTTGTCGTAGCGGTCCAGCAGGAGCGACCCGACGCCGAACTGTCCCAGGCCGGGCTGCATGAGTCGTTGACTCGTGCTGTTAGGCCCGGCGTCTCCGACATTGCGATCGACCGGTGTGCCGCCTACCGGGCCGATGTATTCCTGCGCAATCGCACTGCTGGCGAAGAGCAGCACGAGGCAGGTGGTCAGGCTGGAGAGTTGGCATCGCATCCCACCATGATATCGGCAGGATGGGCAAGTCAGAAAAGCCCAATATGCCCCTGGCAGAGCGGTTATCACGCCCTATTTTTGCACCAGCGTTTAGACTGTGGGTATGTCCCAACTCAAAGCAGAACTCGCCGACTTCGATGCGATCGCAGGAAAACTCGAAGCGCTGCGTTCGGCCCTCGGCTCAGTGATTGTCGGGCAGGAAGACGCGATCGAACTATTGCTCACCGCGCTGCTCTGCCGTGGGCACGTGCTGGTCATCGGCGTGCCCGGTCTGGCCAAGACGCTGCTGGTCCGAACACTCGCTAAGGCGGTCGGTTTGGACTTCTCTCGTATCCAGTTCACACCCGACATGATGCCCAGCGACATTCTGGGTACCGAGTTGATTCAGGAAGACGAGAAGGGCGAACGGCACCTTCGTTTTGTCAAGGGCCCGGTCTTTGCGCAATTGATCCTCGCCGATGAGATCAATCGTACGCCGCCCAAGACGCAGTCGGCGTTGTTGGAAGCCATGGCTGAGCACCAGGTCACCGCCGCGGGCAAGACGATGAAACTCGACGAGCCGTTTGTCGTGGTCGCAACGCAGAACCCCATCGAGCAGGAGGGGACGTACCCACTCCCCGAAGCGCAGCTGGACCGGTTCATGTTTGCACTGGAGGTGGCGTATCCGAGTCTGGATGAAGAGAAGATGATCGTGGCGGACACGCCGCGGATCACCGCTGCGGCGAACGAGGTCGAGCCGGTCGTGACGCGCGAGGAACTGCTGAAGTTTGCCGACGCCGTCTGGCGCATGCCGGTGAGTGAACATGTCGTTGATTATGCAGTGCGTCTGGCGCGTGCGACACGACCGGATGACAGCGAGGCGCCGGATCATGTCAAACAATATGTTGGCTGGGGCGCGGGACCGCGTGCAGGCCAGGCGCTTTTGCATGGCGCGAAAGCCGTCGCCGCGATCGCGGGCGACCCGACGCCGACTTGTGAACATGTCAAACAGGTGGCGCCTTCGGTCTTACGACACCGCGTGCTGACGAATTATGCCGCGGCGGGTGATGGCATCAGCCCGGGTGATGTTGTGCAAGCGGTGATCGAGGCGGTGCAGCCGGCGACGTATGGCTAAACAACTCTTCCAGTTTCAATCAGTTTCGTCTTGATCGCCTCCATCACCGGCCGATCGCGTGCTTCATCAAATTCGGTCTCATCCCACGCGCTCTGCGGGTACAGCCAAGGGGCTTTCGTCCCCAGTTCATCGGGCTCGTTCTCATAGCGTGGAAACAGATGTGCGTGCAGGGCAGGCGCGACATTGCCGAGCATTTCGTAATTGATTCGCAGGGCGCCGGTGACGGCCAATACAGCGTCACCCAGCGCGGCCATGTCGTCGAGGAATTGTGTGCGTGTTTCACCGCTGAAGTCGTTGAGGTGCGCGACGACGGGGTCGGGGTAGAGCAGGCAGTAGCCCTTGAGGAACTGGCTGTCGCCGAGCACCGCCCAGCCGGACTTCATGCGGGCAATCAGTTTGGGGTAGGTGCCTTGCCGGCACTGTTCGACGCGCTCATGGATAACAGTGGGGTGGGACATGGTCACGATCATAGCCGCCGCGCAACGTCGTGGCGGATGACACGCAGCAAATAAAAAACCGTCGAGACGTTGCTCGACGGCTTCTTGATTTGAATTCTGATCTGCGACTTACCGCAGCACGTCTTTCTCTTCGACGAGTTTGATGGCCGGGTCCTGTTGCGACTCGGTGGTGCCCGGGGTCTCGTAGTGGATCATTCGGGTGCGCTTGACCTGCAGCGGCTGCATCAGGGTCTTACCGTCGGCGTCTTTGACTTCCTTGCCGCTGAGCGCGTCGATGACCGGGACCATGATGGGCTCGCCGGTGTTGGGGTCGGTGACGGTCTTGGTCTCGCCATAGATCCCGCCGATGAAGACCTTGAAGTGGTCGATGTCTTCGTCGGAGACTTTCCAGATGATGGCGGACTGTCGTGCGTAGTTTTCGCCCTTGAAGACTCGGCCGGGCACTTCAACGGGTGCCTGCAGCAGCGGGTTCTCCAGGAGGTTGCGCACCTCCTTGAAGACGGTCGCATCGACGCCGAGGTTGGCGGTCACGATTTCGCCATTGTTGGAGTGGATGACGATACGCGGGTCGAAGAACAACTCGTCGTAGTCAAAGTTGGTGACCTTGTAGGTCATGTACCAGTACCAATCGATCGAGCCATCGGGATTTTCGATGGCGATGGTGTCAGGCTGGGTGTACTCGAAGTCGAAGGACCAGTCCTGCGTGACCGCATCAGGCTGCGGGGTGGCGTTGGCCGGCGCCTCGTCTTCCTGTGCGAAAACGGGGGACAGGCCCAGCGACAGGGTGGTGGCACACAGCACGGCCGGGAGCAAACGCTTCATCGTCACCTCGAATCAGGGGTACTTTGATCGGGCGGCACGGGCCGCGCGAGGCTACCATTGTAAGGCGAGCGGCGTTCGGGTCAATGCCTAAGGGCTTGGCCGGGCAGGGTTTGCCGGATTTTTCGTCCAGAGACCATCCTTTATCTACCTAAACGGCTTGTCGATCATGGCCAGCGTTACCAACCTGCACCCCGACACGGCCCCCGAGGGCGGCGGTCTGTACATCGGACCGGTCCCTGAGGACCGGCGCCGATCGGCCTTGGCGCTCTTGCTGATAGGTCGTCCCAGAGAGCAGGACGCGGCGGTTGACCACTTTGAGCGGTTCGCCAGCGAGCAGGGATTAGACCTCAGTACGCTCTGGGTGGCCTCCCATGGGGATGAGCAGGGCCGGATGCTCGGCAGCGTGCTGCTGGTGCCCAATCACGGTTCCACGGCGATGCTGTTTGTTGGGCAGGCGACGGGTTGGTCGGAACACTCAGCCGTGGTCAAACTGATCAAGGCGGTGTGCGACGGGCCGGGGCGACAGGGCGTGGCGGTGGTCCAATCACTGATCGATCCGGGCCAGGTGGTGGAGGGGCAAGTCCTGGAGCGAGCGGGTTTAACTCGGCTTGCAAAATTGATTTATATGCAGCGGACGATCGAACCCGGCGAGCACCGGGAGCCTCGGCCGATCCGGTTCAAGGGCTGCGAGAACCCGACGATCCTGACGTACAGCGAAGCGACGCACGATGACTTCGCACGCGCGATTGAAGCGAGCTACATCGATACGCTGGACTGCCCGGGACTGGTGGGGATGCGACAGACCGGCCAGATCATTGCCGGGCACAAGGGCACAGGCCGGTTCAACCCCAAGAACTGGCTGGCCTACTTTGACGAGACGGGCAAACCCATTGCAGTTTTGCTGCTGGCGCAGGTGTCGCAAGGCAGCGGCATGGAACTTGTTTACCTCGGCGTCGCCAAAGACTACCGCGGAAACGGTATCGGCGGCGCGCTGATGCGCTTTGCGGTGTCAGAAGCCGCGCGGTTGGGTGGCACAAGGCTGTACCTTGCGGTCGATGATCGCAACGACCCAGCGGTGCGCTTGTATACGGGCATGGGCTTCCGCGCATCGACGCGCAAGATCGCTTACGTCATGCAGCGATGACACATGCCGGTCTTTCTGTCACGACACTTGGTAGTTGGCATCGTGTTGATACACAAGACTCGTGTTTTTACATAACTTCTTTGTGTTGTGTACGACATGTACTAACACGATGAAGTACTGGAAACACCTTATTTTCGAATGAAAAAATGCTCACCTGTTTTCCACAACAATCGAACGTGCGTGACCGGTGGATAAAAATTTTTTTTGGCCCTTGCGCTGTCGCCAGTGGCGTTTTGTTCTTGTCAAGTGCGCTTACTTGCAAATGTGCCACTTGAATCTTTGGCAACACTCTCTATCTTTTCTCCTGTTGGCTACGGACAGCCGACACACCTCTCGGTCGATCGGGTACTTCAACACTTGCCCGTTCTTTCCGACCGAATCGAGGTCAACCGGACGGATCCACTTGGACGGGCCGGCTAGAGCGCACAGCTCTGCCCCACAACTTTAACTCATTTGGCTTTTGCCAATGCAACGACCAGGAGTGCTCGTGAGCACGATCGCCCAAGCTATCGATGTCGATTCCCGGATCGAAGACCTCCTCCGAGAAAGCCTCGGCCAGCAAAAGTTTGCCATGTGGTTCGATGGCACCGCGCAGCTTGCCTATGACCACAGTGACAACACGCTGCGTGTCACCGTGCCTAACCAGTTCACACGCACATGGATCGAGCGGCATTTCGCGGCAGACCTGCGTGCCGCCGCAACCGCGGCGACCGGCGACAGCACCCAACTGCAGCTCTGTGTTGCGCAAAGCAACGCCCCTGCAAGCACAACCTCCCAAGCCAATATCCGCGTGGATCGCCCTCTCAATGGCACTGCCTTTGCCGCCGCCGCGCCTGCTCCGATCGCACCAAAGCCCCGGCCTGGCCAGAATCTGAAGCACCAATTGCAGCAGTTCATCACCGGGCCGTCCAACCAGCTCGCCTACACCGCCGCACAACGCGCCGCTGAACTGCATGATCCCACCTCCAGCCACCCGCTGTTTCTGCATGGCTCCTGTGGCGTCGGCAAGACACACCTGCTCCAAGGCATCTGTGCTCAGGCTCGGCAAGCCAATCCCGATGCAAGAGTGGTCTATATGACCGCCGAGCAGTTCACCAACGACTTCATTGCCGCGGTCCGTACCAACAAGCTCGAGGCATTCCGTCGCCGCATCCGTCGCCTTGACCTGCTCGCCATCGATGATGTGCACTTTTTCGCATGTAAAGAAAAGACACAGGTCGAGTTTCTCTGCTGCTTCGAAGAAAACGATCTGGCCGGTGCCCGCGTGATCCTCGCCAGCGACACGCACCCCAAGCGCATCAGCAGTTTCTCTGAAGCGTTGGTCTCGCGTTGTGTACGCGGGCTCGTTGTTGAAATGAAGGAGCCTGACGCAGACACTCGACGCGCAGTACTCACCGAGTTGGCCCGCCGACGCAACCTGCTTATTCAGCCGGCCGTGCTTGATCTGCTCAGCCGCCGCTACGAAGGCTCGGTCCGTGAAATCGAAGGCGTGCTCGCGCAGCTTCATGCCCTCGCATCCCTGCCGCACCGTGACAAGCCCATGCAGCCGGGCCGACCCTTGGCGGTTGGGCGCGAACTGGTCGAGCAGCTCCCTGATTTCGCGATGCCCACCGTCCGCAAGCCCATCCGTTTCAGCACGATCGTCAAGACCGTCTGCAGTCGACTCGGCGTCGAGGCCAGTCAACTCGCCGGCTCATCCCGGCATAAGTTCCTGGTCCTTGCCCGTTCGCTGTCGGTCTATCTCGCTCGTGAGTTGACGACGATGAGTTACCCCGAGATCGCCCACGCGATGGGGCGCAAGAATCACTCGACCGTGATCACCGCCGACCAGCGCCTGCGTCGTCAGATCACCGATGATGAGCCGATCATGCTGCCTGCCGGCCAAGGTACGGTGACCCCCGCCGAGCTTGCCGATTCCCTCTCGCGCGAGGTCCAGCGGCTGCAGGCATAAGCCTCCCGGCTGACGTCAAACAGCATGAAGTGTTGCTGATTTCACCGTATTTTGGTACTTTTTCCCGTTCGCAAGACGCTGCCGCCAGTGTGGCAAATGCGATTGCTACGGGGTGTAGCTCAGCTTGGTAGAGCGCTACGTTCGGGACGTAGAGGCCGCAGGTTCAAATCCTGTCACCCCGATTCTCCGCAGATTCAAGCCCTTCGGCCAACACGTCGAAGGGCTTATTTAATGTCATATCTAGACTTACGTCACGCAAGAAAGAGTTCAAACAGACGATTTCGAGTATCCGACGTTTGGCGCGGTAATCTGCTGTAAGCCATTTATCTTTTAGCGTTTGCGAAAGTTCAAACACTTTGAGCGCAACCTCGCCTTGTTCGGCTCGATTCCGGTCATCGGCTTCGAGTTGTAAGCTCAACTGCGCGATGCGGTCCCGCAGTTCGGTGTTCTTCTCAGCGAAGGTATTCTTGTCAATCTCCTCCATGAGGCGCAGGTTGAGCAGGCGGTTCTGCTGATCGCGCAGCGAGGTCAGTTGGCGGTTGATTTCGGCGGAATACTTCTCGGTCTGCTTCTGGCCGTCACGGACCTTTGCTTGGAGTGCCCGAACGAACCAGTCACGTACTTTGGGGTCGTCGATCTTGATCTTGTCGAACAGGTCTAGGACCTGCTGGTCGAGTTCCGCTTCTCGTAGTCGGATGCGTGGGTGGCCCGGTGTGTTGTACTTCGAGCACCGGTAGTAGCGGTAATGCTTCTCGCCGCTCTTGGTTTTCTTGGTCTTGCACTCACCTGTGATCGGGCTGCCGCAGTGGCCGCACGTGATCAACTCCCCCGCGTAGGTCAGCTCGTGCGATCGGTAGTTGCTACCGCCGAGCAGGGCCTGGACCCGGTCGAAGGTCTTGCGGTCACGCAGCAGGTCCACAATCCTTAATCGGGCGATACCGATCAGCCAAGCGATGAAGGGACGCGAGGGGTCGTACTGGTCAAAATTCTTGGAAGCCTGTGCCCCGACTTACTGGACGATGTCCTCGACCGTGGCGTAATCGTGCACATGCATCGAGACATAGCCTGTGATCGCATGCTGAGACTCGATCCAACGCCGTGTAAAGTCGGCATGGCGTTCGGCCAACACATCATCGCCAGATTGTTCAGGGGTAGGTGTAGAAATTGCTCCGTCAGGTGTATCGCGCATGATGAGGAATTCTGACGGAAGTTTTGAAAATTAATGCTATGTCGGTATAGGGACCTGTCATTATTGCCCATGAGGCTATGAATCATCGCTATACGGCAGAAATGAATATTAATTACAAAACTTCGGGGTAAGGACTTTTCAAAAAAGATTGATTTGTCATGTCCCCACTCCCCGCTCGGCGACCAATAGCTATATGGATCAACAGAAGCAACAACTCCGTATCCGCTTCGAAACCCTGCTTCGTGAGCATCACGACATGCTGCTGGCCTATATCCGATCGCACATGGGGCGAGCGGGGTCTGCTGACGATCTCTTTCAAAAGACCATGCTTGAAGCCTGGACCCATCTTGACAAGTACGATCCCAGCCTGCCCGCAGGACCTTGGCTGCGTGGCATCACCCGTAATGTGATCAATTCCCATCGGCGGGACGATGCCCGAAGGTGGCGGCGACTCGAGAAGCTTGCGGCACAACGTCTGGAGCAGCACTTTGAATACATCGAAGATAAAGCCCAGATGGAATTCGAAGAAGTTCTCGACGCCCTCAAAGACTGTATGGAGCAGCTCGACCAGCGATACAGCGAACCGCTGAAACATAGCTACTGGGGAGGCTTATCGGTCAAGGAAGCCGCGATCCAGACAGGACTGTCCTTTGAAGCCTGTAAAAAACGCCTGCAGCGAGGCCGCGAGATGCTGCGGCAATGCTTAACCGGTAAAGAGGTTCTTGCTCCGCATGAAGGAGGTACCTCGTGAACACACCGCCAACACCCAACACGTACCCTTCGGACCTGCCTCCAGGCGGCGCGGATGAGCGCCTGCTCGATGCGCTGTTGAAGACCGCAGGCGAAACGGACGCTCAACGAAACGAACGGGTCGAACGCGTCTTGCAAGCCATCGATGAACAAAGGCGTGAGTCGCCACTACCCGCCGTGATCGGTCGCATCCGTCCCCTTCACTGGTTGGGACCTGCTGGTATGGTCGCAGCGATCCTCATCGTGATGTGGGTGGTCTGGCCCGGGCAGTCTGTAGAGTCGGCTCAAGCCGCCATGGCGCGTGTAACAGAGGTGTTACAGTCGCCTGAACACCGCCGATATGGCGTGACCTTGTTGACCGCTGAAGGCAAACGCATACACGGGACAGTCGATGTCGCTCAAGGCGGTCGTTTCCTGGGCCAGTTCAATACCACTGGGCTATTCGGTAACCCGGTTACGATTTCCACTGGCTGTAACGGTAAACAGTACTGGCTCTTGCCCCCGATCGGACCGGTCCAGGTCTCGGATGAACCTATCGGCCCGATGTTTCCTGACACCCGCGATGGTGATGAGCCGGATGCGGCTCTGCTAACCCTCCCACGCGCGATCGCAACACTCCAGGAAGGCTATGACATCGTGTACGCCGATGCCGACGCCCCAGGCATGATGCGACTGATCGCCACCCGCAGGCAGTACAAAGCAAACACTGGAAAAAGCAGCGGCCGCCCTGTCCTCGCGAAAGCAGACGTGATCGCGCGGCGCGGCTCGGGAGAGGTCGTAGAGGTCACCTTCAAGCTCGATCAGCAATTCGACGTCCGCAACCAGGCGATCCAATCAATCACCTTCACACTTGAGCCCGATGCGGAAACGCCGAAACTTGCTTGGTATGAGCACGAGACACATCAAACAGGTCGGCCCGTGATCGAACGATAAAAAATCTGAATTGCATTGTCCCCAATTCCTTAACGCGGACCAATCGCATATGAAGCCGGGCAACAGTCACGGCAGTAAGGCCCGCATTCATTACTCAAGGAGTTTGATCAATGCCACTAAATCGTTTTTATCGTACATCTATATGCGCAGCTGTAAGTCTAAGCGGCGCGGGACTCGCTTGCGCACAAGAAGACCCCTACATGATCTCGGCGTTCTTCGGCCTGGACGACGAGCTACCCGGACACCCAGTCGCCTTCATCCTTTCGCCGCAGGCCAACCCCTGGAATATTGACGACCCGGCTCGGCCCAACCCGAATGGCTTGACCCCACAGCAGTTGCAAGGGCTGGACGGATTGCCGGTTGTCTTCTCTGAATTGCTCGATCCCACAACTGTCGACCCATCCGATTTCCTGATTACCACCGCAAGCGGCGCAACCTATACGCCGGACGGCGCGACGGTGAACCCCGCACACGATGAGGGTGAGCGACGGACAGTTGCTCTGTTTGGCGAGTTCGGTGATCCCGATACCGACACGCCCGTGTCGGTATCGCTCGTGGGTGAAATCTTCACGGTTGGTGGTGTTGACATTTCGCAGACCGCGTCACCGATCGGTGTGATCCCGCTGGCCGCTGGGCCGACGTTGGTATACGCTGAGATCGTTGACCCCGGCTCGGTCGATGCTGTACAAGACAGCGAACTGGTGCTGCGCGCGGTATGGGCGGGTGGTATCGAAGCGACGGACGGTAACGAAGTGACGGAGCAGGAGTGGTCGCAATATGTCCTCAGCGGTACGGATGCCTTTGGCAATCCAATCGATCTCACGCCGATCGCTGTCGGCGACCTGAACGACAACGACAACAACCACCTGCTTTACTTCGATCAAGCGATCACGCCCGAGACGCTATTCCTGCCCGGTGGCTTGGTCATCGACCCAAATGGAGATGTCAACCCCAACACCTCGATCGCGGTCGTGCCCGAGCCCGGCTCTTTATTGCTTCTTGGGCTTGGTGGTTTGCTCTCCCTGCGACGTCATCGTGGCAAAAATCAAAGCGACGACCGTCAAGAACAATTTGTACAAAAGACTATTTGATGCGTAGCTGTTAAAGAGGTAAGCCCGGTTCTCGTGGACACGAACGTCGGCCTTGCCACTCGATCGGTACATATTCGTAAGTACTGCCGGTACGTTTGTTAAGCACGGACAGGGTGGGATTACGCTATCGCTGAATACGTCATGCGACTATGGTTGATATCGGTTTGGAGTGAGTGAAGTGCCGATTCCAGCCACTGAGGACAGAAAAAGTTCTACTGGTGTTCTGTCACCCCGATTACCTCTCACAGCTCAGAATCACGGCTCCCGTAACGGGGGGCAGCTTTCTTTTGGCAAAAATACTCACAAATCAGCTTACTAAGGGTGCCATCCGCGCTGAGCGATATACCCAGAAACGCCCTGAAATAACCACCTGCGCGTCCCAATTTGGTCCCCGGAATCTGGGTGTTTAAGTCGCTTCCTTGTGAGCAAAGGCAAATCGTCACGTTGGATCACTACGCTCGCCGCGTTGTGGTCATTCGGCACATAGGGAGTTATTGCTTCATCGGGACACTCTATTGCTAGCAGACCATTGAGCGGAAGTCTGTGAACTCCGCCTTGAGGCCCCCGGGCACCCCCCGGCAGATCACGGATACCGCGTCGTGGGAATGCAGGGATTCCAGATGCGAGCAGGCGACGCGGAAGTCGAGTATCCGCGGGTCGGTCGCCAGCTGCTCGTAGACCAGCCGGGCGGCGTCCTCTACGAATTTGATGTAGGCACCGTTGAGTTCCGCAAAGGCCTGCTCGTCCTCTCGCTTGACGATGACTTGGGTCTCGGTTTTCAGTGCGGACAGGCAGTGCTTCTGGAGGTCTTCGACAGGCATATCTGTTTCAGAATCGACCGCTACGGTCACTCGTGCTTTACTGCGTTGTGAGTGGGGGATCCCGTAAGCGCCGCGCGCGTCCCGTGCATGCTCAGTCAGTTCGGAAGAGCAAGGGCAGCTAGAGGAGTAGACAAAATCAAAGTGGACAAACTGCTTGTAATCCCCGCTCGCATCGATGGTAGCCTCGAACGCGACATCGTAGTACTGGTACCCCCAGTTATCGCTACGCAGGCTTACTTGTATCATCGGGTAGGAGAAGTCGATTCTGAGCCGTGCGTCGCAGCTTTCCACATCTCGCCGGTATGATTCGAGGATATGCCGCAGGCTTGTCAGTGAGAACACCCGCTCGCGGTGGTCATAGAAAGAGCGCATGATCCTCGACATGTTGATGCCTTTGAGGTGCGACTCGAGCGATACGGTCCCGGTGACGCCTGCCTCGAGCGTCAGTGTTTCGCCTTCTGCGGTGGCGAAGGCGAGCGGCAGCCGGAAGTTCGAGATGCCGACTTGCTGGATCGGTACTTCGGTCCCCTGTATCGCATCGACCGCGTCATTCATGTCGGGGAGTTCAGCGCGATACGCATCCGTCACTGTGAAGTCACTGGCATACGACCGGCGTATCTGGGGTTCAGCGTTGTTGGCTGAACGGTGGAGGTAGAGCTTCTTGGATCGTTCGGTATTGGCACGATCGGCGATGGCCGAGGGTGTTGGGATTGTCATGGGTACTTGCTCTTTTCCTATCAAAGTGTTGAGTGGGGAACGGGCAGGTTCGGGCCGTAGTACTCTGCCCGATTACGCTCGGTTTCCCAGAGCCTCACGCAGTACAGTTTGCCGCCCTTGATGTGGGGTTCGATCTGGTTCCAGAACGCGATCACGAGGTTTTCCGCCGACGGGATGATCCCCCTGAGGAAGTCCACATCGACGTTCAGGTTGCGATGATCACACTTGCCGATGATGTAATCGTTGACGATTCGTTTCAGGTCGCCGAGGTCGATGACGTAGCCCGAGTCGGTAGCAGGGGTCCCGATGACCGAGACTTCTAGTTCATAGTTGTGGCCGTGCCAGTTGGCGTTGTTACACGGCCCATATGTTCGGCTGTTCCACTCATCGCTGTATTTTATGTTTTCCAGACGGTGTGCCGCGTTAAAGTGTGTGCGACGGGTGACGACGACGGTCCCACTGAGGGACTTATGCGGGAGGATGTCCTCGGCCTCGACCGACGGATGTTCAAGGGTGCTCTGCATCTCATCTTTATCTGTCGCGTTACGGATCATTTTTGCTTCTTGGTATCACTGCGTTAGGGGTTGTCGGTACGATCCCGGTGGCTGCTATCCGGCATTATCAGATAGCCGCAACGGCCCAGGAACTCCTCGGCGGCCTCGACTTCAGCCCGTGTGAAGTCACATAATGCGGATGGTTGATCGGTGGCACCCATTAGGTTCGAGGCGCGGTATGCCGAAAGATCACAGCCCGCTTCATGGGCGGCCGCTTCGATCGCGGTTGCTGCCTCTAAAAGACGATCCCAGGGAATGGCACTCGGCACGGTCATAGTTAGCTATTCGTTGAACAGCGTCGCTTGGATTCAACTCGATTCGGTTGCCGGGTGATTTTTTAGGATAATCTGAGGAATCTGGGATGGCGGCTCGTGGTTCCGGGTTTCCGCCCATTCTTGGACCCCTTAGCTGCGGCGGGCAGGAGGCCGCCTGCGGCTTCCGTGAAGATTGATTACCTCGCCGAGATTGACTCTTTTCGTCAAAGCACCCCCGCGATCAATCATTGTGTCAGGGTAGGCGTCTGCCGTAAGTGAGATAAACCAGGAGCATCAAACGTTAGTCATGGATCCATATCTATGTAGCATCCATTGACATATCTGTCCTTATGGTTAGTCTTAAGGCATGGAAGTCGCTGGACAGGTCGCGCAGGTTATTGTCGGGCTCGGCATCCTGAATGTCTGGGTGCTTCGCTTCAACCGCGCGACTGGCTATCGCGGTGGTGATGCCAAGAATATGCGCGAAGAATTCTTAGCCTATGGCCTGCCCGTCTGGTTCATGTACGTGGTGGGGGCCCTGAAGATCACTTGTGCTGTGATGCTGCTGGTAGGTGTGTGGATCGAGGTGCTGGTGCTTCCTGCTGCGATTGGGCTCGGCGTTTTGATGGGTGGTGCAATCTCGATGCATATTAAAGTGAAGGATCCGCCCAAGAAGGCACTGCCTGCAACGACGGTATTTCTTCTTTGTGCGATCGCCGCGGTGCTCTAAACCATTAAGAACTGTATCGTCAGGTAGCTATTCAGTACAAGATATGCTCCCGCGGGAAGCATCTGGACGACTGAGTCTTTCAGTCTTAGGCGGACGATCAATCCCATTACCATCTGTACGGCTAACCCTAGAGCGGCAGCAGTGCCGAGCGCTGGAACCCATAGTCCGCCGATGAGTCCGAGGCTGCCTGCTATCTGTAGTGAACCGACGAGGATGCGAAACTGCTCTAGCTTGTAGCGTTTGAACTCCGTCCTAATCCTGTCGGTGAACAGGCAGCTGAACCCATAGAAGATGAACGAAACGGCTGACAGGATCAAGCAGGTCAGGAATAGTGGATCTGTCGAGATCATGGGGAAAAGTGGAAACGGGATTAGGTCAACAACGCTGCTTCGATGGCTAGGCCTGGGCCAAACCCAAGGACTACCCATGGCTTGGGTGCATTCGCTTTCATCAACCGATCAAGCGTGAATAGGATGGTCGGTGACGACATATTTCCGTAGTCGCTAAGAATATCACGCGAGTCTTGGGTTGCTTCGTCCGTAAGCTCTAGTGTCTGTTGTACCGCATCAATAATCTTCGGCCCACCCGGATGGATCGCCCATGATCCAATTTGATCTAAACCAAGCCGGAGCTTCTTGAGCCAGGCTGTGATAGAGGGCTTTAGTTCGGTTTTGATCATCTGAGGAACTGCAGGGTCTAGGCGCATCCGAAAACCATGATCACCAATACGCCAAGACATCATGTCGCGTGTCTTTGGCAAGTTCTCAGCATGAAACGTTCTCGTGGTTGGCAGTAGGACTGATGCGTCATAGCTTTGAGCCACAACAGCAGCGGCACCGTCAGCAAACAACGCATTGGCGATTGCATCTTGAGGATCATTGCCGTATTGGAAGTGGAGTGTGCAGAGTTCTGTACAGCACAGCAAGACGCGTTCTTTTGGATCGGCTCGAATGAGTGCGTTCGCCACACGCATTGCATTAAGTGCCGCATGGCACCCCATAAAACCGATGTGTGTTCGTCCAATCGTTGGGCTAAGCTCGAGGGATGCGATGAGGCCGGCATCTTGCCCCGGCGCGGTAAAGCCGGTGCAGGAAACGGTGATGAGTTGGGTAATCGTGTCAGGGTTGATCGCGCTTGTTCGAAGGGCGGCCAGGCACGCCTCGCTTGATAGTGCTGTTGCGTGTGATTCATAAACACACATTCGCTCATGCGTGGTGGGACCCTTGGAGTGCTCATGCTTGTAGAAATCCAATACGCCTTCCAGGGCTTCCTTGCTGTCATGGGCAGACATGCCCAATACGCTGTGGCGCTGAGACACTTTCGAGCCCCGATAGATCCTCTCCAGCCGGAGTCGTTCTTGCTCGGTTTCAGCGTTGTATAGGAAGGCCAGCTGAAGCAGGTCGGATTGTGGGATCGGTTTTCCGGGCGTTGCCAGGCCGATACTCTGGATCTGCATCATGTCGCTGCTAGCTCCGCACTCCTGGGCTGGTCCGCGGCCTGAAACATTGGAGGCAGTAACGATCCGGCTACTTTCTGCCGGGCCGGCGTCGGCAGCAGGATTCCAAGTCGGATGAGGGATGTCACCAGGCTGGGTCGACGCAGTGCATATGAATAGAACCTGCACCGCCATTGACTTCGCTGGATGGAGTGGCGGTAGGCTCGCTGCCAGTCGTCGCCGCACCGGTCATCCCAACCGGCAACGGCTTGCTGAACAATGGGTTGTAGAGCTTGGGCCGATCGCATCGCCCAAGCCATCCCCTCGCCAGTGAAAGGCTCGACGTAACCTGCACTATCACCCAAGAAGAAAACACGACGCATCCACAGCTGTCTGCGGCACCCGGTCAGCGGGGCGGTCGCTTTCCACTGCAGGCTATCAAGTCCCGAAAGCTTCATGCCTGACCGATTGATTAGGGCACTTATCGCGCCGGCCGGTCCACGGGACGACTTGATATAGCTTGGCTTCATCGCAGCCGCGATATCTAAAGAACCATCTTCAAGTACAACCGTGCCAACATACCCACCCCGACCGCAGTACATCTTTACTTCGCCCCTTGGCAAGTCGTGTCCGCATACAGGGAGGTGTGCTCCATATCCACGCAGAGAGTGTTGCGCGGTAGCGCGCTGAGCCTGTCGAATATCCGCCATGCAGGAGCCTGCAAGCCCATCGGCCACGAGTACGGTACGTGCATGAATCACTGCTTCTTTCGCACCCGCGCCAGAACAGGCAACGGCTACCAATTTGGAAGGAGTGTCGGGTATTTGCAGGATCTTCGCCGTGGTCTGGTCTTGAACACGGCAGCCGGCATCGACTGCTGCGTCATGAAGCATGCCGTCGAGGGTATATCGCGAGACGGCTACGCCACCCTTACTTGGTATTACGAGTGAATGAATACTGCTATGTATCGCGATTTGCTGAATCGGCGTTGCGCCGAGTTGCCTTAACGAAGAGTAAAGCCCTAAACCATCCAAGATCTCAACTGCATCGCTGTTCAGGCAACAGCCACACACCTTGTGTCGTGGGAACTTTGCTCGGTCGACCAGCATGACATGAAGACCTTCGCGAGCCAGTCCGATCGCTGCGGTCGTACCAGCGACACCTGCACCAACGACGAGAACATCCACGTTGCTTATGATGGCCTGCTCCAGACCAGTAGCTGGCGAAGAGGCCAGGACGGTTTAATCACAGCGCCGTCCATCCCAGCCTCAACGCTGAGATTGCTCAGTTCCATCGGTGTCAGTGCAGCACGCACCGACAGCGGGCCGTCGACATGGACCACGTGGCTACGTGAGAGCAGGTGTACCCCTGCGCGGGTCACACAGTACGCAAGTTTGCTTCGCACCAAGTCGCTGATAACGACATGCTGGGCATCCTTCAATTGGCGGAGTAGAGCAATGATTTGCGTATCTTCCAGATGATGTAGGAACAACGTGTTGACTACGGCATCATAGCCCTGCGTATCGAGGTTGCTCAGTGCGTCAGCTGTGAAGAACTTGAGCTTGAAGCCTCGACGCCCAGATCGTTCCTGTGCAAATGCGATTGATCGATCGCTGATATCACACCCCGATACCTGCCAGGGCAGGCCTTGGCGTTGAGCGAGTTGTGCGAGTTGGATCGCGTTATCGCCGTCTCCACAGGCGACATCGAGGATCCGTTTTGGCTTTTGTTGATCCATACCCAAGCATAGGCACAAGTGTTTAAAGAGCGTTTGTGGGGTTCTAGATAGGGTATTGATCCTTTGCAGCCCCCGTAGAGCGTGGAGGTGTTGCGATTCGGGCAGAGTAGGGTCGTCCATTAATTCACCCACAAGCTCACGTTGAGTGAGCTTCATCCAAATACCACTGTTGGATTTTCTATCATTCATTGCATTATTGGCTGATTGTGTGATCAGAAGAGGCGGTATTGATGGTCGAAACCTCGATCACTCTGTCTGGACCGACTGCAAACACACGATCAGATCGCATGGGATGCATGATCTTCATGCCAGTAAACGCACCAAACGCCGGGAGGACCGCAGTCCTCTCACTGAATAGGAAGCATGCCGTTCGGAGACGACTCTTTGCTGCACCCTGAAGTCGTACCCCTGGGTGCAGGTGTCCGCACAGGGTGAATGATTTGGGGCTGGCTGTAGGTTCGTGAGCGAATCTGATCTTTGTGTCGTCGTGATCGACGTGAGGACTCGCGACGCACCGGATCCTTAGATCTTCAGGTGGATCGCCAGCCTGCCGATCGTGATTGCCACGCGTGTTGATCACTTCAAGTTCTGACCAACGATCCCGCCAGACCCTAAGCTGGTCAAGCAGGTCCGAGGTAACGCCGCCGCTCGAATGGAAAAAGTCTCCTAGAACGATTAAGCGTTTGGGCTGTGTCGCTTGGATTGCGGCGTCAAGGGTATTAAGATTGCTTTGTGTTGTACCCGTGGGTACTGGTATGCCAGAGCCGCGGAAGTACTGGCCCTTGCCGAAGTGGGGGTCGGCCATGATCAGGGTCTGCGCGTGACGCCAATAGATCGTGCGGTCCGGGCGTAGTTGCCAGGCATGTCCGCCCCAGTCGAGTTCGGCCACGTAATGATTCAATACAATCACGACCTGATCAGTTGCGAAGTCCCGCGGTGTTTTCCAAACGCATAGCCATTTTACTCACCCTGTCATGCCATGATTGGCTAGTCATGTGCTGCTCCCGTAGCCGTTCGGCCCATAAAGGGAAGGCCAGCGGGGAGAATTCCTTGGTTGCTTGCATTCTTAAACGAGCTATGCCAAGCGATTCGAGCGCCTGACGCAAGCGTGTCAACTCGAGCTGGTTTTCAAGGACCTCTCGCTTTGCCTGATCAAGTAGACGGTTACCGGGGTCGTATTCTGTGAAGACATCGAAAAACAACTCAGAGGAGGCCTGCAAGTGGCGGTTCGGGACTGACTCACCGGGGAAGCCAGTAGAGATAAGGCCAGCGACACGAGCGATGTCACGGAACGCTCGCCGAGCGAGTTGTGAAGCATTTAATGCGGCTAGGAGATCATCTAAGAGTTGATCCGTCTGCATCAGACGGCGCCAGTCCTCCTCTTCCAACACGGGTTCTTCAGGCGAAAGCAGTTCGATCCCATAATCATTGACCGTGACCGTAACGGCTCGTGGATACTCTGCTGTCAGCCGATGGGCCAGCAGCGTGCCAAGTCCTTCGTGGACCAGCCGGCCTTGTAGCGGGAAAAGGAACATATGGTGCCCATCCCGTGAAAAGCTGGTCTCGATCAACAATTCACCTTTGTTTGGAATGATCGACCATCGGGCCTGTAATTCAAGGAGTGGTTGAAGGGCTTCAAGTTCGGGGGGCGCATTATGGTGATCTGCAGAAATATTCTGAGCCGCACGATCGAGCCTTTCGCGCACCGCACTGGCCAGTTGTGTGGAGAGCGGTGTTTTACCGCCTTGCCAGCGCGGGACTTGTGCTTTCTTGCCCTTTGCTTTTTTGACGGTTGCCACCATCTGACGGACCCGAACAAGCTGGAGGAGATGGCCGGCAAAGACGAACTTATCACCTGGCTTAAGGAAACCCACAAAGCTCTCTTCAACGGTCCCGAGCTTTTTACCGTTGGCGAACTTGACCGCGATCGCGGCATCAGATGTGATGGTGCCGATACCAAGCCGATGGTGTCGGGCTATCTTGTTTGAGGCCACCACATATCGCTCGTTTTCCTCAGCTACCCGTGCGTATTGCGGGTAGGCCTTGAGTGTTTCCCCGCCGCGTCGGACGAAGTCGAGCGCCCAGGACCATTCCTGCTCTGACAGATCTCGATACGCATAAGCGCTGCGGACCTCCGACAGCATCTCCCTGGGTGTAAATCCACCACCCATGGCACAGGTGACCAGGTGCTGAACTAAGACATCGAGCGGGCGGTTCAAGGGGCGTCGTGACTCGATTGCTCTTGCGTTTGCGGCGTCGCGTGCCGCTATGAAATCCAGGATCTCCAGGGCATTGGTCGGGACACCGATCACACGGCTGATCCGTCCAGGGCCGTGCCCGCTACGCCCGGCCCGCTGAAGCAAACGCGCAACACCCTTAGGTGAGGCAACCTGGATCACCTGCTCAACCGGCGAGAAGTCAACCCCCAAGTCAAGACTTGATGTACAAACACAGCAACGCAGTTGCCCGGCACGCAGCATCTCTTCGACCGCATCCCGCGACTTCTTATCGATCGAGCCATGGTGCAGCGCCACCTCACCAATCCAATCAGGACGCTCGGTAAGGATCGCATTGAACCAGAGCTCGGCCTGAGATCGCGTATTGGTAAAGAGCAGCGTGCTCCCAGTTTGCTCAAGGACAGCGAGCACTTTCGGTAGCAGCGTTAAACCCAAGTGCCCGGACCATGGAAACCGTTGCACATCATCGGGCAGTAGTGTGGTGATCTCGATGGCTTTATGATCGGGACCGTGGATGATCGTTGCCTCGATGGGTTGTCCGTGATGATCTGAGCCCATCAGTGTTTGGGCGGCCTCTTGCATGTTGCCGAGCGTCGCGGACAGTCCCCAGACCGTAAGATCGCGTCCA
>JBMZAP010000002.1:0-65585 GCA_049611445.1 Phycisphaeraceae bacterium | reverse complement strand
GCCGGTAAAGTTGCCCGCTGCAGCGCCAAGGTCCGCGTTGTCGACGTCGCCGTCGCCGTCCGCGTCGCCGAAGGAGTAGGCGGAGAAGATATCCGGAAGGCCGTTAAGAAAGAGGTCGACCTTCACGCCTTCGAGCGCGATCTCGGTTCCAGCGACGAACGGGTCGATCGTGACTGCGTCCGATTCGAAAAAATTGCCCTCAGCAGGCATCGTAAACTCAGCCGTGATGCCTGGACCTCCACTGCCAAAACTCTGGCCTGAGATGGAGTAGAGATAATTAAAGACGTTGTTCGCACCGGCTAGCTCGGTAAAGATGGTGTCCAGACGGATGTCAACAGCGCCGCTGTATGTCGTCTGGGCGTTATTCAGGCTCGCGGCAACCGTCAGCTGTTCGAGATCATCGACATAATTGTCGTTGTTCGAACCGGTCACCCCGACGTTTCCGTTGGTGTTGTACTGAAGGCCCGTGCCACCCGACCGAGAGTAGTCGAGATCAAACGCGATGGTTTCGACACCGCCACCCACACTCGAGAAATCCAGCTGGACTTCATAGGTGGTCGTTGGCAGGGTCGGTGTCGCCGTGACGGTACCCAGCGTCGAGCTCAAATCGCGGTCTACGCCACCGTTCGGAGAGCGGTCGGTCACAGAGATGACCGGCGCCACTTGGGGCTGGGCAATGACGCTGGATAGGTTCAGCTCGGGGAACTGTGTTGCCGCGCCGTCGTTGCTATCGTAGATCTGAAACTGGTCGTTGATGCCGTCGTAAGTGATGGGGTCGTGCTTGAACAGGAAGCCGACCGTGGAGTTGCCGGCTACGCGTTGGGCGTTCACAAAGGCGGTGACATTCGTGTTGAGTGTGCCAAGACCGACCGACCCCAGATTCTGGATCAAAGCGCCGCCGTTGGTCACCATGCTGTTTAGCTCGGTGTTGTCTAGCGATGTGTCAAAGCCTGCTGCCGAGGAAACGCCGTAGACCTGCAGGCCGCCGGGGCTACCCACAATATTGCCGATCTCGAAGTCAAGCGAGGCGCTATTCAGCGGACCCGCGACCCCGGCTGTGTCAAAGACCATAAAGCCTTCGAAGAGGAAGTCGTTTGCGTTGGTGCCTGCTCGAACGGTCCGGCCATCGCTCAGACCGCCCGCACGGGTGTTCCCGTTGGTCAGGTTGATACGGCCCTGGTCAGTCGGAGCAAGCGTAACATCGTCAGCAGACGCACCAAAGGCAGCGACGATGCCGAGGCATGCCGCAGAGAGGATACGGCCCGTGGTAAAGAGTTGAGTCTTCTTCATAAGTCCAGATCTCCTAAAAGCAGAAAAAAGAGGTTGTTGAGTTGAACGGGTCTTCAAAGGATTTCTCCTACAAGTCAAAATTAAGCAGGGCCAAGTCAATGTTGTTGACTACTCGTCTGTCTCCTGCGACAGGACAAACAGGCGGGCGTTGTCAAGGTTTTGTTTTTCAGTCCTCAGCTGCACCGTCAACGTCATGCCGTCGTCGCTGAGCTGGAGGATGTCGTTGGGCTCGATCCCACGGTAGTCCATGTTGGAGTCGTAGGTGCGTCGATGCCCTTTACGTGCAAGCACATCCGTCGCGCGAAGAGTGGACGGGCTGGTTGCGATGCCCACGATTGGGCGATCAAATCGGATCGTGTAGGTCTTCGTGCTGAATGCGTCTTCTGCGTCAACGTGGATCAGGTACACATTGACCTTGATCCCGGCTTTCAGTTGTCGGCGTACGTTTTTGTTTTCAATCGGCCACTTCACACCGGGCGACACGTTCACGGTCACGTTCCGGCTGAGTTCAACGCCTTCCTGCTCCTTGAAGAGCTGAAGGCTCCAAGCCGTGTTCTTGCCATCACTCAGGTCCGCAGGCGTGTTCTCCGAATAAACAACCGCACCGCCTGTAATCTCAGGCCTTGAACGAGCCACTTTGATCGCCTGGCTGAATCCGCCAGCTACGTAGTCGGTCTCTTCCAGTTTGGCATCCTTGCCGACCCGGACAGCATCGCCAGCAAACAAGGAACGAGGTGGATTCGCATCGGCATCAGCGGCTTTAGCGGATGCACGGACCTCGCCGACGTGAACGCTGACAGCAGTTTGCGCCGCTTTTTCATCAACGACCACCGAAAATTCCGTGCCGATATCGACGATACGCGCATCGGGCGTGATGACGGTGAAACCTGTTGCCTGTGCGGGGACCCGAGCATCGAGCGCTCCGACATCAAAGGTCATTTCATTCTGGCCAGTAAGCGTGAAACGCGCCGGCGCTTCGATCAGCGTCTTCGCACCGCTTGCCATTTCCAGAAGCACGCTACCGCGGGTCAGCTTATACGTACCGCTCATGAGTTCATCACCGACACGCAGGTCATCACCGGCCCACTGCGTATGGATCGTTTCTTTGATCGTCGCGAGGACGGGCTGAGGCAGAACCACTTCGGGTTGAGGCGGAATCACTTCCGGTTGAGGAGGCACGACCTCGGGCTGAGGGGGAACGACTTCGGGTTGCGGCGGCAGTGACGGATCATCCGGCGGTGCCTGTTCAGGCTGTGGGGGCAAAACGGGCGTCGGCTCAGGGGACGGCATCGCCGGGCGCTCAACAATCTGCTGCTGCTCGGCCTCAGGGCCACCCAGCAGGACGATCGCGAGCACCATGCCGATTAACAACATGGCAGCTGTCGCGAGCACCGCAACACGCCTGGCCGTAAACGCGTGCTCAAATACATAAGACATGGCAGAGGCATACTTCTGTTTGGTCAGGGCAGTGGCGTCGATGTGAATCGGCGGAAGTTCATCCTCACTGTCGGTCTCGGCGGGCGCGGGCTGATCTAACAGGTCCGCTTCTTCGAAGCCGATCAGCGGCGTGCTGACCTTATGACGGAGGTCACGTGTGATCGAGTGATCCAGGTGGGTCAACTCTGCGGCGAAGCGGGCGTTGTCTGGCGATGCACAAACCCAGTCCGAGAGAGTTTGGCTCTCAGAGTCAGTCAATGTCTCGCCATTGAGGTGGCGGTGCAGGAGATCAATCGCGTCACTCATCGCGTGCCCTCCATCTTCTGTTGCCGCTTGATGCAGTTACGAAGCGACTCGCGGATCCGGCTTAGCGCGTTGGAAACCGTATTGGCACTGGTACCGATTTGCTTGGCGATATCGACAGGCTTAAGGCCTTGTGCATATCGAAGTTCAACGAGCGAGCTGGCTTTTTCGTTCAGCTTGGCCATGCATTGTGCCAATGCATGAGACTGTTCTGCGAGCACTTCAGGCCGATCCCCGTAGGCGTCAGCGATATGCTCCAAGGCGGCATCATTGAAAACAACCCGCTGCCGGCCGGCATCACGGCGGTATTCGAGCACCTTATATTTCGCGATCCCGACCGCCCAAGCCACGAAGGGGCGTTCCGGGTCGTACTGCTCAAAATTACGGGCGATGTCGTAGGCGGTCCGCTGCAGGACGTCCTCGGCGTCGGCCTGATTGGGGACCATCGAACTGATAAAAGCCATGACCATCGGCTGAGCAGATGTCCACAGCAGTGTCAGCTGGGTCCGCGAATCATCATGTTGGTCTGGCATCTGTGGCATGGCGTACTACAAGGAATAGCCCACAAACCGCTAACTCATAGCGTTATTTATAAAAAATAATCAAAATCCCCATTTTCAGCCCCTCAAGGCCGGTAAGCGCTACGATGGACAGGTCCCATGCGGGCGGGTTTTCCTGAAAAGCACGGGAAAAATCTTTGCAACTGCCCCGCAATGGCCCGAGGATATTTAGCGTCGTGAGTCTGTAAGCTTGTTGGAGTTATTCAAATGATGAATCGCAGAACCATGCTTCGGGGACTATTGGGAACAGGGCTGACCGCAGGGCTCGCGCCTGGGCTTGGTGGCCTGATGCTGCCCAATCCCGCGTTCGCAGGGCTTTCCGGGGCTTCGCCGAAGCGTGTCATCTTCTTCCTCCAGAACCAGGGTTTTGATCCCAAGACCTGTATCCCCAAGGGGATGGTCAACGGCGGCTCGCTGGCCAAGGAAACGCTGCCCGAGCCTATCAAGGCCCTTGAGCCTTACAAGGAACGGCTGCACATTATCAACGGCCTGCATGGCGTACACACCAGCCCGTCCCACAGCGCCTTCTTCGGCGCGCTGGGCGGATATCGCGGTGGCGACGGCGTCCCCCCTTCTGCAGCGACCATCGACCACGAGATCAGCAAGGTTCTGCCCGAGACGCTGCTGCCGCACCTTTGCATCGGCATGGACTCGATCGAGAACATGCGGACTAAGCCTACCGTCGCCAACCTCTCGGCCAGTGGTGCGGGCCAGCCGATCTTCATGCACTCCAACCCGAACCATCTCTTCCAGATGCTCTACGGCGGGATCTCGACCGGTCAGATCCGCAAGCAGTACGAGGCGCAGACCAACCTCCTGCAAAAAGTCGAGGGCCTGGCCAAGACGGAAGGCTCACTGCTGCCAACCTCCGACGCCGCACGTTACGGCCAGTACATTCAGGGCCTGAATGATGTGAATGCGTTGCAAACCAAGTTAAGCAAAATCGCGGACCACCTGCGTCGTTTCGCGCCGAAGGTGGATGGTCGTTTCACCAGCCCCGACTTCGAAACCGACTGGCACGATGCACTGCTTGACCTGGGCATCTCCGCGCTGACGTCAGGCATTACCAACACGCTGACGATCGGCTCGGGCCGAGGTGAGATCTTTGGCGCATGGAAGGGTCTTGGCATTGAGCAACAGGGCCACAACCTCGGCCACATGAAACAGCCGGACAACCCGATCTGGATCAAGATCCGGCAGTACAACTGCGACATGCTCGTCCGCATTATGGAAGCGCTCGAAAGTATCCCCGAGGGCAGTGGCACAATGATGGACCACACCCTCATCGTCTACACGAGCAACAACGCGGACTACCAGCACACCAGGGGCAGCAACTGGCCGGTGATGCTGCTGGGCAATTTCGATGGCGCGTTCAAGACTGGATGCTTCACGCAGTTCCAGGGCAAGCGTCCAATCAACGCGCTCTACGCGACGCTACTGCTCGCCGCAGGCAAGAAGTGCGACCGATTCAATATGAGCGAAAAACTCGCGAGCAAGTATGACGATGGCAGCGGCCCGTTGAAGGAAATCCTGGCATGAATCGGCTCGGCGTTGTCTTTTCTCTGCTGCTCTGCTGCGCGCTCGGACCGACATCGCTCGCCGAGGACGCAAATAAAACTTATACCCCGGGGCAGAAGATCGACAAAACCTTCGACAGCTTCGCCCAACTCTTTCTCGACAATTACTGCCTGAACTGCCACGACAACAGCATCAAGAAAGGCAATCTGTCGCTGGAAGAGCTTGGCCCGGTGGACGAAACCAACGCGGACCTCTGGAAATCAATCTGGGCACAGGTCACGCTTCAGGAAATGCCGCCACGTGAAAAGAAGACCCAGCCGGGCATTGTCGAGCGGCTGCAGATGTCTGACTGGATTGTCGCGGAACTGCAACGCGTGATGAAAGGTAAGGGTGGATTCAAGGCGCACCTCGACCCGGGCAAGGGCAACTTCGTCAACCACGACCTGCTCTTCGGGCCGCTGCCAGATGAAATCAAACTGGTACCCACGGCGTCACCCGCTCGGCTGTGGCGTGTTACGCCGCAGGAGCACATCACCCGGCTTAACGAACTCATCAACACCGAACCCGCGTTTAATCCGGACAAGCCCGGCCTGCGCACTCGCGGGGACGCGGTACCCACCAATCATGGCGGCGAACTGAAGATGTACTTCGGTGTCGACCGCATCCTCAGGTGGCAAGGCGGAACTGTCGCATATGCCACCTCGGTCAAGAGCATTCCTGCAGTGCTGGCATCACCCCGTGACCATGGCCTGGAAAACTACCCGCACCTGACCACGGTCAACAGCGCAGAAGCAACACAGACACTCGCCGTCGCTAATGACGTCCTGCGCTACATGGCTTACGGCCCGCTCAGCATCGCCAAACCTGAGCAGATCACCGACGATCCCAGCACCTACAAAACCGAGGGCGACCTCCGGGGACTGCCTACCGCACTGGTCTACAGCACAAAAATCGTCCGACCACTCACGCCCGTTTACGACCTGATGAAAGAAGAAGGCGTTGATGATCGGCGACTACGCGCCGCGGTAGACGACCTCTTCGAGTCGCTGACCTTCCGCCCACCCAACAAAGAAGAGTCCGACGAATACCTGGATATCGTCAAGCAGTCGATCGCGAAGCTCGGCAAAGAGGACGGCACGTTCCTTGGCTTGTCTGCAATCTTTCTGGACCGCGACGCACTGTTTCGACCTGAACTGGTCGAAAACGGCAAGCCCGACGAGTACGGCCGAGTCATGCTGCAGGATTGGGAGCTCGGCCTGGCTGTGAACCACGCACTGAGCTACATCAAGCCAGACGAACAGCTCAAACAAGCCGTCCTTGAAGGCAAGATGCGAACACGCGAGGATGTGAAACGCGAAGTGCAACGCATGCTCGCCGACGACAGTATCCGCAAGCCCCGCATCCTGCAATTCTTCCGGGACTACTTCGACTATGACCTGGGCGGATACATCTGCAAGGACAACGCTGCGCTTGGGGCGACCGGCGCGGTGACACGCGGTGTCTCCCACTACCGTGCAATGTTTGACGCCACCGCGAGCACGGACCGGCTCATCGAGTTGATTCTTGAAGAAGACAAGGATGTCTTCAAGCAGTTGTTAACCACCGACAAGGTCGTCGCCACAAAGTCGGACAGCACCTACTTTGGTGAGCGACTCTCTCAGAAACAGATCCAGGAGAATGCGAAGAAGCCGGTTGAGCCGACCAAGCAGATTCAGACGGTCACGCAGGAGATGTTTGAGCTGACGGAGGCACTCAAGCTGAAACCGGATGACAAGAAGCTTAAACGCGATCTGGATCGGAAGAAGAATGAGTTGAACAAGCTGCATAAGCAAGCCGAGGCGAGACAAAAATCCAGAATCGCTCAGGCCAAACTCACCGGCCCGAAAATCTACGCACGCGTCAGTCATAAGAGCTTCGGCAACGGCTCGCTGAAACCTGACCGTGTCCTCGCCACCGCGCCCAAAGGACAACGCCTGGGCATCCTGACCCATCCCAGTTGGCTCGTTTCACAGTCCGACGCGATGGACAACCACGCCATCCACCGAGGTAAATGGGTTCAGGAACGACTCATCGGTGGAGCGATCCCTGATGTCCCGATCACCGTTGACGCAATGCTTCCCGATGAGCCGGGCAAGACACTGCGCGAGCGTATGCGGGTGACGCAGGAGACCTACTGCTGGACCTGCCACAAAAAAATGGACCCACTGGGCCTGCCGTTTGAAATGTACAACCATGCCGGCCTGTACCGGACCGAGGAACTCAACAAGCCAGTTGATACAACCGGTGAGATCATCGAGTCTGGCGTCCCCGAGCTCGATGGCAAGGTCGACGACGCGATTGACCTGATTCAGAAACTCGCCAACAGCGAGCGGGCCGAGCAGGTCTTTGTCCGTCACGCCTTCCGCTTCTGGATGGGGCGTAATGAAACACTCAACGACGCGCCAGTCCTTCAAGCCGCACACCGCGCCTACAAAGAGTCCGGCGGCAGTATGAATGCCCTGATTCTTTCGCTGCTGACCTCCGACGCATTCCTGTATCGCTCCATCGAGCCAGATCAGTAGCAGCACCCTGGCAGGGTATTAAGGGGATCTACAAGCATAAAATTCGTGTTTACGAGGTCGAGCGTCTTCGATCTTCGGTTACCCTATAACCGTGTGATTCGAAGCTGTTCCGCTGGTCCACTCATTTCTTCTGCTGCCAGTGGCCTCAGCGTGTGTCTGAAGTCTCTCTTTGAGGGTATCCATGGGGATTGCCTGTCCGCATTGTGGACATCAGATCGAAGTCAAGGCTAAGGCAGGTGCATACCAGCCCCGCTGTCCCGGATGTACGCGTTCGTTCGTGCTGGTCGTGCCAAGCGATCCAGAGAAACCGGCGGTCGCGGCAAAATCGGTCGAGGCGATGAAAGCCAAGCAAGCCCGATCAAGAAAGAAACCAAAACCCAACGCCCCAACCGTGGCCGAAAACGATGACGCATGGGGCAAGACTCACCGGCCCGAACGATCCAGCGAAGCGGTCACCATCGCCGAGCAGGAGGATGAAACGGTGCTTGGCCAAACGGTCGCCGAACCGGACACGCCGTTTGAAGCAGCGACAACAGTGCATGACATCGCTCAGGGAAAACCGATCGGCAGTCTCGACGGTTATGAACTACTCAAGGAACTGGGCCGGGGCGGCATGGGCAGTGTGTACCTCGCCCGACAGGTCTCGCTGGATCGACAGGTCGCCGTCAAAACGATCCACCCGCATCTATCCAGCAACCCTTCATTCGTCGCACGATTTGTGCGCGAGGCCTTTGCCGTCGCCCAGTTGTCACACCACAACGTCGTCCAGATTTATGACGTCGGGCAGGACGACCTGACGCACTACTTCAGCATGGAGTTGGTGCCGGGCCGATCATTAGAAGAGGTTGTTGCACAGACCGGGGCACTTGAGCCAAGAGCGGCGACGATGTACATCCTGCATGCGGCAAGAGGCCTGGCCTTTGCACACGAACATCGGATGGTGCACCGAGATGTTAAACCCGCCAACCTGCTGCTCAGCGACAGCGGCCTGGTCAAAGTCGCGGATCTCGGCCTTGTTAAAGCAGACCACGCACTGGACGAAGCCGCCGCACGTTCCAGTGCGTTAAGCGGCAAGCACGCTACGCCCGGCTTAGACGAACCGGCGACACCAACCAGGTCCTCCACCCAGCGGATCGACGTCAGCATCGCCAGCAAGATGATGGGGACACCCGCCTACATGGCGCCGGAGCAAGCCAAGGACGCCACAACCGTCGACGCCCGAGCAGATATCTATGCCCTCGGCGGCACGCTGTATTTCCTTGTCACCGGCAAGCACCCGTACCCCGGCAAGACAATCGAAGAACTGGTTCGCAACCACCGCAAGATGCCGCTGGTTCCCCCTCTGAAACACAACCCGCGTCTGCCGGCATCACTCAGCGCGTTTATCGAGAAGATGCTGGCCAAGGACCCGGCCAAGCGGCCCCAGACGATGGCTCATGTCGTCGAGTCCATCGAGGGCATGCTCAATATTCCCACCGGGCCTTTCACGCCGAGGCCCGAGCATGCGAAAGCCGTCCTTAATGCAGCGGATGATCTGCGTACTTCGACCGCGGCCAGAATGAAACGCGGCCTGATTCTCGCGTTCCATGTCGCCTGTGCGTTGCTCTTTATCTATGGCATCACCGCTTCGAACCTGAGCATCGTCAGCTGCGCTGCGGTGCTGTGGGTGGTGACGATCTTCACATACCAAGTGACCTTCGGGATGCTCAACAAGGACGAACTGCTCAGGCGTTGCAGACGCTTCGCATTCGGCGTGGGCTGGAAACAGTGGGTGATCGCTCTGGGCGGGATCGTCTCATTCTCCGTCATGATGGTTGCGATCGGCCTGCAATGGTCCTACCTCGGGGCGTTGGCGGGCGGCATCGTGTTGGGCGCCAGCTTTTACTTCGCGATCCAACGCTGGGTCGCCAAATCGCTTCATCGCTGCATCATGCCCGTCCAGGCGATGCTCAGCGACCTCCGCAAGCACGGTGTCGAGGAACAGTCACTTCGACAGTTTGTCTGCCGTTACGCGGGCCGCCGGTGGGAGCAACTCTATGAGATGATGTTCGGTTACGACGAAAAGCTCGAGGCCCGAAGGCTCTGGGGTTACGACGACCAGGGTAACGCCCGCCCACATTACGCCGGCTATCGGGACATCATTATCTCACGTCTCGACCGCATCGAGGCACAGCGTGCTGAAGAACACCTGCGGCAACACGTCCAGCGTATGGAGGTGCAGCGTCTCCGTGCGGAGGGCATGGAAGACGTCAAGGCCTTTGCCGAGGCTCGTCAGATCGCACGCAAGTTCGCCGACAACGCCGCGCAATACAAGGAGACGAAGCGGCCCAAATCGCTTGCCGAGGCATATCACAACCAGACGTTTGAGGAAGGTGTCTCCAATAAATCACTTGAGTCGATCCCGGACTCCTGGAAGCTCAAGCCCACGCCATGGAGCACCTTGCTGTCGTACTGGTTCTTCGCTGCACGGGGGCGTTTCCTGATCGGCTCGGTGTTGCTGCTGGGCTGGGCCATGTGGGCCGTGCAGAACGACGCGATGCCCACCCTGCCTGAGAAAGGGTCCTATCTCGAACACCTGCGGACTTTCATTGCGCACAAGCCGGATGCGTTATCCATCCCCGGCATTCCTCCCGCGATCATGGCTGTGGTCAGCACACCCGGGGCGATGTTTGCGGGGTTACTGCTGATGTGCTCAGCAATGTTTCGCGGCATGCGGATGACCATCTTCCTGCTACCCATCGTGATCATGCTGCTGCGAGCACCCTTTATGTCGACCGGAACGGCAGAGTCTTTCTCGCCACTGGAGTGGACGTTCCTGACCGCCCTGCTGCTCGCCCCGCCGGCCTTTATCTTCGGACGCGCGCGGGATTAATTCAGTGTCATCCTGTCCAAGCACTACTTGCCTGCGCAAATCAGCCTGTTGCCCGTTCGGATAAACAGGTCATCCCCCGCGACCGCGATCGTCGCGCGCGAGGGGTAGCCCCCCAGACTCAGATGGCTGACCTTCTTGAATCCATCGCCTGTGGAGAAGACGAAAAAATCACCGTCGTAGTCGGTCATGTAAAGATGCCCGTTGGCATAAGTGGGACCGCAGCGGAAGTGGCCGGGCGTGTCAATCCGGGTATGCGCAAGTTTCTCTCCGGTCTCCGGGTTGAACTTGAAGAGTTGCTTCTTCTGGCCGCTGAGGATGTAGATCGCATCCTTGGTATAGACCGGGCAAGGCACATCCGCCTCGACATCTTCGGCAGACCACTTCAGCTTGGGCTTGTTGCCTTTAACTTCCACGGCGAACAGGTCCGTACCGCGCGGAGTAGTGAAATAGATCACACCATTGAGCCCCTGAGTGGGGCCGGAGATCACGCGGAACATTTTGTTGTTTGTTGGGTTGATGTCCTGGGTAAAGCGCCAGAGTTCTTTGCCGGTCTCGGCATCGTGGCCGGTTAGCGCATCGCCGCCGTAGCAGACAACCTGGCTCTTGCCTTCGATCGTAGCCGCGATCGGACTGGCATAGGACTCGGGAGATTCGCCCTCGGCGTCCGTTGGCCGATCCTGCTTCCAGAGGATGTCGCCCGTCGCGGGATCGATGCAGAGCAGAAAAGACGGCTGACGGCGGAGCACCATCACATACAGCTTGCCATCCATCAGCAACGGGCTGGATGCATAGCCCCAGAGGATCTCGATCTTGCCATATTTCTCGGTGAGGTTGATGTGCCACTTCTTTTTGCCGTCGTGGGTGACCGCAAACAGATCGCCGTTGCCAAAGAGGAAGTAGGCATGTTTATCATCCGCAGCGGGCGAACAAACCGCGTGATTGTTCTCCCGATTCCGCCCACGCGACTGGCGGGCCTCGCCAACATCATGCTGCCAGAGAATCTTGCCTGTCGATCGGCTTAACCCCATCGCGACAAGGCGATTTTTTTCTACGGTGCCCGCCGTGGTGAAGACGTAATCACCGAAGATGGCGGGCGTGCCAGCGGTTGGGCCGGGCATATCGGTCGCCCACTTGATGTTTTCACCGGTGGCCGGGTCGAGCTTGGTCACGGTCTTCGCATCCGGCACCGCGCCCGTTCCATCGGCCCCGCGGAACTGCGGCCAGTCACTGTCGGCCTGGGTTGGCTGAGCTGCAGTGCAACCAAAGAAGAAAACAAGGCAAGTCAGAATAGAAAGATAGCGCATATCGGTTCCCATAGAGAAACGTGTCGTGGGTTATTTACTCACATCAATACAAACCAGCTTGCCACGGCTTCCGCGGACATAAAGCAGGTTGTTCGCCAACGACGGCGAGGTCCAGATCGTGCTGTCGCCGTCGATCACCTTCGTCTTGGTAACCGGTCGGAACGCGTCGGGTGTTGCCGGCGCCGTGAGCACCTCACCCTTGTCTGAAAGAATAACGAGCGTCTCGCCAGCGAGAATCACCGTGCCTTTTCCCAGGCCGCGCTGACTCCACATCTGCTGCCCCGTCTCCGCATTGATGCAGGTCAGCTTGGCAGAATCGAAGCCATACAGGTGGCCTTGGTGGAAAACGCTGGTACACATCTGGTTCTTCAAGTTCTTATTCTCCCAGACCGTGTTGACCCCCTTGCCGGTGAATTCCAACAGCGCACAGCCCACGTTGTAATCCGACGACATGAAGATGAACTTATCCTTGATCACGACAGGCGTCGCGGCATGGACGTCGTAACTGGTCTTCCAAGGTTTGTGCGCGACCTCTTTGCCTCCATCACGCTCGATGACGTAGAGACCCGTCGCAGGGAAGACGACGAGGTAGTCCTTGCCTTTGAATGTCATCAGCGCGGGCGTGGAATACGACGGGCCATAATCCTTGGTCGCCCACTGCTCTTTGCCGTCCGTCTTGTTCAGTGCGACGATCTTTCCAATATCCAGGTAGACCGTGTCGCCCAATATCAAAGGCGAGCCCGAAAAGCCCCATCGCGGAACCTTGACACCGTATTCTTTGGCCAGATTCTTTTCCCAGATGATGTCGCCTTTGGCGGCGTCATAGCAGAACATCTCGCCGCCCCCGGCCATGTGGTAGACCTTCCCATCGGTGACCGCCGCCGTACCGCGTGGCCCGCCGACATTCAGGTTGTCGTACTTCTTGGTGGGAAACGTGTGCGACCAGATCTTCTGACCCGTCTTGGCATCGAAGCAGAAGAACGTGGTGTTACCGTCTTTCCAACCGGCGGTATAGGCCTTGCCATCCGCGATAGTGACACCGGTAAACCCGACGCCCAAGTCCTTGGTCCATTTGATGTCGACACCACCCTTGCCAAACGCCGGGTCAAAACCTTTGTCCGTCGTCGTGCCATCGAAGTTCGGACCAAGCCAGTTCGGCCAGTCCGCCGCGGAAACATTCAGACTGACGAGAAGCAAGACGAAAAGAACGAAACCTGTCACCCGATCGCGTTTCATGGCTGGACCTCATGTTGAAGAATGAGTTATGTATCGTAACTGTGACTCGAACTACTTCAATCCGTTTTATTCATTGACATCCGCACGCTCAAAGACACGGAGAATCCGATCAAGGCCGTTGATCAGTGTCGTCCCGCCAATATCCGCGACGTAATAGTCGTCCCTGTTGGAACGCTGCTCAACGTGGCCATCGGCGTATGCGATGTTTGAGAAGACGCGGTCGTGGTTGGAGCGATCCAGAAATTCAAACGTAGAACCCGACGCGGTCTGGAAATTATTGTCCGCAAAGAGCGCCGTAATCTGCTCGCCCTCGCGGTTCAGGCCGAGTTGATCGATGCGCGTTCGGCTGTCCATCCGCTTGGTCGTCGGGCTTGTATTGAACTGGATCAGGTCAACAAACGTGTTGCCGCCGTGCCGATAGAGGTAGCCGCTGATCACGCTGTCGGTGCCGATCTTGGCGAGTTCCGACGAGACGGTGATTTCGTCATCTGTACCCGGGCAGAAGAACGCCTCCTCGGCACCATCCATGTAGTCATAGAACATCAGCCCTGCACCGAGTGGCTCGCCACTGCGTGTAAAGATCTCGCTGGTGACCATGCCATCGATGACATAGAAATCTCGGCCGCCGCTGTCTTCCCCACCACGCTGCGGATCGTATTTCTTGCCTTCTTCCGGACCGAAGGGGATCCGCCCGCGATTGTCAGTTGCGTAGGCATGGACACCAACCATGAGCTGGTCTTGGTTGGCCATGCAGGAGGTGCCCATCGCGGCATCGCGTGCCGAAGCAAGCACGGGCACAAGCAAGCCGATGAGCAGCGCGATAATCGTGATAACCACCAGGAGCTCAATCAGCGTGAATGCTCGACGTGTCATGCAGTGCGGCTCCATCTCGGTGGTGTAAGCACCCTACCAGTCTAGGTCCGCCGCGTTCACCTGTCAGCGTCGTCGACGCGACAACAGCAACCCGCCGAGGCCCAGCAGTGCGAGCGAGGTAGGTTCGGGGATGGCCGTCTTGGTCAATCGAGCGTTATCGAGGTTGATACTGCCGGTGGTACCACCGACCTGCTCGACGTGTATGACTAGCGGGTTGACGAACAGGGCGTCGTCGGTTTCATAAACAACGGAGAAGTCGGTCAGGGTGCCTGATCCACCAGAGACCATCTGATCAATGTTGATGACATTGCTGGCCAACGCCGTGTACCCGCCATCAGGCGAAGCCGCGTTGTTGTAGAAGCCGATCGAGATAACCGCGGTGTAGGGGTTACCGGCAGGGTCGGTCGAGCCGGGCGCCTGGAGTTGGCCTTGGCCTAGCGCAATCGTAAAGGTGTAAGCGGTAAAGGCCTCGAAATTCTCGGTGGTCTGCTGCGAAACCGAGGTAGTCGGTCCGGTCGTATTCGCGTCCGAGTTGAAACGCAGGTAGCCGAGTTGGTTGCCGACGGCGTTGGGTACCGTGGGCGACATGAAACCACCGCCCAAATCGAAGGAGTGGTTCAGGAAGATGCCCGCATCGAGAAAGCCGGTAAAGCCCTGTTCGGTGCTGAGCACCCCCGTTTCTTGCCAGCCGTTGGGATTAAATGGCAAAGAGGGATGCTGGAAGAAAGGTAGAACACCCTCGGAGATATCTGCGGTCGGGCCGGGTGTAGGGATCGCCAAGTCCTCAAACGACGCGTCCACTAACGTGATGTCTGTCAAGGCAGATGCACTACCTGCAGATAGAGCCAATGCAAGGCAAGCACCACCCGCCAACGCGCGACGAAACACAACATCATTCCAACAGTTCAGCATCGTAATCCTTTCTCCTGCCATCTCAGCGTGGGCAAACAGCTTGCCCCTACCACTAGACGGCTAACCGAGTGTAGTTATACACCGACTTGGAGATGATTTCCACGCTTGCGTATCAAATTCGATGATGGCCTCGCCTCCCGGAAACCCACCTCAGGGGTCAGGAAGCCGACGTCTCGGGCTCATTTTCCAAGGAAGCCTGGCAGGCGTCCGCGAGGATTTCGATCTGCTCAAGCAGCCGCTCACGCTCACCAGCGGGAATCACCTGAAGGACTTCTTCCTGTAACTCAACCGCGATCGGGCGGGCCTTGGCGTAGGTGCGTCGGCCCTTGGGCGTCGGGGAAATCAGCCGGGCCCGGCGGTCGGTCGGATCCACCTTCCGCTTCACCAGCCCATCAGCATGCATCCGCTCAACCAGTGCCGCGATCGTGTTCGGGTCGCTGGCCATCCGGGCACAGATCTCGGCCTGACGCACCCCGCCCCCGTCATCCTCCTCCAGCCAACGCAATACGGTGAACTGGTTAGGCGTAATCCCAAGTGTTGCCAAACGCTTACGAAACGCCTGATTCAGGCCGTACCAGCACCGCCTCAGCAGCGGGGGCAGCCTTCGTCGATGCGGATCGTCAATCGGGGATTTCGGTGGGGTCATGGCGTGCGTAACATCCAGCATGATTCTAACGTCAATCGGCTTGACTAGAAAGTACGTGTACGGTACTTTTTTCTCCAGACACCTCTCCCTCGAACAGGGCTAGACCATGCCTCTGATCATCCGATCCACTCCCCTCGCCGCTCTCGCCCTATTCAGCCTCCTGCTCACTGCATGCGGGCCCGGTGCGATCACATCCAACCCCGATCTGCCGATCGGCGGCAAGCTGCACTGGCGCGGCGAGAACCAGAACGGCACCAGCAACCAGATCAACCTCCCCGACGCTGTCGCCATCGAAGGCGACAAGGCCAACCTTCGCTGGACGCTTGATGTGCCCGGCCGGGGCACCGCCGCCATTGCTGAATATGCCGACGGCCCCCGCCTCTTCGTCCTCGGCTACCCGGGCGAAGGCGCAGAACTCACCGAAACGATCTACTGCCTCGATCCTGACAGCGGCAAGCAGATCTGGTCGCGCTCCTACGCAGACTTCATCTCTGACATCGTCTACAACCGCTACACCATCGGTGGCCCAACGATTGATCCCGAGACCGGCAACGTCTTTGTCCAGACCTCTCAGGGGCTGGTCATCGCGCTGGATCGAGATGGCAATGAACTCTGGCAGGTCTCGCTCATGGAGACCTATGGCAAGCTGACCTTCCCCAACGGCCGCACCGGTGTTATCACCATCGACGGCGACTTGGCCATCATCAACTGCATCTCCACCAACTGGGGCAGCGAGGGGCCGGCACGCAACCGCTTCTACGCCTTCAATAAAAACACCGGCAAGCTCGCATGGTCCTCTACGCCCGGCGTCGGGCCGCCGTTCCTCTCCGACTCGTCCTTCTCCACGCCACACATCGAGGACCGGCAAGGCTACCGCGTCTTCTATGCCGGCACCGGCTGCGGCAACCTTGTCTGCGTCAACGCCCGCACCGGCCAGCCGATGTGGCGGTACCAGATGTCCCTCGGCGGCGTGAACTCTTCGCCTCTGATCTACGACAACGGCACACCGGATGTGCCGGCTGACGACCTGATCATCCAGGTCCACGGCAAAGAAAACGTTGGTGACTCAGGGCGCGGCTACATGATTGCGATCCGTGCCGACCAGGCCCTGGCGATGGCGACACAGAGCGACGAGAAGCCGATGGTCGTTGACAAGGACCTCGTTGTCTGGCGGAACAACAATGTCAACATGTTTACCAGTTCTCCGACAATCGTCGACGGCGTGGTCTACCAGTGCGCGATGGATGGCAGACTTATCGCCATCGATGCAAAGTCCGGCACAACGCTATGGGAAAAGAAACTCGGCGCAAGCCAGTTGCACGCCTCGCCGCTCTATGCCGATGGCCGACTGTACATCCCTTACTGGAACGATGGCCTATTCATCCTTGAGCCCAGCCGCACCGAGCCGAGCGACGCCGAGATTAAGCAGACCAAGCTCGCCGGCAAGTGCATCGGTACCGCTTCGGCGTGGAACGGCAAGCTGTATGTCCACTCGACCGACAGGCTGTACTGCTTCGGTAAGAAACGTGGTGGCTTAGTCGTGAGCGAACCGGGTAAACCCAGCTCGGTCAACGTTGGCGACGCAAGTATGCTGATGGTGCACCCCAAGGAATTCGTGCTCCGACCCGGATCCAGTGTGGCGCTTGGCACCAGGGCCGTGGACAGCAAGGGCAACGACGCTGTTACGGATGCTGGCAGCGCCACGTTCGAAAAATTCATCCCACCCACCGCGAAGGTCAAGGTCAAGCTCGACGCGACCATCGATGGCAACACCATCACCGCGTCGGACAACAACACTCCCTCCGCAGGTGCGTTCAAGGCCACCAGCAATAACGGCTCAGGCACCGCGCGTGGCCGGGTCCTGCCCGCCCCGCCTTATGCATTCGACTTCCAGAAATTCGAGCTGTCGCTAACCGACAACACCGACGCAGTTGCCTATGCCCACCCGCCGCTGCCTTGGATCGGCGCCCGGCTCAAGTGGCAGGTCCGCGACGACCCGACCAACCCCGGTAAAAACCAAGTGCTTGCCAAGACACTGGACCGCGTGCTCTTCCAGCGGTCGATGATCTTCATGGGTCACGCCGATGACAGTGACTACACCGTGCAGGCGGATGTCATGAGCGACGGTAACCGCCGCGGCATGAGCGTCGTCGGCGTCATCAACCAGCGTTACCTCATCGTGCTGGATGGCAACAAACAGGCGATCGAAGTCAGCTCCAACCACAATCGCATTGCCGAGACCAAGCCGTTCAAATGGTCCGCCAAGAGCTGGTACACGATCAAGTCGAAGGTTGTACCCAACGAAGACGGCACCGGCACGGTCTACGGGAAGGCCTGGCCCAAGGGCGAAGACGAACCCGCCGACTGGACCATCGAAGTCAAAGTTCCCAACTGCCACAAGAACGGCAGCCCGGGCATCTACGGCTTCTCTCCCCAATCCAAGCACCGCGTCTACGTCGACAACGTCAAGGTAGAGCCGAACCCGTAAGAGTGAACAAGTGGGGCAGACATTCCTGTCTGCCGTCGGGCGGAGCCCGAGCCGCTGAAGTGAAACGAGAAGTTCCGGCTTTGCCGGAAGGCAGACAAGAATGTCCGCCCCACCTATTAGGAATAGGAAGTTAATCATGAAAAAGACAACCGCCCTCCTTGCCTCCATCTGTGTTTATCTGGGTGCGTCTGTGGTTTCACAAACCGCCCAAGCAGAAGACTGGCCCATCTGGGGCAAAGACGCTTCGCGGAATATGGTCGCAGCGAACAGCGGACCTATCCCCCACGACTTCGCTCCCGGCGAAGAAATCGGGCGCACCGGCAAGATCGACCCCGAGACGATGAAGAAGGTCAAGTGGATTGCCAAACTCGGCAGCCAGGCCTTCGGCAACCCCGTCGTCTCGCAGGGCAAGATTCTTGTCGGCACCAACAACGAATCGCCCCGCGACGAAAAATACAAGGGCGACCGCTCCGTCTTCTTCTGCCTCGATGAGAAGACCGGCGAGTTGATCTGGGAATTCAACCTGCACAAGCTGGGGGCGGGCAAGGTCAGCGACTGGGAATTCCTTGGCATGTGCTCAAGCCCGGCCGTGGTCGGCGACCGGGTCTATGTCGTGACCAACCTCTGCGAGATCGTCTGCCTCGATCTCGCCGGCATGGCCAACGGCAATCAAGGCGTGCAGGATGAGGGCGCGTACTATGCCGGCAAAGGCAAGCCTCCAATTGAAATCGGGACCAATGACGCCGATGTCATCTGGCGATACGACATGCGTGAAGAACTCAACATCTTCCCGCACAACATTACGTCTAACTCCTGCCTCATCATCGATGACATCGTCTACGTCGCCACGTCTAATGGCGTGGACTGGTCGCACATCAATGTCCCCGCGCCCAACGCCCCGTCGCTGATCGCTCTCGATGCGAAAACCGGCGAACTGGTCGGCGAAGACGGCAGCGGCATCGGGCCAAACATCATGCACTGCAACTGGTCCAGCCCTTCCTTTGGGACGTTCGACGGCAAGGCCACCATCGTCTTTGGTGCCGGTGATGGCTTCCTCTATGGCTATGACCCCAAGACTGTTAAAGATGAAGACGACTTTGACATCCTCCCCGAGCGATGGAAAGTCGATGGCAACCTGAAGTCCTACCGCTTCGATGATGACGGCGAACCGATCCCCTACGCCACACCGCCCGGGCCAAGTGAATACATCTCCACGCCCGTGATCCATGGCGGGTTGATCTACGCACCCATCGGGCAGGACCCCGAGCACGGCGAAGGTGTCGGCAGACTGATCTGCGTCGACCCGACCCAGGTCACCGATGGCATCGCCAAAGTCGTTTGGGACTTCACCGAGATTGATCGCACGATCTCTACAGTCAGCGTCGCCGATGGCCTTGTCTATGCTGCCGACTACTCAGGCAAACTGTACTGCCTGGACGCCAAAACCGGCGCAAAGAAGTGGGAGCACGATACGCTCGGTCACATCTGGTCATCCACCCTCATCGCAGATGGCAAGGTGTTTCTGGGTAACGAAGACGGCATCCTGACGATCCTCAAGCACGGGCCAGAGAAAGAACTGCTCGCCGAGATCGAGTTCCCTGCACCGATCTACTCCAGCGCGATCGCTGCCAACGGCGTGCTGTACGTCGCGACGCAATCCCACCTGTACGCGATCTCGGCCGGGGCGGAGTAAGCCACGATGAAAAACAAATGGATTTGGATCATCTTCGTTGTGCTGTTCTTCCTGCACCAGGACGTCTGGTTCTGGGATGACCAGTCGCTGGTCCTTGGCTTTATGCCGATCGGCCTGGCGTACCACGCTGGTTTCTCAATCGCGGCCGCGCTGCTCTGGGCCAGTGCAGTGAAATGGGCCTGGCCCAGCGATGTTGAAGCATGGGCCGAGGGCGATGAAAGTGAGGTAGAAGGTTGACCCCAATCATTGTCATCCTGATCTACTTGGGCCTGCTGCTGGCACTAGGCATCTTCAGCTCACGTTTTTTCCGCGGCACGAGCAGCGACTACTTCGTCGCCTCGCGGTCAATCGGCCCGTTCCTCCTGCTGATGTCCGTCTTCGGCACGACCATGACAGGCTTTGCACTTGTCGGCTCGTCTGCAAAAACTTACAACCTCGGCATCGGGGTCTACGGTTTGATGGCGTCGTACTCGGGCCTGCTGCACTCGGCCTGTTTCTTCCTGATCGGCATCAAGCTATGGGCCTTCGGCAAGAAGTATGGCTACGTCACACAGTGCCAATACTTCCGTGATCGATTCGAGTCGTCAGCATTGGGTTACGTGCTTTTCCCGATCCTCGTCGTTCTGATCATCCCGTACCTGCTGGTCGGCCTGATCGCAGCGGGTTCTGCGATCAAGGGCTTGACCGCACCGATCATCAAACCCGATGGCACAGTGGTTCGCGAAGGTATGCTCGCCGACTTCAGCCTGTTCCAATCGGCCGACCCCGCGCTGAACGGTGCTGTCCCGCCCTGGATGACCGGCCTGGTCATCGCGACCATCGTGCTGGTATACGTCTTCCTTGGCGGCGTCCGATCGACCGCCTGGGCCAACACGTTCCAGACCATCGTCTTCATGATCACTGGCGTTGTGGCGTTCACGCTGATCGCCAAAGCGCTAGGTGGACCTGCCGCAGCATCCGAGGCCGTGCTCGACCGGAACCCCGAGGCCATGGCACGCGAAGACAAGATCAGCAAGCTGCAGTTCTTCAGCTACGCCTTCATCCCGCTGTCCGTTGGCATGTTCCCGCACCTGTTCCAGCACTGGCTCACCGCTAAGTCTGCGAAGGCGTTCCGACTGACCGTCATCGCTCACCCTGTTTTCATCATGCTCGTCTGGGTGCCCTGCGTTTTGATCGGTGTCTGGGCTCTGGGTGTCGCGAAGATGGACGGCACACCACCAAACGCCGTGCTCGGCAAGATGGTCGCGGTGCTGGTGAATCAGCCGGTCGTAACGGGCATCCTGTTCGCGGGCATCCTGGCTGCGATCATGTCATCACTCGACTCGCAGTTCATGTGCATGTCGACCATGTTCACCAACGACGTCGTAGTCCATGCCAAGGGCCAGGACCACTTCACCGACAAGCAACTGCTCTGGCTGGGCCGGGGCTTCGTCATCGGCATCGTTGCGGTGACATATCTGATCTCGTTACTGAAGCTGCCGATCAATGTCTTTGACTTGGGCGTATGGTGTTTCAGCGGGTTCGGGGCAATGTTCCCTGTCGCCTTCGCGGGGGTGTATTGGAAACGGGCAACCAAGGCCGGCGTAATCGCCGCGCTGGTCGCAACCGCCGCCCTCTGGCTGGGGCTGATCAGCTATGACCTGTTCGTTTTCAAGACCGACCACCCCAAAGAAGAGTTTCTGCTGGGTGGCATGATGCCGGCCGCAGCTCTTTTTGCGACCTGTCTCGTCACATTGGTCCTAGTATCCCTTGCGACCAAGGCGCCGGATGAGTCAACGATCGCCAAGTTCTTCCCGAAAGCAAAATGACTACCACATCCTCTACCACGACCGACCCTGTTGCCGCTGCGCGGGAATCACTTGACGCCCACGTGCGCGAGACCGTCGCCTGGCACTTCAGCGAAGAAACAGGCACGCCTTACTGGATCGAGCACGCGAAAGAGCACAGCATCGACCCCGCATCAATCGAGACGTTCGACCAGCTCATCGCGGCCTTTGATCACTTCGACGCGGATACGGTTCTGCGCTATATCCCGCATGAGAAAATGATCCCCCGCGCCTACGCAGGCAGACCATACAACGTCTTCGAGACCGGCGGCACGACAGGCATGCCCAAGCAGCGCGTGAATTGGGAAGACTTTCAGTACGACTACACCCAGTTTGCCAAGACCCTCCGCGACGAGCATTTCCCGCGCGGTGGCAACTGGTTAATGATCGGCCCGACCGGTCCACGCCGCCTCCGCCTGGCGATCGAACACCTCGCACACTGCCGGGACTCTTCGGTCTACTTTGTAGACCTGGACCCGCGCTGGGTCAAACGCGTGATCCGTGAAGGCCAACCGAATCAGGCCAAGGCCTACATGGCCCATGCCATCGACCAGGCCATGACCATCCTCCGCCACCGTGAAGTGACCGCGCTGTTTACCACCCCCAAACTGCTCGAAGCACTCAGCGAGCGGATGTCATTGGTCACGCTCGGAATCAAGGGCGCGTTCGTCGGCGGAACCACGATGGACCCGCAGTACACCCGTTTCCTCATTGAAGAGGTCTGCGAACAATCCGACGGCGACTGCATGGGAACCGCAGGCGTCGGCTTCTACCCGACCTACGGCAACACGCTCATGGGTGTCGCGCCGCACCGGCCCAACATCAAAGAAAATAATTGGCAGACCACCTACTACTGCCCCCAGCCCCGGGCCGTACTACGCGTTATCAACCCCGAAGACACCCACCAGACCGTGGACTACGGCGACTTCGGACGCGTCGAACTCACCACGCTGACCAAGGAACTGTTCATGCCCCGCTTCCTCGAAAGAGACGAAGCAAGACGCGTGGAGCCATGGATAGAGAAATACCCCTGGGACGGCGTCAGTGAGGTCCGGCCATTTGGATCAAGCACGCAAAAAATCGTTGAGGGTGTTTATTGAAGCAACAATAGGCCGTCTTGAAAGTGGGGCAGACATTCCTGTCTGCCTTCCGACGAAGTCGGAACCACAAGCTACAACAGATTCAGGCCTTCGGCCTGACGGCAGACAAGAATGTCTGCCCCACTTGATCATCCCATGAGCACCCTCCCCCACATCCCGATCCTACGCCTCGGCACCACGTACCGCAGTGTCAACATCCGGCAGATTAAAGACCTCGCTACGGGTGAAGTCGTCGCGGAGATGTCCGTTGGCAATGCGGGCCTGCTCAAGCGCGACGCGAACAAGTTCGCTCAGGCGAAGGCGGCACTGGAAGCGATCCCCTGTGAAGACCTCATCGCAATGTCAGCCAAGGCCGGCGAGTTGTTTATGACAGCGGACCTGCCACTGGGCGATGGCTTTCAGTCGCCTGAGGATTATGTGCAGCAACTGTCGCGAACCAGCGGCCTGCCACACACGCTTGTCCGTGCGAATATGGCAAAGGTCCACGACGCCCTCACACACCTGGACGATATCGTCCGTGGCCTGACACGAGGGATCGATCCCAAGGTCATCGACGAAGGCTTTGGCGAGGTCAACGGTACAGCCGTGAGCTTTTATCCGACGACGCACGCGCTCGGTATGGTGATGCCGAGCAACTCGCCAGGCGTGAACGCCCTGTGGCTGCCATCAATTGCCTTTAAGACACCGGTCATCCTTAAGCCCGGTAGTGATGAGCCCTGGACGCCGTGGCGTGTTGTCCAAGCCATGATTGCTGCGGGGGTTCCCGAAGAAGCGTTTGGCTTCTACCCGACCGACCACGAGGGCTCGGCCGCCGTCATGGACGTCTGCGACCGCTCGATCATCTTTGGCGGCGAAGCGACGATGAAACGCTACGGCGGCGACGAACGCGTCGAAGTCCACGGTCCGGGCTGGTCCAAGGTCATCATTGGCGAAGACGAAATCGACAACTGGCCCAAGTACGTCGACATCATCGTCCAGTCCATCGCTGCAAACTCCGGCCGATCCTGTATCAACGCATCAACCGTGATCGTCCCACGACATGGCGAAGCACTGGCCCAGGCACTGGCTGACAAGCTGGCGCAGATCACGCCGCTGACCAATGATGATCCCAATGCCAAGCTGTCTGCCATTGCAAACCCTAAGGTCGCCGAGTGGGCAGATATGCAGATCACCAACGGCTTGAAAGAGCCGGGCGCACACGATTTCACCGAGGCGGTCCGTGGTGGGACGCCTCGGCTTTCAATATTTGAAGGGCGGACCTATGTGCTGCCCACCCTCGTCTATTGTGAGAGTTGGGATCACCCGCTTTGCAATACCGAGTTCATGTTCCCCTTCGCGTCAGTCGTCGAAGTTCCGCAGGACGAGGTGCTCGACACAATCGGCGGAACACTTGTTGTCAGTGCGATCACGCATGACGAGAGATTCACCGCCGAGCTACTGCGCTGCCGCAATATCCAGCGCCTGAACCTTGGTGCCGCGCCGACCTCCAGCGCACAGTGGGACCAGCCGCACGAGGGCAACCTGTTCGAGTTCCTCTACCAACGCCGTGCAATCCATCTGGCAAAGGCGGGGGCATGACTACGATCACCACGCCAGCGCCAGCCGACCTTGATCACACGCCAGGCACGCGTCTGGTCTTTGGGGACGGTGCAATCGAACACCTCGGCCAGTTGTGTGTCGAGCAATGTGTCAAGCGTGTGATGATCATTAGCGACCCCGGCGTCACTTTGGCCGGCCACACAGAGCGCGGGCTCAATATCGTGAAAGATGCAGGACTCGAGGCGACGACGTTCACTCGTGTTCATGAAAACCCATCGACCGCAGACGTAGACGAAGCCGTGAAGGCCGCCAATGAGTTCAAGCCCGACCTGCTCGTCGGGCTCGGTGGTGGCTCAGCGATCGACACCGCCAAGGGCTGCAACTTCATCTACACCAACGGCGGGGTCATGGCGGACTACCACCACAAGAAGCACCCGGATAAGCCGATGCTCCCGCTGATCGCCGTGCCCACGACGCACGGCACAGGCAGCGAGGCGCAATCCTATGCCCTCATCGCTGACGAAGACACGCACATGAAGATGGCCTGTGGCGACCCGAAAGCCCTGCCCATCATTGCCCTTCTGGATCCCTCGTTAACCCTGACCCAACCCGACAGCGTCGCGGCGTGCACGAGTATCGATGCGATCACCCATGCCGTCGAATCGTATGTCTGCACACGACGAAATGATATCTCGATGCGATACGCGGCCGAGTCGTTCGCGCTGACGGCCAATGCGCTGCCGAGGGTACTTGACGATCCAAGCGACACGAAGGCTCGCGGCGATATGCTCCTCGGTGCGGCATATGCCGGCCTTGCAATCGAAAACAGCATGCTCGGCGCAGCACACTCGTGTGCTAATCCACTGACCGCGAAGTATGGGACGATCCACGGCCAAGCTGTCGGCGTCATGCTCCCGCATGTCATTCGTTTCAACGCACAAGATGAAGAAGTCAAGGCGTCATATAACAAACTCGCCGAGTACGCCGGGCTCAATGATGTTGATGACCTGATCGAGACCCTCACTGCCCTACTCGATCGCGCCGGCCTGAAGACAAACCTCGCCGACCTTGGGATCGAATCGACCTCGTTCAGCGAACTGGCTCCCAAGGCCGCTGGGCAATGGACGGCGAATTTCAATCCGCGTGCAATCACGTCCAACGATTTCGAATCGCTGTATCTAGCGGCATATGGGGGGCAGGCATGATATCGCTCTTCAATAAGTTATCGCTTACCTGCATGCTCTTCGCGTTCGCCTTGAGCGCCGCTGCCGAGCAATCGAACTGGCCACACCCCCGCGGCGGCTTGCAGGGCCTTGGTGTCGCAGATGTCCAAATCCAGGAAAGCTACAAACCTGCATGGACCTACAAGACCGGCGGGGCAGTCCTCTCCTCTCCGATCATCGTCGATGGGGTCGTATATGTTGGTTCGGAGGACAAGCACCTGCACGCGATCGACGCAGTAACAGGCAAGGAGAAGTGGAAGCTCGCCAGCGAGACGCTGATTGATGCCTCGCCTGTCTATGACGACGGCGTTGTGTATATCGGCACCGATGGCGGCGTCCTGTACGCGGTTGACACAACCACCGGAAAGCCGAAGTGGCAGTTTGAGACCGGCGGTCGAATCGCGGGCGAAGCGGCGATCACCGAACTTGAAGGGGAAAAAGTCGTCATCGTAGGCAGCCACGACGGCATGCTCTACTGTCTCAATGCAGGGACAGGCGAGAAAGTCTGGGAGTATGAGACAGGCGATTACGTGAATTGCGGCATCGTGCTCAACGACAACACAATCGTACTCGGCGGATGTGACACGATGATGCACCTCATCGACTTGAAGACCGGCAAAGGTACCGCCCAGATCGAACTGGGCGGCGAAGTTGCAGGAACACCATCGCTCAGCAACGGGCAGGCCTACATCGGTCACATGCAAGGTGAGGTTCTGGCGGTTGATCTCAAGGAGAAGAAAGTCGCATGGCGATTTCGTGATCGAGACTTCCCCTTCATTGGCTCGCCCGCACTGTCCAACGACACGCTGCTTATTGGGTCGCGAGGACGACGACTCTATGCCGTCGATCGAAAGACCGGCGAAAAAAGATGGGATATCCGCACGCGTGGCGGAGTCGAAGGCGCCCCGGTAATTGGCAAAGAGCGTGCAATCTTTGGCTCTGCAGGCGGACGACTTTCAATCATCGAAATCAAAAATGGCAATATTGTCTGGGAGCATGACCTCGGCGGCGCAATGAATGCCAGCCCGGCCGTGACCAAGAATCTTATCGTCGTCGGCTCGGAAGACGGCAACATCTATGCCTTTCAACCATCACAAACACCCAACACGGATTGAAACACATGCCAGACGAGAACACGCCCCTGCCCGTACTCGAAGCGGACGACAAGAAGACGACCGTTGGCAACTACTTCGTCTCGAACTATCCGCCCTACTCGACCTGGTCGACCGATCATCGTGATGCGGCGCTTAACCTGTTTGATACGCCCGCTGCACCAGATACGCCTCTGGGGCTGTATGTGCATATTCCGTTCTGCCGCAAGCGTTGCCACTTCTGTTACTTCCGCGTCTATACCGACAAGACACGCGACGAAGTGAGCGAGTACCTCGACGCCGTACTCGAAGAGGCAAAGCGCTACGCAGCGACCGAGCGAATTGCCGGCAGGAAACTTAAGTTTGTCTACTTTGGTGGCGGCACCCCCTCCTACCTCTCTGAGAAACAACTGACGCACCTGTTCGATGGCTTGAAAGAAATCCTCGACTGGAGCGAAGTCGAAGAAGTCGCCTTCGAGTGCGAGCCTGGAACGCTGAGCACGCGCAAGCTCGCCTGCCTCAAGGACCTCGGCGTCACCCGCCTGTCATTGGGTATCGAAAACTTCAACGACGAAATCCTCGAACTCAATAATCGCGCCCACCGCAGCCAGCAGGTTGGCAACGCCTATGACTGGGCTATCGATGCAGGCTTTGATCAGGTCAATATCGACCTGATCGCGGGTATGCTCGGCGAAACCGACGCAAACTGGCAGGCCAACATCGACACGCTACTCAAGATGCAGCCCCACGCTGTAACGATCTACCAGATGGAGGTGCCCTACAACACGACCATCTACAGGGACATGAAGGAGTCCGGCAAGGATGAGGCCCCCGTCGCCGACTGGGGCACCAAACGACGGTGGGTCACAGAGGCCTATGCCGCACTCGAAGAAGCAGGCTACACCGTAACCAGTGCGTACACCGCGGTAAAAGACCCTGAGGCCATCAAGTTTGTCTACCGCGATGCACTTTGGACGGGCAGCGACATGCTGGCCTTGGGGGTGTCGTCCTTCGGCTACCTGACTGATGGCAACGGCGGTGGGATGCACTACCAGAACCAGCACGACATCGTCCCCTACACCTCCGCAGTAACTGGAGGAGATCAGCCGATGTACCGGGCACTCCCGATCGATCAGGAAGAAGCGATGATCCGAGAGTGGGTCTTGCAACTCAAACTTGGCAGGATCAGCCGTATACCGTTCATCGAGAAATTTGGTGTCGATCCTTTTGAGAAATGGGCCGACATATTAGAGGGCTATGTCAGAGACAAGCTCATCACAATTGAGGGCGACGAGTTGTTTATCCCCCGCCAGACGCTACTTCGGATCGACACGCTGCTGTACGCCTTCTTCAAACCAGAGCACCGAGGTGTCCGTTACGCATGAGCGCGATTGACCCACATGCTGCCGACCTTCTATACCCGCTGTCTGCGTTCGATCCGGACGACGGCAGCGTGTTAACCAGCGCGACAATCCTGGAGGCTGAGGAGTTGCCCCAGCCCTATCAGATGCTGCTCGCACACGACCGGGACATGACCGGCACGCTCGAAGCGTATTTCAGCCAGGATATGACACTGCGCGTCTTTGGCAAGAAACTCGAGGGTGACAGCCTCTTCAGGCAGGTCGTCCTTGAGGGCGTCGAAGATGGCCAGCCCCGTGAGTTCGGCGCGATCCGGATCGACCTGACCTGCTTCGATGAAGAAACGCGCCAACTCGTCGCCGAATGCAAGGTACCGCTGGGACGGGTCCTGCGTGAGCATGGGGTCGCCTACGTCTCCAACCCCTCGGCCTACCTCGCGGTCACGCCCGATGAACTGCTGAGCAAAGCCCTACACGTCGAGCATGGGCCACTCTATGGCCGGAAAAACGAGCTCAAAATGCCTGACGGCCGAGCGATCGCACAGATCATCGAAATCCTGCCACCTCTGCCGGACAAGAATAGTACGCACGCCTAACATTGAGCATGATTACGTCAAACAATCAATACGATGTCATCGTGGTCGGCGCGGGGCCAGCTGGTGCAACGGCCGCAACCCTGCTTGCCATGTATGGCCGGCGGGTCGTCATGCTCGAACGTGATGTATTCCCGCGTTACCACGTCGGCGAGTCGCTCGTGCCGTTCTGCTACAGCACGCTCAATCGATTGGGTATGGTCGACAAGCTTAATGCAACCGAATTCGTCAAGAAGTATTCGGTCCAGTTTGCCACGACCGATGGGCGCATGTCTCAGCCGTTCTATTTCTCCGACCACCTGGACGGTCACCCCGCAGGCCAGACCTGGCAGGTCGAACGGAGCATCTTCGACACAATGATGGTCGAGAACGCACGCGAGCATGGCGTCGAGGCGCGGTTCGGTGTCTCGGCGAACAAGGTCCTGAAAGACCGCGACGGTCGCGTGGTCGGTATCCAAGCCAAAGACGAGCACGGACAAACCATCCAACTCAATGCCCCGATGACCATCGATGCTTCAGGTCGCAACGGGTTTGCAGCCAACGCAATGGGCTGGAAACGTCAACGCGACCCGGAACTCAATAAGATCGCGCTATGGACGTATTACAAGGGAGGCAAGCGTGGCGAAGGCCGGGACGAGGGCGCGACAACCGTTGCCTATATCCCCGCGAAAGGCTGGTTCTGGCATATCCCCCTTCACGATGATCGGATCAGCCTCGGTGTTGTCGGCGAGAAGGACTACCTCTACCGCGACGGTCTCAAAGACCCGCTCGCCGTGATCGAACGCGAGATCGAATCCAACGCATGGGTAAAAGAGGTTATGCAGGACGCTGAGCAGTATGGCGAGACCTGGGTCACAGGCGAGTATTCGTATCGCTCAGATCACAGCGCGACCGATGGGCTTGTCCTCACCGGTGACGCGTTCAGCTTTATGGACCCCGTCTTTTCCACCGGCGTATTTCTGGCACTGGTCAGCGGGGAGTTTGCGGCAGATGCGATCAACCAGGCACTGGATGCCGAGGATTTTTCGGCGGCAAACTTCGAAACGTACACCGATCAATTCCAGCATGCCATCGAGGCAATGCGCAAGCTCGTCTACGCCTTCTATACCGAAGGCTTTTCATTTGGCAAACTCCTCAAAAAACACCCACAGCTGCGTAGTGACCTGACCGACTGCCTGATTGGCAAAGTCTCGACGGACTTCACCGCGCTGTTTGAAGGTGTCTCGGAATTCGTGCAAGTACCCGAGCCGCTGACCTATGGTCGACCGCTGGCCTTAACAGAGCACAAAGCATGAACTCGTGACTCGAATGGCAGATCGTCCGGGTCACTCGCTAACGCTTCGTGCTCTGACAGAACATAAGCATGAAGATCCTCCTGCTCACCCCTGGTACCGGCAACTTCCACTGCGGAAGCTGCCTGCACGACGAAGCCCTGCTCCGAGGTCTGCGTAATCTCGGTCACGACGCAGCGATCAATGCGCTCTACCTGCCGCTCGTACTCGATGACGCCCAAGGCATCGATGGAGACGACGTGAGCATGGGCGGGATCGGCCTGTACCTGCAGGCCAAGTCGGCCGTCTTCCGCATGATGCCAACGATCGCAATGCGTTGGCTGGACCGGCCCGGACTTTTGCGCAAGGTCGCAAACCGAGCCGACATGACCAGCCCACAAGAACTTGGGAAAATGACAGAGCAGATGCTGCTGGGCAATCACGGCAAGACAAGGCTTGAAATTGAGCGCCTGCTGAGTCACCTCAAACAGGAGGGAAAGCCCGACGTTGTCATGCTCAACAACGCATTGCTGCTGGGGCTGGCCGACCCGATTGTCAAGGCAATGGACTGTCCGGTCGTCTGCACACTTCAGGGCGAGGACACCTTTGTTGATTCGCTGCCTGACCCCTGGCGGAGCAAGGTCTGGCAACTGCTTTCGGACAAGGCCAAGGACGTTGCGATGTTCCTGCCCGTCAGCCGACACCATGCAGACATCATGGCTGGCAAGATGGGCCTGTCATTCGAAAACATGCGTGTGGTCTACAACGGAATCGAAGTCCAACACTTCAAGCCACAGGCCAGTCCGCCCGACCCGCCAGTGATCGGCTACTTCGCGCGTCTGTGCGAAAATAAGGGCCTTGGCACACTGATTGATGCGGTGCTGCTGCTTCATGAACGCGGCCAACTTGGCCGTTCACGCCTGCATCTGGCCGGCGCCGCCTCGCCCAAGGACATGCGTTTTGTTGATCAGCAACACCAGCGTCTGGCAGATGCCGGTCTGGCCGACCGCGTATTGATTGAAACCAACGTCAGCCTCGAAGACAAGGCCCACCTGCTGCGTGGGATGTCCGTGCTCAGTGTGCCAGCGACGTACGGCGAGTCGTTTGGCCTGTACGTGCTCGAAGCCAATGCCTGTGGCGTCCCGGTCGTTGAGCCTGATCACGCGGGACTGGCCGAGGTTGTCGCGCTCACTGATGGGGGTATCTTGTGTGAGCCGGATGAACCCGTCTCACTGGCGGACAAGCTTGCCGAGTTGCTAGGCGACCCGGAACGACGAGCTTCAATTGGACAGGCGGGCCGCACAGCAGTGTTGAATCAATTCACCGCCCAGCACATGGCCGAGAACGTAGCGAATGCACTGGAGAGCGTATGCCTAGCACCTACCGCCTGACACGCCGTGTCGCGTTCAGCGAAACCGACGCCGCGGGTATCGTGCATTTCGCCAACTTCTTCCGCTACATGGAAGATGCCGAACACGCGATGCTGCGTGATCTTGGACTGTCCGTCCATCGTGATGTTGGTGACGATGTGGCGGGCTTCCCGCGTGTCAGGGCTTCTTGTGATTACAAACGGCCCCTGCGTTTCGAAGATGTCTTCACGATCGATGTCTTCATCTCAGCGAAGACTGATAAGTCTGTCACCTACGGCTTCACCTTCCGCAAAGAAGAAGAAGCCGACCCGATCGCGACCGGCTCGCTCAAGGTCGTCTACGCCATCAAAGCCGCTGGCGAAGGCAAGTTCAAAGCCGCCCCGCTCCCGCCTGAGATCGACCAGGCACTGACTGTTACTGAACCCGACAACTGAGAACCTCATGCTCGCTCAATCCTCGACCTCATCATCGTCCTACCTCCTCTTTGTGCTGCTGACCATCGGTACGTGGGGGCTCTATGGCATCTTCCTGCACAAGGGGCAGGTCGACTTCGCAGACCCGGTCAACGGCCGGTACAAGGCCTTTCTCTTCGTCGGGATCGCGTACTTCCTCGTCGCGGTGCTCGCACCAATCGTCATGCTGTTAATCAGCGGGTCAGATTGGAAGATGACCGGCAGCGGGATGAGTTGGTCGCTCATCGCAGGCATCGTCGGCGCCGTTGGCGCATTCGGCGTATTGCTCGCGTTTGGTGCTGGCGGCAAGCCCGCGGTTGTCATGTCACTGATCTTCGCAGGGGCACCCTTGGTCAATGCCGCAGTCGCGATCACGATGGCCGGGCAGTGGGGCCAGATCAAACCCCTGTTTGTGGTGGGTATCCTGCTCGCCGCGGCGGGTGGTTACCTGATCGTGACGCAGAAGCCCAAGCCTGTCCCGCATGCCAAGCCGGCGCCATCCGAGCAAGCGCCTGAATCACCCAGCGAGTCTTGATCCTTGTCCGACGTGCCTGATAACGCGATTGAAAGCCAACTGACCCTCGCACTACGCGAGCTACTGCGTTGTGTCTTGTCTGGCAATAGGTTCTACCAGCCGATCCTTAAGTCCGCTGGACTCAACGATCCTGATACGGTGACGATCCAACAGTTCGTCGAACACATGCCGCTGACCACAAAACAGCAGCTAGTCGATGATCAACTCGCCAACCCGCCTTATGGCACAAACCTCAGCTACCCGCTCGATCATTACACTCGCTTTTGCCAAACGAGCGGCACCACCGGCAGGCCCTTACGCGTCATCGATACGCCCGAATCCTGGCAGCATCTTTTGGATGTCTGGCGGATCGTGTTTGAGCAGGCCGGTTGCGCCAAGGGTAACCGCGTCTTGTTCGCGTTTTCGTTTGGACCATTCCTCGGCTTTTGGACTGCGTATGAGGCTGCGGCCCAATTGGGACTGATGGCCCTGCCCGCCGGCGGCATGAGTTCCAGCGCCCGCTTGGCAATGATCACAGACAACGCGATCGACACGGTCTGCTGCACACCGACTTATGCGCTTCACCTCGCGCAAGTTGCAGAACAAGAGGGACTGGACCTGCCAAACGCTTGCGTCAGCCGTCTGATCGTTGCAGGCGAGCCCGGCGGATCTTTGCCTGCGGTGCGCCAACGCATCGAGTCCGCATGGGGCGCCAAGCTCTTCGACCACCACGGCATGACCGAGGTTGGGCCGGTGACCTATCAGGACAATGAAGCAGAAGGATGCCTGCGTATCGCGGATGGCTATTTTCTTGTTGAAGTGATTAATCCCGACACCGGTAAGCCGCTGACACCCGGCAGCGAAGGCGAACTCGTCCTCACAACCCTAAAACGCTCGGCTTGGCCGCTGCTGCGCTATCGCACGGGCGACCTGGTGAAGCAGGACCCTGACGACCCGATGCGTCTCATCGGCGGCATTCTTGGCCGAATCGATGACATGCGGCTCGTCCGTGGTGTGAACGTCTACCCCTCGGCCGTGGATGCGGTGATACGACGATTCGACGAAGTTGCAGAGTATGAGGTCCTGATCGAACAGGCCGGTGCGATGCGCGAACTATCTCTGCGTATCGAGCCTAATAATGGCTGCTCTGATTACGAACGATTGTGCCAACAGGTCGGCGAAGCGATGCGTGACGCGTTGAGCCTGCGTGTCCCTGTCATCTCAGTTAAACCCGGGACACTGCCAACATTTGAGATGAAGGCCAAGCGCTGGCGGGAGGTATCGTCATGAGTGATGCTCAAGAGAACGACCTCACGCTTGAGGTGTGCGAACTCTCCAAAAGTTACCCCGACGCTGGGGGAGGCACGGTCAATGTCCTTACCGATATCAACTTGTCTTTACTCAAGGGCACATCCGCCGCGATCATCGGCCCGAGTGGCTGTGGCAAGACCACGTTGCTGAATGTCATCGGAACGCTTGACACGCCAACCGCCGGCTCGATCAAAATCGCAGGTCAGAACATTACAACACTCAACGAAAAGCAACGTGCAGCACTCCGTGCAAAACAGATCGGCTTCGTATTTCAGGAGCACCACCTCCTGCCGCAATGCACCGCGCTCGAAAACACCTTGATCCCAACGCTTGCTGACGGTATTGATCGCAAGGGCAAGGAGCACCGTGCGTCCGAACTGCTTGAGCGTGTCGGCCTGAGCGATCGAATGAATCATCGCCCCGACGCGCTCTCCGGCGGACAGCGACAACGCGTCGCGATTGTTCGCGCGCTGATTAATTCTCCAGCCCTGCTGCTCGTCGATGAGCCCACTGGTGCGCTGGATGGCAAGACAGCCGGACAGATCATGGATCTGCTGATCGAACTGAACCATACGGAGCAGACCGCGATGCTCATGGTGACCCACGCGCCAGACCTTGCCAGCCGACTCGATCAAACGCTTCGATTAGACCAGGGACAACTCACTGCCGAGGCGATGGCATGACGCTGACCCGCCTCATGCTCCGTTCGCTATGCCGATTCTGGCGGACCAACCTTGGCGTCATGCTCGGGATCGCGCTCGCCAGTACTGTCATCACCGGTGCCCTGCTGGTTGGCGATTCGATGCGGCACACGCTCGCGCAGGCCGCCAAGCAACGCTTAGGTAGCATCGATCAAGTCATCATCGGTGGCGATCGCTTCTTTACCGCTGATTTCGCAAATGGTCTTGGCCAGGATGCATGCGGGGTCATCATGGCAGAGGGTGTAACCTCAACACCCAATGGCACGGCAAGAGCAAACGACACGGTCCTGATCGGCGTTGACGAGGCGTTTATCAACATGGTGCAACTCGGTGCATCCCCGCAGCCCGGGCAAGCTGTACTCAATCAACAACTCGCCAAGCAGCTTGGCACGGCCATCGGCGACACCTTGATCATCCGTGTGCCAAAACCTTCCGCCCTGCCGGTCGATGCGGCACTCGTCAACGCGAGCAAGCCTTCCCTCGCGTTGCGTGTCAAAGTGATCGGTGTGGTCAATGACATGCAGGGCGGTCGCTTCAGCCTGCGTGCCGAGCAGCGGGCACCCTTGAACATGTTTGTCGATCGCAATTGGCTGGGTGAGCAGCTTGAAATCCCCCGCCGAGCCAATCTTGCCTTGTCCGCATCGAGAATCGCCGCGATCAAGCCAAGCCTTGCTGATCTCGAATTGGACTTGAAAAACCGTGAATTTGTCGGGCGAGAGCTCAACAGCCCACGTATCTTCATCGACGCATCCATCGAGCATGATCTTGCCGAGGTGAACGGACAACGCCTGCTGACCTATCTGGTCAACACGATCGAACTGGAGGGCAGGCAATCACCGTACGCGATGGTCACCGCGGCAAGTGAACTAGGTGATCACGAAATCAAGGATGACGAGATCGCGATCAACACCTGGCTGGCCCAAGACATCGACGCCTCGGTAGGAGACACGCTCACACTGACTTACTACCTACCCGATGAGGGTGACCGTCTCATTGAAGGTACTGCAGAACTCACCGTCGCACGGATCATCCCGATCGAGGGCGCGTATGCCGACCGCACCCTGACGCCTGACTTTCCCGGCTTAGCGGAAGCAGATCAGCTTTCCAGTTGGGACGCCGGCCCTGCAATCGATCGCAGTCGCATCCGCGATAAAGATGAACTGTACTGGGATGAATATCGTGCCACACCAAAGGCGTTCATTAACCTGCAGACTGGTCAAAAACTCTGGTCCAACCGCTTTGGCACGCTGACCGCGATCCGTTTCAGTGAGGATACCACTGAGAATCAACTGCTTGAGCGTATCGACGTTTCTGCACTCGGCTTCGTCGCCACCGATATCAGGCAGGAGGCCAATGCCGCGGCCACGGGCACTGTCGACTTCGGCCAGTTGTTCCTTTCACTCTCCGGGTTCATCATCATTGCGGCTATTGTGTTGGCCGCGCTGCTTTTTGCCATGTCGGCAGAGCAACGTGCCAGGCAACTCGGCACCTTGCTTGCGTTAGGTTTAACGCGTAGACAAGCCGGCCAATTACTGCTCGGCGAAGGTGCCCTGGTCGCAATGATGGGCTGCGCATTCGGCGTCCTGGGTGCAATGTTCTATGCCGCGAGCGTTACAAACGCACTGACGGGCGTATGGTCCGGTGCCGTGGCGGGTTCAGCCGTGCTGCTGCACATGACACCCATGAGCCTGATCGTCGGCCCACTTGCGACACTACTCATCAGCCTGCTCGCGATGGCGCTCTCAGTACGAGGCTTGGCCAGGCACAATGCACGTGAACTACTTGGCGGCAGTATCGGAAAGATCTCCACAAAATCACGCTTACCGAGGTCAGCATGTATCTATGCCGGTCTGTTTTTTGTTGCGCTGTCGATCGCGCTTGCGCTGACCAACTCACAAACAGGCATGAAGGCGGCGTTGATTGGCTTCGCGGGCGGCGGCTCGTGTCTGGCTGGCTGCCTGTTGGTCTTGCTGGGGCTGCTGATCAAGGATGATGCCACGCAGGTGCGCGGCAAGTTGCTGCGCATGCACAACAGCCTCGCCCTGCTCAACCTGACCCGCCGCCGTGGTCGAACACTCGCGGGCGTTTTCATGCTCGGTGCAGGGTTGTTCCTGGTCTATGCCGTCTCGGGGTTCCACCTCGGCACGAGCAGCGATCCATCCGATCGCAAGTCCGGGACCGGCGGCTTCTCGCTTCTGGTCGAAACAAGCCAACCGATTCGATATGACCTCAACAGCGAGCTTGGCCGTGACCACTACGCCTTGAGTAAAGACGAACTACCGCCGGGCTCGGCTGTTCCGATCCGCGTGAGTGATGGAGACGACGCGAGTTGCCTGAATCTCAACCAGACGCCGACCCCACGCCTGCTTGGTGTACAGCCCATCCTGCTCGAAATGCGCAAGGCCTTCACGTTTATGAGTTCGATTGAATCCGATGACGGATGGCTTGCTCTGGCAGATGCTGACCCCGACGGAGCCATCCCTGTCATTGCCGACGCCAACACCGCACAGTGGGCGTTGAAGCTCGCCATCGGAGATACGATCGATGTCCCCGATGAACAGGGCCGGCCTGTCACGCTGCGCCTCGTCGCGACGATAGAGAACACAATCCTGCAGGGCAGCCTGATGCTGAGTCAGCGCCACTTTGAACGCATCTTCCCTTCCACATCGGGTTACAGGATGCTGCTCGTCGACACCCCCAATGCGGAAGCAGCCGTAGAAACCACCGAACTCCTCAACGAAGTCTTGATCGACGAGGGAGCGACGATCACACCAACGAATACAAGGCTCGCTGAGTACAACCGAGTACAGAACACCTACCTTGCAGTGTTCCAGTCTCTCGGTGGCCTTGGCGTCTTACTTGGGGCGCTGGGGCTGGGCATCGTCACCGCACGCAACCTGCTGGAACGCAGGCCAGAACTGGCGTTACTCAGCGCAGTCGGCTTAAGCCGTGGCCGGGTCGCACGGATCGTGCTGACCGAACACGCCTTGATCCTTGTACTGGGTTTATTGTTGGGTAGCGTCAGCGCTGGCCTCGCCACATTTCATGCCAGTAGTGCATCGTCGGATTCTTCTGATCTGAATTGGGCGTATCTTCTCGCCCCGCTCGCCGCGGGTTTGCTTGCGATCGCTATAGGCCTGATACCTGCGCTTTACGGACGCCTCACAGACGCATTGCGCAATGATTGATCTTCTCCAGATTTACATTGTCCGATAAACGATTCACAGATGCCCTGTTTTTGCACCTCCTCGATATAATCAGGGTGGAAGGGCATACCAGTGAAAAAGATTCGTACGTTCTCTTGGCGTCCCCACACGATCGGGGTCCTTTTACTCGCCTTGCTGGTGAACACGTTCACTGCGGTCCAGACCAGCGCGCAGGATGCTGATCCGCTCGGCAATCCCAGCATCACCGAGCCGGTCTATCCCGTGTCTCTGTTCAAGATCCAATTAGATCGCGAAGTGGACCCCGATGAACTGGACCTTGAAGCACTGAAGAGCCAGCCGATCACTCTCGCAAAGATCGAAGGTGTCTATACAAGGCCGCAAGCCGGCCTCGATAACATCGAGTCGAGTCTTGAACAACTCAGCTCGGATACCGCAAAGAAATACGATGTCACCGCCCTGCGCACCATCATCGATGACCTGCTTGTCTACCTCAATGAAGAAGAGGAACTAGTAGGTGTCGTCGTCGCGCCTTCGCCACTTGACATCGGCGTGGACCTGTCCGATCGACGTGGGGATCGGACCGAATTGACACTGCTCATCCGTGTCGCATCGGTTGGCAAGATCCGCACCCTCGCGTCAGGCGATCGTATCCTCCTGGACGATCGCGAAAACAACCCGCTGCACCAGACCATCCTCGACCGTTCACCACTGAAACCCGGCGAACAGCCTCGCACCGGATCACTCCTGGAGCGGGACAAACTCGACGACTACCTCTTCCGTCTGAACCGGCACCCCGGCCGACGCGTTGATGCAGCTATCTCACCGGGCCTCAATGCAGGCGAGGTCTCTCTGGACTACCTCGTCGCGGAGAACAAGCCCTGGTACGCATACTTCCAGATCTCGAACACCGGCACTGATTCGACCAATGAGATCCGAGAGCGTTTCGGCTACACGCATAACCAACTGACCGACAACGACGACATCTTCAACATCGACTACATCACTGCCGGCTTCGAAGAAAGTCATATCGTGCAGATGAGCTACCGCAGGCCGATGGACGAGTACTGGCACTACCGCCTGGAAGGGCTGTATTCCGAGTTCACCGCCGACCAAGTCGGCTCGCCGCTCCCCTTCAATGGCGAAGACGCCGCCTTTGGTGCATACCTCGCATACAACTTCTATCAGAACGATGCACTGTTCCTCGATGCCGTGGGCGGGCTGCAGTATTACTACACCTCCGCCGACAACGACGCGGCCGATATCGAGGGCGAAGCCAACCTGCTGCTTGGTCACATCGGTATCGAGTTGGAGCGTGTGACCGATCTTGCCCAGACCCGCGGCCTCGTGAAGCTGATGGGCAACCTCAATGAAGGCGACGCCAGTGATTTCGCGACGCTTGGCCGAACGAACCCTGACACGCGTTTCCTCATCCTTCAGTATGCGTTGACGCACTCGTTTTACCTAGAGCCGCTGCTGAATGCCGAGGCCTGGCGTGACATTTCAGACCCTTCGACCTCAACACTTGCGCACGAGATCGCACTGGGCCTGCGAGGGCAGTGGGCGGTTGGCGGGGATCGGCTTTTGCCGACTTTCCAAGCTGTGGCAGGCGGGCTCTATACCGTACGCGGTTATGAGCAGGCAGAGGTTGCCGCAGACAGTTCGGTGATCCTCTCCGCTGAGTACCGCTTTCACCTGCCGCGCATCTTTGGCATCGAGGCACCTCGCCGTACACAGTTGTTTGATCGACCGTTCCGGGTCGCACCCGAGGCGGTCTACGGACGCCCTGACTGGGATCTGGTCCTCAAAGCATTCATTGACTACGGCTACATGGACGTGACGGATGAACTGGCCTTTGAGACAGACGAGAACCTCGCAGGTACCGGCCTTGGCATCGAACTGGCACTGAAGAACAACATCAACTTCCGAGCAGAGTGGGGATGGGCGCTTCAGGACGCGGGTTCGACCGATGCGGGGGACAGCCAATTCCACTTCGTCTTAACCCTTATTTATTGAGTAAAAACGGGCACCAGCCACGCAAAAAAGATTAGGCCCTGCCCTGTTAACGGTTTATACTTTTTATAGCTTGATCAGTTTTTAAGCGAGGCACCTACCATGAGAGGCTTTAATAACACCCGCCTGCTGCTGGCTGCGGCGCTGTGCTGCTATGCAGGATTCACGCAGGCGCAGATCCAGTCCACCAGTTCGACCAACGGCGTTTCCATCGATGTCGCCTCGACGAACGTCACCAATATCACCGCGCCGGACAACGCGATCATCGAGTATTCGCAGTTCGATGTCGGCTCAGGACAGACCGTCAACTTCCTCCAGCCCAGCGTCGCTTCGCGCGTGCTTAACCGCATTAACAGCCACACACCCTCGCAGATCAACGGCAATATCAATGCCAATGGCGTGGTGTACTTTGTCAATCCGGCCGGTGTCACCTTCGGACCTAACTCGGTTGTTGACGCCGCAGGTATTTACGCCGCAGCAGGCGCAATCTGTGACGCCGACTTCCTGAATGGTTTTGACGTCTTCAAGGATGTTTCTGGCGATGTCAATCTACAGGGCACCGTCAACGCCGACATCATCGCTGCCTTTGTTGGGAAAAATGTCGTTAACGCCGGCAACATCAGCGTGCCCTGCGGAACCGTCGTCCTCGCCTCGGGTAAGAAAGTCCTCATCGGCAGTCCGATGGGGGGATTGATGGTTCAGGTCGGAGCATTGACCGGCGGCTTCGATGGCTCGGTCTCGAATCAGGGCAATATCAAGGCTCGTCAGACCACGCTCATCTCACGTGACATCTACTCCGTCGTCATCGACCCCGACCATGGCGAGATGTACGACGCGAGTAACACACCGGGTATCGATGTCTCCAAACTCGACACCAACGGCGACAACGTCATCAATCTCGAAGATATCCAGACTGCCATGGACAACAACACCGGGCCACTTGAGCCGGGCACAGGCGGCAAGACCCAGGCACAGGGTGATATTGATGGCGATGGTGACGTTGACAACGATGATATTGGCATGTTGTTTGTCGCTTGCGGCGCAATGATTCCGTCCCCGCCCAATCCTCCAACACCACCGACTGACCCGCCCCCGGGGCCGTTTAACCTTGTCGATCTTGATTACATTGAGCGGCTTCCCCCGCTGACCGAGTTCGTCAACCTGACCGAGGCAGACCTCAGCATCCTGCGTGATCAACTCGGCATCACACTGCGTCAACCCTCTCCCATCGAACGATCTGACAAGGTCGCTTCCCGCGCGGTCTATGACGACTTCGCTGCGCGTAGCGCAGGGCTGGCCGGCACTGAAAGTTCGCTGGTGATCGCAAATACGCGCCTCGATGCTGATGTCGTCCGAGAGGCACTGGCGGTCTACCGCGAAAGGCTCGCTGCCGAGGGTATCAGCCCCGCCGATCGCAGCGTGCAACTGCAGTCCGACACCAATAACGCCTACGACAATTACGTTTCCACACGCTCTAGCGAGGGTTTTGATGCACAGGCATTCAGTCGCTTTGTACAAGAGAGCAACCCCGCCTTGTTCGACAACCTTGTCGCCCTGTTCGAGCTCAAGCGGCTGACCCTGAATATGGGGCTGAACGAGCGGGAGAAGCAGAACAGCGAACGCGTAATCATCGAGCGCTCTCGCCCCGCCAAGCTCAACTATGAGCAAATGAAGGCGACGCTGGATGCCTCAGGAGAACTGGCACAGCAGCCCGACAAGATCGAGCCGCCCGTCGAACGCGATGAAGACGCGGAGACAGCCGAGAGCTGACTTGGCTCACGATCAGTTTTGTAGAGCGACTAACTCAGACGGATCCATCTCCGCCCAGAGTGCGATCTCGTAGCCAAACGTCGCGAGGCCGATCGAGTCTGCGGCAATCAGACTGAACGGCTCGGCGACAAACGTCTGATCGGCCGACGCAACCGCCAGCGGCGAAACCGCAAACTCGGGCTCTTCAAAATGGCTCGTCTGTAAGGCAGAGCAGCCGGTCATGAAGACGGCATAAAACAGACACATTGCCAGAAAAATCCACTGTCTGAAGCTAAGGACTGTAATGGCCATCGCAGGCTCCTGGTTAATCGCATTGCGCAAGGTCCAGAATTGATATCGATCCTCCAGAGCCGGTTCTGAAGCACCGCACCATGATTGGGAACAAATGCATCATCCACCGTCCCGATAACCGCGCACGGACAACCTCCAACCGATAACGGTTGTAGCGATTGGGCAAAACGATCTCAGCGCTCAGCAATAATCAGGCGGACCTATTGCCGCTTGAGCACCAACCACGGGCTCACCCAATCCGGCTTGTGGCGGTTGCTGAAGCCCCCTGTCTCGACGAAGAGGTATTCACCATCGGAGATGGACTTGACCTGCATCCGCAGCGCCTCATATCGCGTCAGATCCATCAACATGTCGCCTGACCAGATCAGCTTGGCGGTATCCGTGCGTCCGTCCGCATTGAACGTGACCTGACTCACAAAAGGGTTGCGTGCTTTTCGTGGCTTCTCAGCATCAAACACTTCGATCGTTGGGGTATCGCCAATGACCTGCCACGTGCCGTGGATCAGTGGGTTGGGGCGGTGCTTGCCATCCCATCGGAACTTGTCTGCCTCGGGGTCAATGTCCGGGTTCTCCCGGTCTTGCTTCGCCTGCCAGGCCATCGATGTCATAGGGATCAAGGATGCGGATTGATAGATCAGCCCGTCGCCCATCGGCGGGAGTTTCTGCTCTTCGAAGTGGATACTGATCTTGCCCTGCGCGATCTCTGTGCTGGGCTTGACCTTGTACTTGTCGTTATAGCGAAGGAAGGTCTTGATCGCGATGGTGACTTCGCCATTGTTGAAGTCCTCAAGAAACTCCTGCGTAATGAATCCACCATTGGGTTGACCGGTGGACCCCCTGCCATTGCAGGATTTCTTCTCAACAAATGGCTTGCCATTGATGTAGACAATACTGCCGCCGCCGGGGCCGACGTGATCACCGTCATTGATCCGAAGCCTGTAACGGTGGCCATCTTTGAGCTTGGGCACCTTAAAGGTGCCACGCATCAGCAGCACTTCTTTATCCCAGAGCGTATTGACCGGCGTTGCTGCGAAGCAATGCTTTGGGCCATGCCTCCCGTCACAGTCCGCGCCGCATTTCATGATCGGGCCGGCCGGGATCTTCCCGTCGTAATTTCCAAATGGGCTCTTGCCAATCTTCCATCCTGCTTGATTTGCATCGAACTCCGCAGCAAACCACTGGCCCATCCCATTGGGCATAGTGACGTCACGGTAGCGCGTGATCAATTGATCGAAAGGCACCTGCTCGGATGCAACCGGATTAAACGTGTGATACGTCCAATCGGCAGTGCGCAGGTCGGCAAACATTGTCCAGCTGTACTGATCCTCGCTGGCACGCTCGTGCAGGGACACGAGTTGATCGATCGAGTCATGGCTGCCGCCGGGCCGAGTCGTTTGCTTTGTGAGCGAGGCGAGATCATTGAGCCTGCGTTGATTGCGTCCAACAAACTCGGGCACCAGTTCATCAAGGATGATCGGTTTGATCGCCGCTTTCAGTTCTGGGCCAAACTGGCTGGGGTCCGCGCGAAGGAAGAACTCTTTGTGCGGGAGGATTTCATCGGGGTATTGTTGGCGCGCAATCTTGTAAAGCACATCCAGGCCGCCGGGCACGTCCGCCAGCGACTCAGCGATATAACGGATGTGGGATTCTCGGGTGGAAGAGATATCCTGGCCGCCCTCGGCCAGGTTCTTGCCGGTATAGCCCGTATAAGTCTCACGAAGATGCTCGACCGCAAGTTTGTGGACCTCGGGGCCCGCTTCCTTAATCTTCGCGCGAAGCTGCGGCATCATGCCGAGTGTCAATGCAGATCGCTGGTTGGTACGAATCACTTCAGCGATCTTGGGGATCACACGCTGATAGGTCCGTTGATCAGCGACAATCGGCGTCAGCGCCTGGAGCGCACCGTTCTGCAACCACCAGTCCTCATGATCGAGATAGCCCATGATCAAATCAACATGTGGAACCACCCAGCCGGACGGCGCCAGCGCGACAACCTGCAAGGCCGCGTCCTTTACCCACCAGGATTCATTCTCATCCTCGAGCGAAGCCATCATCCGACCGAAGACCTGCTTGGTCATCAACTCGGCTTTACCATCTTTGCGGATTGTTGTCGCGATAGCCGAATACATCGCCCTACGGACGCGCGGTGACTCGTGATTCAAGAACTCATCAACGAGGTGCGGACGTATCTCGCCACCTGGCGCACGCCACCCGATATAGCCATGATGTGCACCAAGCGCCTTGTTTGCAGCAATCAGTCGAAATACATGATCACGGTGATGGACATAGGCTCGAATCTGATCATCCGTAGGCGGTTTGTCATTGTCGTGGAACCAGCGAATAAACTGCATCGACGAGTCCTTGGCCAGTGTCTCGTTCGACAGATCAATCACTTTCCCGCTCTTTGCTGGAACCGGATCGAATGACAGGAAGTCCTTGTCAGCCTGAACCCCCCAGAGCTGTTCAGGAAGCTTGTAGGGCTTGGAGTACTTCGTCGGCGGAGCACCGAAGACGCGCATCTTCTTACGAGGCGCTGTATATGCCAGACCATAAGCAACGCCCCACTTCTCCGTGTCGTAGCCGCTGCCACCAACGATGCCGAACGACCCGTCATAGCGTCGGGACAGTTCATAGTGCCAGCGCCGACTGTCCATAAAGTCGCGATATTGCTCTGGCTTCTTGTCTTTAACCAGGCCCATTGCTGCGCTGCGCCAGATCTCGCCGATCCCGCCACCGGTGTGGCCGTGCAGCATGAAACTGGTGGTATAAAAGCTGTTGTAAGCCATCAGGTCACGGGCCTTGGCGTATACAGATTCTTCGCCTTCGGGCGTAAGTGCTGCCGCAGCCGCCATCGCAAAGGCCAGGTTGCCGTTCTTGCCGTTATCGACAAAGCCCTGTTCGGTTCGGCCATCGCCATACGGGTTTCCACCCCGACCTGCGTACCGGAAGAAATGACGAAGCGATCCAATCAGGGCATGGTCCGGAACATCAGCCCCACACTCTTTCGCAAGCATTAAAAAAGTCACGACAGAGGTTCCCGCGGCATTAAGGTGACCGTTGCCATAGGTCACGCTAGGCACGCCACCTCGCCCCGCCCAGCCATCGAGGTACAACCCGCCCACGGCCTTGTCGACCCACTTCTGAATGTTCGCCAGCACCTGCTTATCGCCCGTCTGCAGGTAGTACTCACAGAGCGGGACACCACCAAAGCCGAGGTACCACGCGTAGCCGGAAGGCTTGTCTGCGCTGCGGGCCCACTGGCCCACCACTTCCATATCTTTCGGATCGCCCGTCGACATCAGGAACCACATGCCGAAGTCACCGATGCCCTTGTTGCCATTCGGGCTCGCGATGTAGTCGGCCAGACCGCGAACAATCCTGTCCGATTTCTCACAGTCCATCGGCCAGGTCGGGCTGTACTTCCCCAGCACGGGCACCTGCACCACGACCATCTCATCCATCCCCTGGATTTTCATCGCAAGCTTGCCATCGCTAGACTCGGCAGCGCCCAGAATCTCTGCCAACTGCATGCGCGGATCAATCTCTTTGAGCGACTGGCCATTGATCGATTCAATTATCTGGCCTTTCTTCAACTTCCCAGTGTCCGCAGCAGGTGAGCCTTCTTCGATATTCGAGATACGCATCACAAAGGCAGGCTGGATCAAGTCGATGCCGATTCCCACCGGACCAAAACGCTTGATATTGGTCAGCGAATTCGTCTCGCTGGGACGAGTAGAAAAAAGCTTCTCGCCCTTATAGAAACTGCCTTCCTCAGCAAAGCTCGAAATCGACAGGCAGAGCAGAACAAGGGTGATCAGACGCTTCATGTAGGGTTCCTTCGATTTGATTCTCTAGCAGCACTGCGGTACCCGCCAGATTCCAAGTCCGGAAGTGTATTCGGCGGATTGAGTGCTCAACGCAGATATTTTAGTCGCATTGCCGCATAAGAAATACGTCGCTTGCGTTTCGCGTAATCGACTAAAATCCAGCATCCAAGCAAAACCCTCCACAGGCACCTCCATGGCGTTTGACGAACATGCATTCCCGGGCCAGACGACGCCCAAACCGCTTGCCTGCAATGCAGCGCTGGAGTACAGCGACCGCGTCAATTTTGCGATGCAGCAGAACGGCGTACCGCTGGTCGACCGCCTGACGCTGACCTCCTTAAGTGACACGCCGCTGAAAGATCTGACGGTCCGGCTGTCGCTGGACAACGGCGAAGCGGAGCCTTGGACCACCCGTCTCGCCCGCCTGGACCCCGGAACAAGTGCGACCCTCGGTGCAGAAGACTTCACGCTGTCGGTGCAGCAACTTGCGACCCGCACTGAAGCCCAGCGATGCAAGATTGTCTGCGTTGTGTCCTGCGAGCAAGGCCTGTCGCACACGACCTATCCAGTTGACTTACTGGCGCTCGATCAATGGCCGGGCGTCAGCTATTACGCCGAGTTGACTGCGGCCTTTGTCACACCCAACCATCCCAAAGTCGCCGAACTCCTCAAAACGGCTCGCCAATCGCTGGGTGGCCTTAGTGACTCGGATGCCTTGGACGGCTACCAATCCAAGAGCCGACAACGCGCCTCTCATATTGCAGAGAGTTGCTTCAATGCAATCCTCAGCGAGGACATTGGCTACATCAACCCCCCCGCCAGTTTCGAAACCACTGGACAACGCATCCGCCTGATCGATCGGGTCATGCAAGAAAAGCTTGGCACCTGCCTCGACTTGTCCCTCGCACTGATGTCTCTCTGGGAGCAGTGTGGCATGCATACGGTGCTGCTTCTGACAAAAGGTCACGCCATACCTGCGGTCTGGACCCACGACACGCACTTGGCGCAGACCGTCATCGATGAGCCCGCACGCATTCGCAATCTCATTGAACTCGGCGAAATCCTACCCGTTGAATCAACTCTCCTGACCCAGCCATCCACAACCTTCAGTGGTGCCGTTGATGCCGCCAAGCGGACGATGCAGTCTCCCGGTGATACCTTCAATGCCATCGACATCCGATCTGCAAGAAAGCGTGGCGTCCGCCCTCTCCCGCTACGCTCGGATGGCGAAGCAGGCGTTGACCTTCAGGCCATCGAAAGCGGGCTAACACCGCAATCCGGCACCACCATCGAAAGCGTCGCTCTGGCCGACCGGGCGGAGGCATGGTCACGCGAGCACGCCAATGAAGAAACGGTTGACCAGAGTGCCTCCGCACGGGTGTCACGCTGGCAAAAACGCCTGCTGGACTTGTCACTCCGCAACCGCCTGCTGAACTTCAAGGAGACAGGCCGGACCCTGCCACTGAGCGTGCCCAACCTCGCAGAACTTGAAGACATGCTCGCCGACAGTCAGGTCTTTGATGTCCTCCCAAAACTCGACGAAAGCGAACAATTCCTTTCTGAGGAGTTCAACGACCGTCGACTGCACGCACAGGCGGCCGAAGCCGAGACAAGGAAAAGACTGCTCAATCTCTACCGCACGGCAAAGTCCAGTATCGAAGAAACCGGGGCGAACATCCTCTATCTCGCACTAGGGATGCTCAAATGGTATGAGCACGACACCGCCGACCAACCGCGTTACGCCCCACTGGTGATGCTGCCGATCACGCTTAACCGCGACTCAACCGGGGGTGGTTACGCGTACAGCATTGAGCTGAATGACGAGCCGCTGTACCCAAACGTCACTCTGCTGGAAAAACTGCGCGTTGATTTTGGCATCGTCGCCCCGGCGCTCGATGATCTGCCAGAGGACGAGAACGGGCTGGATATTGAACTGATCTTCCGTAACTTCCGAAATGCGATCCGTGATATCCCAAAGTGGGAAGTGCTGGACACCACGTCGATCGGCCTGTTTTCGTTCAACAAGTTCCTGATGTGGAAGGATCTTCAGGAAAAGTCGGAAACACTCAAACAGAACCGTCTGGTTCAGCACCTCATCGATTTGCCGGAGGATGCCTTCGACGCAGAGCCTTTCCCAGCCAGTCAGGAGTTGGACGACCGACTCAAACCCGATGACCTTCTCTGTACAAGGGACGCTGACTCGTCACAACTCACGGCGGTCTGCGCCGCAGCGGACGAACGCTCTTTTGTTCTCGAAGGACCGCCTGGCACGGGCAAGAGCCAGACAATCGCGAATATCATTGCCGACGCACTAGCGCGAGGGCGTCGCGTACTCTTCGTTGCCGAAAAGATGGCAGCCCTTTCCGTTGTACGAAAGCGTTTAGAGCAGGATGGCTTGGGTGCCTTCTGCCTCGAACTGCACTCTGCGAAAGCCTCTAAAAAGCAGGTCCTCGCGCAGATCCAGGAAAGCCTTGAAGCCCCACACAACACCCAGCCTGCGAATTGGGACGCGTTGTGTGCCGAGTTGGGGAAGACACGCGATCAACTCAACGCCTACATCCGCGCCATGCATGAACTTCGTGGCACCGGCGAAAGCCTCTACAGCATGATCGGTCGCCTCAGCCGAATCGGTGACGGCCCTGCAACGGCGCCGCCATCCGACAACCCCGCCGACACAACCAAGGAACAACTCGATGGCTGGCTCGGCGCGATCGCAACACTACAGGAGCGTGCCAAGCCAATTGCCCCTTATGCCGAACACCCGTTGAGGGGCATGGGTTCCTGCGAATGGAGCTTTAGCCTTCCTGAACGGGCACGCGATGTTCTTTATGCCGCATCTGATCATGCAATGCGGCTTTCCAATGCCCTTAAGGCGCTCTTCGACTCGATTGGCCAGCAATGTGACGCAGGTCACGCGAGATATGACAGCGTGCAGGCACTCGTCAAACTCGCACAACTACTGCAACAGGATCAGCAAGCCGATCCGAGCTTACTCGGCGGCCCGCACGCCGAAGCACTTCGAGAGCAAGTTCGTGACGCCATCGCGGTCGGACAAGAGCGCGATGCGCTCCGAGACCAACTCTTGCAACACTACCGCGAAGAGTTTCTAGGGCTGGACCATCTTGTTCTTCTGCACAGCGTGCAAAGCCATCTGAAACGAGGAACGCTAATGCGTTTCTTTACATCACGTGGCGTCAAGAAACCACTGCGCCCTTATGCAAAGGAGAAACTCGCCCCACTGACAGAAGCCGTCACGCACCTTGAAGTACTCGGCCAATACAAGAAACTCGACCAGCAACTCAAAGAGCAAGCCGCCCTTTCGCAGGCACTTGGACCCGTATGGAACAACAGCCGTGCAAACTGGGATGAGATCGAAGCCTTGCTGCATTGGTGTGATGAATTTGCCGAGGGCCTGCGTACCGTCGAGGCAGATCCCGTTTTTGTTGAGGTTGATCGGGGATTCATCGATCTGGCACAGGTAACCAGGCCTTCATCCATACACGAGATATGCAACACGCTGGCCACGGCGTGGGCGAATTGGCTAGAGCACTGGGCCCAAGTCGAGCAGACGCTGAATACCAACAACGCTCAGGCATTTGGTAAAGATGTGCCGAACTGGCTCGCCTTGGTTGAACAGACCCTAGGCCGATGGGCTCAGCACCTTGGCGAACTCAACAACTGGTGCAACTACCGCTCTGCACGTGATGCGGCGATCAAACTGGGGCTGACAAAAATCGTGGAGGGCTACGAGACGGGCGCGTTTTATCTTCAAGACCTCGACACGATCTTCTGGCGAAGTTTTGGTCGAGCATGGTTCTCTGCCGTCGCAGATCAGATCGAACCCGTCCGCACATTCAATGCCGAAGCGCACCTGTCCACCGCAGACCGATTCCGCTTGCTTGATAACCAGATGATCGAACTGACGCGGCATGTCATCACCGAGCGGCTGGACCGTGATCGACCTCGATCGACTTCCGCCTCTTCTCAATCAGAAATGGGCATCCTTCGGCGTGAAATCGAGAAGAAGCGGCGACACTTGCCGACGCGACGGTTGATAGAGTCGATCCCGACACTGCTACCCAAGCTGAAGCCCTGCTTCCTGATGAGCCCGTTGTCGGTGGCACAGTTCCTCGCCGCCGAGCTGCCACCCTTCGACCTGGTCGTCTTTGACGAGGCATCTCAAATCCCCGTATGGGACTCCATTGGCGCAATCGCGCGTGGCAAAGAAGTCATCGTCGTTGGCGACTCGAAGCAACTGCCACCCACGACCTTCTTCAATACGCTTGAAGATGAAGAAGACCTCGACCAGGACGATCACGCCGTCGATGACATGGAGTCGATTCTCAAGGAGTGCAACGCTTCAGGTATCCCTGCACTGCGCCTGCGGTGGCACTACCGCAGCCGGCATGAATCACTTATCACATTCTCTAATCACCATTACTATCAAAACGAACTGCACACGTTCCCCTCGCCTGTCCAGCGTTCTGAAAAACTCGGCGTGACCTTCCGTCACATCGAAGACGGCGTCTATGACCGAGGCGGCACGCGAACCAATCGCATCGAAGCCGAACGTGTTGTTGAGCAGGTTGTCAGCATGCTGCTTGACCCCGGTGATACCGATTCCATCGGCATCGTGACGTTCAGCCAGGCTCAGCAGAATTTGATCGAAGACCTGCTCGATGAAGCCCGCCGAAACACACCTGATATCGAACGCTTTCTGACCAATGATGTCGAGGAGCCGGTCTTCGTCAAAAACCTTGAGAATGTTCAGGGCGATGAACGCGACGCCATCATCTTCTCCATCGGCTATGGACCGGACCAGGACGGCAAGCAGAGCATGAACTTCGGGCCGCTCAACAAGGAAGGTGGGGAACGTCGGCTGAATGTTGCAGTAACCCGCGCCCGCCGCAGACTGATCGTGTTCTCCTCAATGACCAGTGACGCGATCGACCTCCGCCGCACCCGCGCGACCGGCGTACGTGACTTCAAGACGTTTCTCGATTTTGCCCAACGAGGCCCGGAAGCGATTCCCAATTATGTCGCACTCAGCGATGACCTTGATTTTGGCAATAGTTTTGAACACGTTGTCCAAGAGGCACTCAACAGCAGAGGTTGGCATGTGGATACGCGTGTGGGGTGTGCAGGCTACCGGATTGATCTCGCGGTCAAAGACCCCAATGACTCGGAGCGATACATCGTGGGGATCGAATGCGACGGCAAGGCCTACCACAGCGCTCACACCGCACGCGACCGTGACCGGACCCGCGAATCGGTCCTGGAAGGTCTTGGCTGGCAACTTGAACGCGTCTGGTCGACGCATTGGCAGGTTAATCCTGAAGGTGCACTGAACCGCCTCCTTGAATCGATCGAAAACGCCGTCCAGCAATCACAACAAGAATCGGCAACGCACGACGGCCCCGCACAACCTCAGCAGCATCTCGATGATAGCTCTGACGCTGAAACCGACTGGCTATTTGCCACCACGTCAAGGCAACAACCCGAATCACAGGGGTTGCCTGTTTACGATCCCACAAGACTGACCCAGCGTGATACCGGAATTAAAGACATCTACGCCCGCTCGGCCGACGAACGGCTGATCAACACACTCGCCAAGATCATCGAACATGAAGCACCGATCATGACCGAACTCGCTTTGCGACGGTTGGCCGAGGGCTTTGGCGTCACTCGGGCAACCCAACGCTTCCGCGAGCGATTCGAAGAAATCCTTTCGAACACGATCGGACAGAACCTGGCCCTCCGCCAAGCCGATGTGTTATGGCACCCCTCTCAAGAACCAGGCACATACCGCACGTTACGTACCGGCTCTGACCGGGACAACACCCAGCGAGACATCGAAGACATCCCCTTGATTGAAAGGGTTAACGCCTGCGTCCACGTGCTCGACAACCAGTTTGGCCTACCACGTGAGGACCTGATCCGCGAGGCAGGCAAGCTCATGGGTTTCTCGCGTGCCACCGCTCGTGTCTCCGAACGCATCGATCAGGCAGTACAGGTCCTGCTCGATCGTGGGGAAGCACAGGATACCGACGGCCGAGTCGTACCTATCGAAAATAAAGATTGATTACTGCTGTTCCGCCTTGGGCTAAAGTGGGGGTTTATTCAGCAGGCCAACATGACAAAGACCAAGAGGTCATAGCCTTCGCCCTCTATGGTCAACAGCAACGTATATATCATTCCAGACAGGTACTCATCTGTGACAGGTAGTCCGCAGGCTGAACGAGACAGCAAGGGCAATCGTCAGGAGCGTATCACTTGGAACGAGTGATTACGCGCATCTGATCCAGGCCATTGGTGGTTCGGATAATGACGACTAGCGTCTTACGGTCGGTCGAGAGGAAAATCTCGTCTTTATATTTCGAGTCATCGCTCGCTAATTCGAGCCCGCGGGCGAGCGTTGATTTCTCATAGCGCGTCTGTGGCGCGCCAAAGGGCCCGTCTGTCATATTCAGCGTGCCCCGACTGACGAGGATTGCCAGGATTGGCTGCTCAAACTGAATCGTCTTCGTCATATCGACACGAGCGTATTGGGGTGCACCGACAGGGTCGTAATGGATGAGATAGGAATCAACGGGGACAGCGGGATCAAGCGTGACCTGTTGAGTTGCAGGCCTGTAGTCGTAAGTACCCGGCTCTTGAATCTCGGCATTAAACGGCTCTGCTGGATGTATCCCAGCCCGCTCTTTAAAGATGTACAACTTCTGATCATGTTCAACTCTACCGACCTCAAGCGAGGGGGGAGGTGCGTGGAGGTACTTGAATCCATCCATCAGCGTCAAGTCAATCGTTGCCTGCTCCCAGTCTGTCGCAAAGGATTCCGGAAGCGCAACCACAGGCTTGATCGACCTGCCGTCTTCCGTGATCTCAATCGCCTGACCATCAAGGATGTCAGTAGGACGATTCGATTCATCGCTGTACTTCGTGTAGGCCTCGACATGCCCTTTCTTCACGTGGACCGAAGAACGGCCCGAGGGGAGCACCTCGACACCAAAATCTGTACCCAAGTCAACAAAACGTCCGGTCGGGGTGGTGACAGTGAATCCATGGCCTTCTTGAGACACACTTGACCAGACCTTGCCCTGGATGACTTCCATGCCAGTGTCAGGATCAATGCTGAATTGTGCGGGGCTGTGCAAAATCGAATCGACAACACCTCCGAACGAGACCCGCACGAAGCCGTTTTCAAGGATATATCGGCCGGGTCTCAATGCCCCATGTTCGTCAGGCAACAAAGAGTTGCTGGACCATTGCGGACTATTTTGATCGATGACCGTAGCTGCGAAACGTGGACTTAAGTCGTTGACTTGAGAACCCGCAGAACCAGCCTTCGGGGATTCAAGCTCAGCCGTGAGCCTGCCTTTGTCGTCCAACACGCCCTGCAGTATCAGCAGTAGAACGCACGCACAGAATACAAACGCGGCTGCGTAGGCCAACCACTTCGGAATCTCGATACGTCTGGATTTTGGACTGGATTCCGCCACCGGGCCCATATTGCTCTCCCCATACTGGAGTTTGAGCAGATGCTCGGATTTTTCAGACATCTCCGCCTGACGACGCGCCGTTATGGCTTCGGTTACCAGGGCTTCAAAAACAGCTGTTTCGCCCGACTCAGCATTCTCCTGCTCCGGCGCATCAAATTGCCCAAGCAATTGTTCCACAAGCCGTTGGTCGCCACCCAGCAGATCATGCATCTGTTCTTCAAGCATCGACCAAGCGACGAACTGACGGGCGTTACCGGGGTCTGCTTCGATCCATTGTGTCAGCTTCTCGAAACGCTCGGGTGCGATCGTTCGATCAAACAATGCTGCAAAATCTTTCTCCACTCGCTCTATCACGACGACGCCCCCTCACTTAACTCGCGCTCGACACATTGTCTCAATGCAGTTCGAGCTCTAAAAAGCAGCATGCTGATGGCATTGGCTGACTTATCGAGTTGCTCAGCGATGTCTTTAACTGCCAGCCCGTCGCTATATCGCATATTGATGCAGTGGCGCGGATGCTCCTCAAGCTTTGAAATACATCTCGACAAGGCCTCACGCTGTATCGAGTCATTGCCCTGCATTTCGCTGTACGCCTTCTCGATACAACCAAGCGTATGTTCGCTGAACACAAGACGGTCTTGCCTGCTCGCCTGGTAGTACTGCAGGATGAGATTACGAGTGATGCCAAGCACCCAATACAAAAACGAACGGGATGGGTCGAATCGGTCAAATTGCTCAAAAGCCAGCCGAGCGACATTCTGCAGCATGTCTTCCTGATGGTGCGCATCACGTACCGCACTTCGGATGTAAGCACTCACCCGACTTTGGACGCCAACCCATCGGGAGGCGAAATCTGCAGGATGTTCCTTTGAATTCATCATCGCTGGATATATGTAGTTCCTGAATCACTACCGAATCTTTCGGCAGTTCGAGAAAAATTTTGCAAATTGCATAGAAAAAAACAGATGAACCGCTAGCATGACCTAAGTATTGCAATTAAATGCCTTATACACATCATAGGCTCTAAACCATCCCGTTTTGCACTTCCACAACGGGCTTCATGCCGAAACAGACGAGAAAGATTTTCGTTCAACATTGAATTACTTATCAGAGAGTACAGGTTGCTGACTTATCTGGATATGGCGGCCCTGACAAAGATGGGATGCCTCAGTGAGATTCTGCGGCTTTCTCTATAGCACGTAAACACCATAAGACCTGCATCTCATGAATCTCAGACCTTCCAGACACCAGTTAAGCCGCTTCTCCGCCCTGCTATGCCTTTCGATGGCCTGCGTTTTCAGTCCATGGGCTGTTGAAGCGGACGAAATCACCCGCCGCCCCAACGTCATCCTCATCATCTGTGACGACCTGAACGACTACATCGAGGGGTATAACGGGCACCCGCAAACAAAAACGCCGGAGTTAGCTCGACTTGCGAAAAGCGGCGTGAGGTTCACTCAAGCGCACTGCAATATCCCTATCTGCGGCCCCTCGCGTGCCAGCCTCTTTTTGGGGATCTACCCGCATCATTCCGGCTGTTATGGCTTCACGAAGTGGGACACGTATGAAGTGCTGCAGAACTCGCGAACCATGCATGAGCATTTTGCCGCCAACGGATATCACACCTTGGGGACCGGCAAGCTGATGCACCACCTTGTAAAGAACCGGGGTTGGCAGCACTTCGGTAACCAGGCAGACTACGGCCCATTCGCCCGAGTGAACGGCAAGAATGTTGCTCACCCGGATACGCCGGCTCCGTTCAGTGAAATCGGGCCAGTCGACGGCTCTTTTGGTGCCTTCGAAAACCTGTCGGGGCACAAAGACGCCGCAGGCAATCCATACAGCTGGCAGAGTGGAGGCTGGGGCGATCGCTCGCGCCCGCTCAGCGTCAAGTCACAGGAAGACCGTGACCAGACACCTGACGAGCTAAATGGCGACTGGGCCGTAGCCTCACTGCAAAAGTTGGCAAAGTCCAAGGATGACAGGCCGTTCTTTATGGGCGTGGGCTTTATTCGTCCACACACGCCGCTGATCGTTCCACAAAAGTACTTCGACCTGTTCCCTCTGGAATCGATCCAACTGCCTGAAATACTGCCGGGCGACATTGATGACACATACGCGCGAACGATTCGAGGCCTCCCCGAGGGCGCAGAACCGTCTTCTTCTCGAACAGAGGACATGGGGTCACGGCTGTATACAAGACTCGTCGCGTCCTACCCATCGCGGGAAGAAGCTCTAAAGCGTTTTATCCAAGCGTACCTGGCCAGCGTGGCTTCCGTTGACGAGCAGATCGGACGCATCCTTGATGTTGTTGACAATTCGCCATTAAAGGACAACACAATCATCATCTTCACCAGCGACCATGGCTGGGGGATGGGCGAAAAAGACTATGTCTATAAGAATTCTCTTTGGCAGGAGAGTACGCAGGTTCCACTGATCGTGCGTGCCCCCGGGATCTCATCAGAGAATACTGATTGTGACCAGCCGGTCTCTCTGATTGATCTGTATCCGACACTGATTGATCTATGCAATCTGACAGGCGAAACAACGAAAAATGAGAAGGGGCGATCACTCGATGGGTACAGCTTCAAGTCCCTTTTGAAGGCTCCTGCCGCCGGCAAGTGGCCCGGCCCAGACGAGGCGCTCACCGCACTCTACAAATGGCGAACGAAATACGATCCTTCTCAGGAAAGTTACGCCCTTCGTTCAAAGGATTGGCGCTATATCCGTTACGAAAACGGGAAAGAAGAGCTCTACCACACCGCGGAAGACCTGCACGAGTGGCATAATCTCGCAGATCGACCAGAGCATGCCGAGCGTCTTTCACAGTTCCGTTCACGTCTTTTAGACCGACTGCCAAAGCCCGGCACGATACCGCCCCAGCCGCAATGGCAAGCACAAGCAACGAAGACTGACAAAACGAGCAATGAGAAGTGGAAGGACACCTACTTCAAGAAACACCCCGAAGCGGACACAAACAGCGACGGAAAACTTTCTTGGCCAGAATACAAGGCACACAAGAACGCTAAGTAGCAACATAGTTATTGTCATGGTTATGAAGAAGTACATGTATTTCGGTCGTCAATTCGTCAGTGTTGTCGTAGGCAGCCTGCTTGCAGTCACGACAGCTGCTCGTGCGGAGGTCGACTTTCAAAAAGATATCGCCCCGATTTTCAGTGACCATTGCGTGAGTTGTCATGGCCAGGGCAAGGCAAAATCCGGCCTGCGCCTGGACAGCTTCGCGGCGGTGATCAAGGGAGGCGACTCCGGAATCCCCTCGATCGTTCCCGGAGATACTGTCGATAGCTTGCTCGTTGAATTGATCACTTCCGAAGACAAATTCGATCGGATGCCACCCAAGGGCGATCCGCTTACCGCGCAGCAGATCAAACTGATCGAGGATTGGATCAAGCAAGGCGCTAAAGGACCGGATGGTCATGCCGAGAGCAATGACAAGGTGACTTCAGATCATTGGAGCCTGCAGCCTGTTGAGCGGCCAAGTGTTCCACAAACTCAAGGCGTAGAAGCCAAAAACCCCATCGATGCGTTCTTGCAGGTCAAACTGGATGACGCGGGCGTCAAAGTAAATCCAGGTGCGGATGCTCTAACGCTGATCCGCAGGGCATCGATCGTCTTGACCGGACTGCCGCCCAACGCCGATCGCGTCGAGCGGTTCAAAGACGACTATGCCAAGAATCCTGACCCCGCTTATGAAGCACTGGTCGATGAACTGTTGGCGTCGCAACACTTTGGCGAGCGTTGGGCTCAGCACTGGCTGGATGTGATTCGTTGGGCAGAAACCAACGGCTCCGAGGCCAACCTGTACCGAAAGAACGCATGGGTGTACCGCGACTACGTCATCCGTGCTTTCAATGAAGACAAGCCGTACGACCAGTTCATTTATGAGCAGATCGCCGGCGACACTGTCGGCATGGGAGAGGCAATGGGTTTTCTGGTGGCTGGGCCACACGTCCCTGCCGCAACGGTTGGCCGAGAGCCTGCGGCAATCCGCCAGGCCCGTGCTGACCGAATGGACGAGGTCATGCAGACCGTCGGGGCTTCAATGATGGGCATGACCGTCAGCTGCGCACGTTGCCACAACCATAAATTTGATCCGATCTCCATCAACGATTACTACGCGATGACTGCAGTGTTTGCTGACGTCGAGTTCGGAAGCCGTTTCCCTGAACTGTCCGTAGATCATCCCCGCAGGCGCGCGGGCGATGCAATCTGGGGTGACATCGCCAAGCAACGCGGACAACTCCGCAGCACCGGGCCTTGGATCGAAGACTGGGGTGCTTATGTCGAGGTGCACTTCAACCCCGTGCAGAGCAAGGCAATCCGCATCCGTTTTAACTCTAAGAATGTCTCACTGGATGAGGTGCAAATCTTTGGGGCTTCTGGAAGCAAGACAAACTATGCACATGCCGACCAGCAGACCACGGTCAGCGGATTCCCTGAAAAAGGATTCGAAGGGCGTAATCCTATCCAGCGCGTCAATGACGGACAGTTCGGAACGATGGTCTGGCGTGCAAAGTTACCTCCCAAATCAGAGGAAAGCCCTTGGGTTCAGCTTGACTTCAATGCGGTGAAAGAAGTCGGCCGGATACGCCTAAGTACCAATCGCGTGTACTTCAATGACACCGATTACCTTGCAAGGAAACCCGGCTATGGTTTTGGCAATTATGAGATCGAAACCATGGGCGACGACGGCCAGTGGAAATCCGCTGCCGGTTCCTGGTGGATTCAAAACAAGCTTGACAAGGAAAACGACAAACGCAGCGAAGCACTCAACTCGATCCAACAGTCCATCAAGCAGCTTGCCGACCAGGGGCCGCAGCCCAGTTTCATTGGCCGACTCGTGCCGCCGAAGTCAACGCACGTGCTCCTTCGCGGCAGCCCGGAGAGCCCGCGAGATGAGGTCTTTGCGGCAGGACCGCAAGTCATAAACGGAGATCTTGACCTAAAGGAAACTGCAACGGGCAAAGAACGACGGTCTGCATTTGCGCATTGGCTGGCCACCAAAGAAAACCCACTTACCGCCCGCGTCCTTGCCAACCGCCTCTGGCACCATGTGTTCGGCTCAGGCATTGTGACAACCACTTCAGACTTTGGCATTGCTGGTGCAGCCCCAACCCATCCTGAGCTACTCGATTGGTTGGCTGCCGAGCTTGTGGGGCCAAGCGATACGCGAAGCGAGCCGTGGTCGATGAAATCACTGATTCGACTGTTAGTAACATCAGAGGCATTCAAGCGTTCAAGTCGACCTTCAACACAAGGCATCGCTAAGGATGCTGGATCGGCATTGCTCTGGCGCTATCCGCCGCGGCGTGTCGAGGCTGAAGTCATTCGCGATGCGATCCTGCAGGCCTCCGGAAAACTCGACCAGACCATCGGTGGTCGCAGTTACCGTATCCATAACGTTAAGAAAACCTATGCCCAGTGGGAAGTCGTTGACAACGCCGGCCCTGACACTTGGCGACGCATGATTTATCAGGAGCGTATGCGTCGTGTTGATGACCAGATCTTCACTGCCTTTGACTTTCCCGACTGTGGCCAGGTCCGTGCAAAGCGCCCTGTCTCCACCACGCCATTGCAGGCATTGAACCTGCTCAATAGCCCATTTGTGGTCAAGCAGTCTGAATTGATTGCAGAGCGAGCCGAGCGTGAGACGAGAGGGCAAGGCGTCGAGGCAGCAATTCAAAACTGCTTTGTCCTGTTGTTGAACCGGAAACCGACGTCCGACGAACTGGCCAACTGTATGGCTGTTGTAAAAGAATCAGGGCTGGCCATGGTGTGTCGCGCCCTGTTGAATTCCAATGAATTCGCGTTTCTGCCCTGAACTTAATAACGATGAACTGAACCCGGTGATTTGAATGGACAAGGCAACCAACATTACCCCACATGGCCGTGCACTGCTCAGCCGACGCGGCTTCCTTCAGCAAGCCGGCATGACGATGGGCGGCATCGGGCTGACGCAGTTGTTGGCTGCGGAAGGACTTTTGGCCGCCGACAAAGCGACTGGTGACGACCCGCTTAATTTCACTGGGAAAAAACCGATCCGACCCGCGATCGATCCGAACAACCCATACGCACCACGGCAGGCTCATTTCGACATGCCCGCCAAGCAGGTGCTCGTCATCTTCTGCCCGGGTGCGGTCAGCCATGTCGATACGTTCGACTATAAACCAGAACTGGAGCGGTTCCACGGCCAGAAACCTCCGGGAATACCCGAAGTGACCTTCGAAGGACCCACTGGCAAGATCGCCAAACCCTTCTGGAAGTTCAAGCCCCGCGGCGAGACCGGGAAGATGGTCTCTGACCTGTTACCTCACCTCGCCAAACACACGGATGACTTCTGCTTTTTCCACTCGCTCACGACTCAGACAAGCGCTCACCCGCAAGGAGAGAATTTCTTCAACACTGGTTTCACAATGGAGGGATTCCCGTCTTTTGGCGCTTGGGTGACCTATGCCTTGGGCACCGAGAGTGAAGAGTTACCCGCGTTCGTTGCGATTAACGACCCGCGTGGTTTCGCACGATCCGGCAAAAACAACTTCGGCAACGGCTTTCTCCCCGCTGCGTTTCAGGGAACAGACTTCAATGCCAAAAATCCTCCCGCAAACCTGCAACGCCCCGCCGCTTACAACGCTGGCGACGACAAGGCGACGATCGATCTACTCAAGCAATTGAATGACAAACATATGGAGCGTTTCCCGGAAGACGCTGACCTCGCCGCGAGGGTCGCCAGCTACGAACTGGCCGGCAGGATGCAGACCTCAATCCCCGAGGTGATGAGCATCAAAGATGAGCCCGAGTCGATCAAAGAAGAATACGGCGTGGAGACTGGATCAAAATTGAAGCGTGAATACGCCAAGAACTGCATCCTCGCCCGCCGCCTGCTTGAAAAAGGCGTTCGAGTCGTTCAGCTTTTCAATGGCAGTGATCCTGCCGACGGAAACGGCATCACAAACTGGGATTCACACAGCGACATTCTCAAAACCCATGCGATGCAGGCCGAGATCATGGATCAACCAACGGCGGCCCTGATTCACGACATGAAGCGGCGCGGCCTGCTGGAACACACGCTCGTCGTCTGGTGTACCGAGTTTGGGAGGATGCCGTTCCTGCAAGCGAACGGCACCGGCCGCGATCACAACCCAAGCGCCTTCACCTGTTTCTTGGCCGGAGCGGGTGTGAAGAAAGGCTACAGCTACGGCACAAGCGATGAATTTGGATTCAAAATCGCAGACAAACCCACAACCGTATACGACTTCAACGCCACAGTCCTGCATCTGATGGGGCTGGATCATGAGCGTCTGTCGTACTACCACAATGGACTGGAACGACGACTGACCAACGTGCATGGGCACGTCGTGAAAGATGTATTGGCATAAAGACTGCTTGCTTTGAGCGGCGGCTGCCTGGGCATTACGACACCCGTTCTGGGCCAGTTCTCAGTGGGACAGCGTGGTCAGCCGATTTCTTTCGGCCTGTCAGAAACCGCCTTCACGTATCAGAAGAGGGGTTTAAGCCATTTAAAAGGAAATGGTGCGATATCATTCGTCATGGCCGGGGTTTCCCTGCACGGGCCGTGCAAAAAAAATACGAAATTCATTCGTTAAATCCGTGCCAGTGCGGTAGCAAATACATGAGGGACCTCCATTGAGCATGACACCCGGCCTACAACACGGCACAGACAACCCTCACGAGAGCTTTCTGCGCTTATGGATGAAACATGAGGCCGCACTGAGGGCCTTTGTTCGGGCTTCTTGCCCCAACGCCCAGGAAGTAGACGACCTGATGCAGGAGGTGAGCATCGTGGCGTTACGGAAGTTTTCGTCCCTCGACGATCACGCGGCCTTTGGCGCTTGGGCCTGCCTCATCGCCCGATACGAATTGCTTGCAGCCCGCAGACGGCATGCAAGGGACCGCCTTGTGCTGGCTGAAGACATCGTGGAACTGTTGGCGCAGGAAGGCGCACAAGAGATGCCCCTACGACAGCAGCAGCTTCTAGCACTGGATCAGTGCATCGAGAAACTACCCCGGCAGCGACGCGAACTGGCTCTTGCCGCTTATTCGAAAGAGACGACTATTCGCGAACTGGCATCGAAGCTCAAACGGACGGAAGGTTCACTGTACCAACTACTGGCACGTATTCGACAGGAACTGCGTCAATGCATGCAGCAAAATCTGGCAGGAGACGAGTCATGACAGAAGAACAATTCAACCTGCTACATCGGTACCTGGACGGCGCGATCACTGAAGAAGAAATGGTCTCGCTGGAAGAACTGTTGCGTCACGACGATAAGGCACGCGCAGAACTCCGGTCGCTGGCGACGATTGATGCGAAGTGGCAACAGTTGGCGGAAGAGGATTCTTTCGCCTTGAAGCTGAATGAACCCACTGAAGTATCGTCGAAGCCAAGTAAGTCATATTGGCGCCTGACATGGCCAAGCCAGATTGCTGCCGTTCTTGTTGTGGGTTCGATCGTGGGTCTGTTTGGTATGGGGGTCGTCTTGGCGATCGGTTCGCCCAAGGCAACGGCACGTACATTTGACATCGCACACGGTGACTTTGAATCAATGCCAGTAGGCTCTATCCCAGAACGATTCCCGGTCCGCGCGGGTGAGTGGTGCGGGAATCCGGCCGAGGTGATCCAAGAGGCAGATGGGAACCGGACCCTGCGCTTTCTTGCGACCGCCAATGTGAAAGAAGACCCAAATGGCTTTGCATCCAACTGTTCCGTTTTTCAGATCGTTGACCTTGCCGACCTTCGTCAGGAATTAGAAGCTGATCGATCGGAGTCAGCGTTTTCTCTCCAGCTTTCCGCTCGCTTCCAACGTGTCCCTGCTCCAAATGACGCCGACTTGCCCAAACTCAAGGGCAGTGTTCGCATTTTTCTCTTCCAGGCTGATCTGGAATCGATAGGAGAGCAATGGCCCCAAGTGGTCCAGCAAGCAGAAGCGATGGGAAGGAAGTCCATCAAACTAAAACCGGACGAAGACGCCACGATCTCCACCTCCTGCCTTCTTGATTCCGACGCGACGGTCGCGCTGATTGCGGTCTCTGCAAGCAGTGGGATCAATTCAAGGTCTTCTACCCCGTTAGGCGGCTACTACGTGGATGACGTCAAACTCACCGTGATCAAACAACCGAAGCTGCCAGTTCTAACGGACAGCCAATAAGTAAAGGGCGAATCTGAGCCATGAAAAGATCCATCAATCGTCGTCACTTCCTGCGCGGAGCCGGGGCCTTGATCGCCCTGCCCGCGCTTGAGTCCATCGGGTTCAGGCCGTTTACTTCGGCATCAGCTCTTGCCGCACCCACCGCGCCGCCCAAGCGGATGGTCTTCATGGGCATCGGCTACGGCGTCACCTCTGAAACCTGGTTCCCTGACATCAAAGACAAAGGAGCGGGCTACAAGCTGCCCGAGGGTTTAAAACCATTGGCCCGTCACAAGGACGATTTTACGATCGTTCAAGGTTGTAAGCATCATTTCAGCCGCCAGGCACACTGGGGGAGCACCTACTGGCTGACGGGAGCGAATCAGTTCGGTACGCCGGGTCAGTCCTTTTCCAATACCATCTCCGCCGACCAGGTGGCTGCGGCCCAGTTTGGCGAGCACACCCGCTTCACCTCGATCCAACTGGCCAGTGACGCGAACGACAGGAACGGGCACGGCCCGGGCTCTTCCCTCGCCTGGGACCAACGGGGCAAACCTCTATCCGCCTGGAACTCCCCACTGCAAACCTACCTCAAGCTCTTCGGAGCAGATGACATGCCCCTCGCCCAGCGCCGGGCCATGCTGGCAGAGCAGCGCAGCGTCCTTGATTCCGTACGGATCGAGGCGAAGGACATGCAGAAGGGTTTGACCAAGACCGACACCGACAAGCTCGACGAGTACTTCCAAAGCATCCGCGACATCGAGACCCGCCTGAGCAAAGCGGAAAAATGGATGGATGTTCCTAAGTCTGAGGCCCCGCTTGAAGAGCCGGATGAAGCTTTAGTCGGTCGCACCGAGATCGAGATGATGTACAAACTTATCGTCGCCGCCATCCAGACCGACAGCACCCGGGTCCTCACCTACCGCGAGCCCGGGTCACGCCTGCTGACCAGTCTCGGGGCGAATGGCAACGCTCACAACGTGAGCCATTATCGCCCCGGCTCAACCTCGGAAGAAGCATCCAAGATGAGGGACAAGGCGCACAGCGAATTGTTGGCCGGACTGATCGATCAGTTAAAAGCGACCAAGGAAGCCGATGGCAGCAGCCTCTTTGATCATGTCGCCCTGGCCTTTGGTTCGAACATCCGGTCCATTCATTACCTCAACAACCCGCCGACCCTGATCACCGGCGGAGGTGCGAATCTCAAGCTGGGACAGAACCTTGTGCTCAACGAAGGCACGCCGTTGAATAATGTCTGGCTGACCATGCTGCAGGGCGTTGGAGTGAAGGTAGAACGTCACGGCGACAGCACGGGCGTCGTGAAGGAGTTGCAGGCTTGAACATGCCCCGAACCCGATTCCAAAAGCGATCCTTTGTTCTGCTTACCGCCACCGCGACGGCATTGGCTGCCTGTCTCGGAATCCCTCCCAAACCGGACGGGGCCTCCGTAGCGATGGCGGAACAGCCCGCGAAAGCGCCGCAGGCCAAACTAACCGAGAAGCACCAGTTCTTCCTTGAAGACCACTGCTACAACTGCCACGACAACAGCCTCCAGAAGGGTATGGTCAACCTCGAGGCGTTGCCGCTTGAGATCACCACGCTCGAGCAGGCCGAGCTCTGGCAGAAGGTGCTCAATGCGTTGAACTCGGGCGAGATGCCGCCGCCCGACAAGAAGCAGCCGCCTCAGGAAGACAAGGCCGACTTCCTCGCGGGCCTGGCCGACACGATGGTCGTCGCGCGCAAGGTACTCTCCGATGCAGGCGGCAAGATCACCATGCGCCGGCTCAACAAACGCGACTACCAAAACACGATCGAGAGCTTGCTGGGGGTAAGGCTCGGCGATGCGCTCCTGCCCGATGATGGCAGCTCCGGTGACTTTGATACGGTCGGAGCTTCGCTCTTCATCTCCAGCGATAAGTTTGAGGAATATCTGAAACTCGGCCGCCAAGCCATAGACGAATTCTACGAGCGAAGAGAAGCTCGAACAGCAAAGCCTTTTGTTTACCGCGTGGAGCCTGAAGAAACGCTCAATGTCGCTTTGAGAGAGAAAGTCGAGCGAAACGAGGAATACAACAAACGCTTTGAAGCCCTGGATGCGGAACTGGAAAAAACACTCGCATTACCAGAGAACAAAGATTTCAAGGCACAGCTGGCCCAGCAGGGCTTGAAGCTTAGCCAGGGAACTTTATATCGTCATATTGACAATCACCTTGACAAGCTGAAGGATGCCCCCGATCCGACGGAGCATGGATTCAACAACTTTTTTAATGCCGTCAAATTCTTTGACAAGGCAGCTCCCTACCACAAGCACTACGCCGGCCTTCCCTACAGCGAGACAGGCACCTGGCTTCAGCTCACGATGGGCTCCGCAAAGATTGTGATTGCCCCGCCCAAAAAGAAAATGCCGGTCGGGACTTACACGCTGCGCATCCGGGCGGGCGTTCACGACGATTCGCCAGCGTTTCGTCACTTTCTCGAGCTTGGGTATCCCGCAGAAAGGGAGCTTGGTAGAGGACAGCTCAATGGCTTCCCCTTAAAGGCGTTACACGTGACTGGGAGCCCGGCCAAGCCGGGATTGATCGAGACCCAAGTCACAGTGGGCAAGGATACGGATCGGCAGTTCGCAATCAGAGAACGCCAGCCCGCATGGGGGCCTCTGAGGAAGTTTTACTTCTATCCCGAGATGAATCGGAACGGCTACGGCCATGCACCCTCGATCTGGGTCGACTGGGTTGAGATCGAAGGCCCGCTGCCGCAAGGGGATCCCAGCCCGCTTGATACGATCTTCGAGGCAAACCCTGCCGGAGGCACTTCATCGGACCTGGAACGTGCCAGAAACATCCTTCACGAATTCGCGGTCAAGGCGTTTCGCGAAAGTGAACCCAAGCCGGAATTTATCGACGCTCTGGTCGAAGTCTTCAAGCACCGACTGGTGATCGAGCAGGACTTCGACGTGGCGATTCGAACCCCTTTGAGCATGATCCTGGCGTCTCCACGGTTTCTCTTCATGAGCGAGCCCGGGCAGGACGGATCGCCTCGTGCCCTAAACGATCTTGAACTGGCGGTGCGACTGTCGTATTTCCTGTGGAGCTCACCGCCGGACGCCCAGCTCATTGCGTTGGCGAAAGAGAAGCAACTGCGTGACCCCGACGTCTTGCGGGAACAAGTCGACCGCCTGATTCAAGACCCGCGAGCGCATCACTTCGTTTCCGGCCTCGCCCACCAGTGGCTGGACATGAAGCGGCTGGACTTCTTCCAGTTTGATGTCCGACGGCATCGCGAATTCGATGAAAGTATGCGGGCGGCAGCACGGGAAGAAGTCTACCAGTCCATCCTTCATCTCTTGCAATCCAACGATCAGGGGCAACTGGGGAACCTGCTCAAGAGCGACTATGTCATCGTTAACGGTTTGCTGGCCGCGCACTACGGCCTGGAGGGCGTCGTTGGTGATCACTACCGCAAAGTCAGCCTTCCCGAAGATTCGTCGCGCGGCGGGCTCCTGGGGATGGCCGCGATCTGTGCCATGGGCAGCGACGGCATCGAGAGCAGCCCAGTAGAACGCGGGGCCTGGGTGCTGCGCCATCTACTGCACGCGCCACCCCCGCCGGCACCGGCCAATGTGCCCCAGCTTTCGCGCCTGGACGACAAGCCTCTCACCAAACGGGAGAAGCTCGCCGCACACATGGAGGAAGCCCAATGCGCCAGCTGCCACCGCAAGATCGATCCGATTGGCTTTGGCCTGGAGAATTTCAATGCTGCGGGCAAATGGCGCGAAAAAGAAGGCGAAGGTAGAAAGCGTCACCCGGTTGATG
>JBMZAP010000001.1:0-81850 GCA_049611445.1 Phycisphaeraceae bacterium | reverse complement strand
CCGCATTGTCGCTTTGCACACCGAAAAACCAGCCATTCGCACGAATACCGCCGGTATTCAACGTGTCCGCACCCGAAACAGACCACGTTACGGTAAAGCCTGGTGCGCCAGACACATCGAAAGCCGAACCAGAGATAAACCCATATGCCGGGACTGCACCGGCTACGTCGTCATTAAAATTGATCACGCCAGTTGACGCATCGGTGCCGTCGGGGACGACCGGCTTGGCATTGTTGAGATCACTCATCGTCCCGCCGACATCATTCCCGTTATTGCCATCGAAGTTGTTATCGAGCAGTGTTGTACCGTTGGCCGATACGCAGACGCCTGCCAAAGCCAGTCCGAGTGCCCATGTCTTGTATTGATTCTTAAACATCGTATTCTCCATTGAATGGAAAGGGATTTATTGACAAGAGAACCTTTCTCTTGTTCGATATGAGTCATTGTTTTCTGTCGATAAAACGAAACGTATTTCTTTTCTGTGATGACTCAGAAAGCTCATCAAAACGCCTTCTGATTAATTTGCAGCCGGACCCGATTCGCCTGCCGCTTCCGAAGCGATCAGTACACGGATCTGATCAGCATTTTTTCGTGATCGCCAATCCTTGAGGATCAGCGTCCTGCCATCTGCCTCAACCTGGACTTCATTACCTCCCGTACTGCGGATGGGCTCAATCCCCCGGCCGATGGCATCATCCTTGGCGTATGTTGTGCCGACTCCCCCGCATGCCCGATCAGATTCGGTCAGAGCCCGATCGCTCGTCATCACCGCGATGATCTTGCGGGGGAAAACGATCTGTCCTTGCAGAGAAACTGGCTCATTCTCACCCTGAAGCGATCCAACCGGATCAAAATGGACGAGATAGCTTTCGAAGGCTGTGCCGGCAGGGACCTCATGATTGCCGGGATCGTCCGGTTCGCCATCTGTCCACGTTCCGGGACCAACGAGTTGTGCAGTGAGTGGCGAAGCCAACGTCGCCCCTGAACGCTCACGGTAGAGGTGGATCGCTTGATTGGATTCGACAGCCCCCGATGACAGGTCGGCCGGCATTTTGTCTACAAAAACGACTGCGCCGGATACCTCCGGCGCATCCCAATCTTGCAGCAAATATGCGACGAACTGATCACTTGAATCCCTTCGCGCAAGCCCGCCGCCTTGCGTGCTTAACGACGCCCCCTCACCCGTCTGGAGGACAACGTCTTTAGATGGCGTCAGAAGGGGCGTCACATGTACCTCCCCACGGAACACATCAACTTCCGTCCCCGCGAGAGCGACAGACACAGCAAACACGGTGCCCACATCAACGATCTGCGCGTCAGGGACGTGGATGGTAAACCCCTTGCTTGACGGTGTTTCACAGACACCGACCATCCTGCCTTGGTGCAGATAGACCGAATTGTCATCAATCAGTTCGATGGTGCTGGGGGCCTGGAGCCGCACAAGAGAGCCGTCTTGGGTCGTGATCTCAGCGAAGCCTCGGTTTAGCGTGAAGCGCTGGTCGGCGTAGAGATCCTCGCCAGGGCGGCGGTCCCAGACGGCATTGCGTTCGGCGGTGAGGGTGGCGACGATGCGTTGAACCGGCGGGGCCTCGACGATCGGCGCGGGCTGATCGGGCTGATCGGGCACCTCCACGATCTGCTGTTGGGGCTCTTCGTCGGGGCCACCGGTCAAAACAACAAGACCGAGCAACGCACACAGCAACACGGCCGCGGCGATTCCAGCGGCCTTCAAGCGGTTCGGCGTGAATGCGTGATCGAGCACGAATCTCAGAGCACCATGCCATTGGGAACTCGTTGGAGAATCGCTCTTCCAATCACTGCCGTCGTGCATCGTGACCATCATCGCCTCGGCCTGCTGCTCAAGGCGGGCAAGTTGCTCAAGTCTGGCAAGTTCGGCCATGGCAAGACTAGAACGGTCCGCCTGCTCACGCACGTGCTGGGCCAGCACCTCGCGGAAGTGCAGCTGCTCCATGAACGCTTTGGCGTTTGCCGTATCGGCACGAAGCCAGACTTCGATCGCGCGCAACTGCTCGTCAGTCACCGTGCCGGCGAAGTAGGCTTCAAGCTCGTGGGTCGGTTCGGTCATGGTTTAGTCAGTCGCCATGGTTTGCTTGACGCACTTGGCAAGTACCTTGTGCACCCGGTGCATCATCGAAGTCACCGCCGTCGCGGTCATGTTCAGCTGGCTGCCGATCTCGGTCGATCGAAGGTCCTGCTCGTAGCGCAGCTTCAGCGCTTTCTGCGAGCGGTCCTGCAGCTTGTTGATACAGTCGTCCAGTGCGGCCTTGGTCTCGGTCTCGGCCGGGGCTTCTTCAGGGATCGCGTTTTCCAGGAGGTCCAGCGTGTCCTGTGAAAAGACCAGCTTGCTAATCGCCTTGGACCGGCGGTAGTTCAGCACACGGTTCCGCGCGATCGCGATGGCCCAGCGGATAAACGGGGTGTCCGGGTCGTACTTTTCATAGTCCCGGGCAACGGCGACAGCGACCTGCTGCAACAGGTCCTCCGCATCGTGGTAGTCCGACACCGCCGCAACCAGATACGCGCGGATCGACGTCTGCCACTCGTGCCAATGCTGGGCCACGAGGCCCCGGCGGTCGGATTGGTCCATCGATTGCGACAAAGTATGCCTTTCCGGCGTGAAAACAACGCCTGTATCTATATCAGTGCATGAGATAGCGATTTGTCACGATCAATTTAAAATAATTTTCAAAAACGCCTCTAACGAGCCTAGAATCAAGTTATGCAGTGCAACATCGACGCCAAAGGAAAAGTGCTCCGACTAATCTATGGATTAGTCATGATAGCGCTGGCTGTGGCCCTTGCGGGGTTGATCCTGCTGAAGGTGCTGCCAGGCGGATGGGTTTGGGCGGGTGTACTTGCGTTGGCCCTCTTCGGCGCATTCGGGATCTATGAGGCCCGAGCGGGATGGTGTGTGATGCGAGCGATGGGGTTCAAGACGCCGTATTGAGCATTTCTAGAGCTGTTAACGCCCGCCGATGCATAGGTGGGCTTTAGTATCTGCTCTCTATTCTTCATTCACGCGCAACACTTGCGACTGGCTCGTCTCGACGATCTTGACCGTGATGGCAGGCAACTCGGGACGGGGCGAGGCAACGGTGATCGCGGCGGTGTAGCTCATCGTATCGTTGCGGGCGACGGTTTCTGATCGTGAGAGATCAAAAAGCACCTCACCGCTGGCGGACGTGTCGCTGATCTGGATGTCGATGTCCGGTCCGCCCTCGGGCAGATTGCTGAGGTCGACTTCGATATCCACCTCCGACTCGGTCTTGATCGTCGCGATCGGGACGCCGGCGATCACGCCGACCTGGTCCAAAGTAAAAGTGGTGTCCCACTTGGCCTTGGTGTCCGCTTGGGGGAAGACGTCTTCATGGTTCCAGGTGTTCGTCGCATTCCAGGTCTGGCCGGGCGTCGCGCTGGCAGGTGCCGCGATGAGCGTCGCGAGTTCACTGGCCGTCTCCTTGAAGTCCAGTTCCTCGGGGACGATGTCAGCCTCTTGAGCTTCGTTGCCAGCGGCGTTGGTCAACTGATCGATGCCGTCTACTTTCGAGATCGTGCCGTCTGCCGCGACGGTGACTTTCAGCGGGGTCTGCGTCATCGCGGTCATCAGGTTGTCGAAGGCAGGGCGATCACCAGAGAGGTTTTCGGAGTCCATCTTGATCGGCTCGTTCTTGCCGGCCGTGACGGTGAAGACGATGCGCTTGAGCTCCATGGTGCAGATCGCGCTGCCATCGTCATTGATCGCGTCAACCTTCCAGGTCATCTGCCCCTCGCTGAGGAAGGTGGTGGTCTCAGACTGCTCCTGCCCGAAGATCTGTGCGGTCTCCTGCTTTGTCGTCTTGCCCCAGAAGTCATACGTCGCGCTCTGACCGACCTTCCACTGAGGGCGCAGGTTCGTGGTCTCGGCGTCCTGTGCGATACCGGGCAGGGCGATCAGCAAGGCAAGGATCAGCAATAGTGGGGCGGCGGTCTTCATCGTCTTAGCTCTATTCATCCGGTGGCTTGGTTTACTTTGTCCAGACCATAGTAAACGTATGGCGCGGCCAAGGGGTTCGCTCAGTCCTCGCGATTAAACAGGACATCGGCCCCCATATCGACGCATTCCAGCCGGATCGCGACCCATTGGCCGTCGTCGTACCGCCAGCGGATCGCCCACTCGCTGACGTTGATACCGGGAAAGTCATCAACCGAGCCCTTGGCGTTAACGCGGAGGCCCGTGATGCCAAAGCCCTGTTGCGAATCAAGGGCCGCGCTGGACCCGATCAGGATGATGTCGTCGAACTGGACCTCGTCGACGCGGGCCATCATCTGCTCACGTGTCAGCTCTTCGCCCATGAAGGCGACCATCGCCTCGTCATCCACAAGCGTGCGCACCTGGTCGAAGTCTTTGTCCTCCACAGTCTGCAGCAGCTGCTTCAGTGCGACCGTCAGTTGTTCGCGCTTGGTCGTGACAAAATAGGATGAAGCAAAGAGCAGGGCGATCAGGCCGACCGCGATCCATGAGAGGTGGAGCAGTCGGGGGTTACCGGTGCGTCGGCCGGCGATACGTGTGGCCGCGAAGAACAGTGCGAGGAACACCATTAACCAGCCCGGTGACTCGAAGAAGAGGTAGGGCACCCATCCGGATTGTGCGGCACTTGCAAGCATCGCTACATCATAGATGCCTGAAGGCAATCAATACACGTTGTGCTTGTGCAGCGGGACCTTATCGAGATCAATCGATGCAAGTTTCTCAGCAACCCTCTCCCCGGCCTTGCCGTTGCCATAGGGTTGGCGCAGGCCCGCGGTCTGCATCGAGATGGCTTTCTTGATCGCGCGCTTGGTCGGTGATTCGCCGTACTTGGCGTCGATGACGCTGTTGGGTTTCTCACGGCCGGCCTGCCGTGGCCCAAGGTTAACCGCAGGGGTCTTGAGATACGAAGCTTCAATAAGACCAGCCGAGGAGTTGCCGACGATCGCTTTTGCGCCCGCCAGTAACGACAGGAATTTTTCGCGCGGCAGGTGATCCGTCGGCGTCAGCTTGGCGTCAACGATCGCCCGAAGGATCGCGTTGCGCCCAGGGTCGTGATTCGGTGAAAGAATCAGTTGGGAATAGTCCGTGGTCGCGGCAAGTGTTGATTCCATCCATCGGTATTCATCATCAGGCGACCCGCCAACCGGGTGCTGGATCACGATGAGTTCGGGTGCGTCTTCATCAGGCGTAACGTGTTTGAGCCCGTCGATCGCAGGCGAACCAACGTTAAAAACATATTTCTTCTCTTCGCCCATGCGGATCAGCCGCTGCTTGCTCTGCGCGGTCGCGGCGAAGTGCAGGTGTGCCATCTTGCTGATGGCGTGACGCATGGCCTCATCGGACACGCCCTCGGCACGATCGCCGCCATGGATATGCGCCAGTCGATAACCGCCGACCTGTGCGGCGAGGGCCCCAGCCAGCGCTTCGATCCGATCACCCAGCACCAGTACGAAATCCGGCGTGAGTTCTGGAAGCACGCGCCCGATCGCCATGACGCCGCGCCCAAGCGACTGCACGTCTTCCTCTCGCGATGCTGCCGCACCGGTCCGCTGCATCTTGACCTTCGCCGCAACGTGATGGCGGATGTCCCTGCCGCTCTTTGTCGTGAGGTGGGTGCCCGTAACGATCAACTGGTGTGATAGCGCGTCGTGCGCATCGATCGCATCCAGCACCGGCTCAAGCAGGCCATACTCCGCGCGAGACCCCGTGATGACGGCGATCGATTTAGTCATAGCTAACTAAACGATAGACGCTCATTTAATCGCGAGCAAAGAAAAGTGACACCTTAAAGGGAGAACTCAACCCACCGCGCGGATCGAACCATTGCGCAGGCGTTCTTCCAGGATCGCCTCGGCCGTCTTGAAATCTTCCTGGGTGTCGATGTCCACGACATCACCTGGCTCGGTCACAACCGCCCGGCGGTCTGACCCAAGAAATGCGTGCGGCTGACCCTCGATGAGGTTGAACAAGCTCGAACGTGTCAGCGCAATCACACCACCATCGAGCATGTACACCGGCGGGAGTTCCTGTCGGCGATAGATCTGGTTGTCGTGCAGCATCTCGAGCCTGCCCGTCTCCGGGTCGACCGTCTTCATCCAATACGGGTGGTTCTTGCCGACCGGACAAACACTCTGCACGCTGTCCGCTTGCTTCTCTTCCAGCATCTCGATCGCCCGGTCACTTAAATCGTCAGGCCGGACCGGCACGTTGCCATAGAGCAGGCAGACATTGTCGTGTGTATCAACGACCTGATTCACCGCGTGCCGTGCAGCGGCGTCGATCGTCGCGGTGTCGCTGGCCAGTTCGGCAGGGCGGCGGATCACCTCAACGTCGTACTTACCCGCGATCTGTGCGAGTGCCTCGCCATCGGTCGTGACAAGCACACGCTTGATCTTCTTGCTGAGCAAGGCGTGCTCAATCGTCCAGGCCAGCATCGGCTTGCCTGCGATCGTCATCGAGTTCTTATTCGGCAGCCCCTTGCTGCCTGCCCGGGCGAGAATCACACCCAGTGCTCCACCATCGTTCATTGTCTTCGTCCTTGCTGCTTCAGGTGTGCCGTCCCTGACCCTAGACAGACGCCAACAGCCGGCGCTGCGCTTCCAACCAACGTGCACATCTTGGGCAAATACATGAATTGCCCCCGCTGACATCGGCCAGCGACGCCGCCGACCGCCACAGATCCGCCAAACCTTGCTCACTGAGCGTCCCGAGCGGCAACCGGCCCAGCCAGTCCTCGCCACACAGGCACACCTTGCCATCGCTCAACACCGTCAGACGCTGCTTCGGGGGAACGGGGCGCTGCTTGGCCTCCGGCGGCTGAGGCACTTCCATCGGCACCGGAGACAGGTCCGGGATCAAGCCCCGGCCGGTCAGTGCCCGATCCACCACGGCCCAACCCGCGATCGTCATCCACCGCTCAAAGAACGTCTCCAAGTCCGATAAGTTCTCCGCGACCTTCACCAGCCTTGGCACGACCCAGCCACAAAACCCCGCTCCCTGCTGACGGTTGGTATTCCGCGCCTTGAACAGCCGCTGCAGATTGTCCATTACCTTGCCGTAGCCATCCGTGCCCATAAGCGCTTCATAGGTCGCTGCGCTGTCCGCGTTGATCCGAACAGCGATGACATCCAGCGGCAGGCTTGCAAGCTGATCGATCGTCTGATCATCCACAAGCAAGTCGGTCTCGATCCCGACGCCCAATGCACCTGCCTTGGTAGCGCGTTGCAACGTTTCGAACCAATCTTCGTGAAGAAGCGGGTCGCCGAGCCCGCCGAAGAGCACAGCGGTATCACCAGCATCCGGTACTTGTTCAAGCAACACATCAATCGTCTTGTCCGCCATGTCCTGACGCGGCAACTCAAGATGGTGCTGGGGCACGATCGGACCATTGACCAAACGTCTGGGCGACAACTCCACGTTGATCTGTTGTGGCAGGCGTTCCAGCTGATGCCAGGGCTCGCGCTCTTCGATGTCGCGCGAGATGTCCGTCACGCTCACAGCATCCGACCGGCCAAACGAATCGCCAAGCGCCTCGGCAATCTGCTGCAGGTGTTCGACCGCGCGCGGCGTGTCATACACAAATCGACGGTACTGGCTGCGCACCGAAGCGGGGACCTGCACATTCACGTCTTTACCCACCGGATCGATCACTGGCTTTTTAGGGTTGTAGCAAAGCAGGTTCGCCACCGTCGCGTTGTTCGCCACCATCTCTTCCAGCACACTGCGATGGATCACAACCGGCGTCAGTCCGGGTGGCGCCTGCGTGAACGTCAGCTTCATCGCCTCGGGTGCCGAGCGGTGCAGTTCGAGCTGCTGGGTCGCAATCGCCGGATCAATGCAACACCAGTCGCCGCGCAACGCGACGAGCGACTCGGCACCCTTCGCCTGCATCACCTGAAGAAACGGGTAGGCCGGGAGCATCTCATCGTAGATCGTCATCCCACCGACGCCGCCACGCCAAGCCGTGAGCGACCACTTGCGGCCCGATTCGATCACATTGTGAAACCACGCATCCTGCTCGCGTGTCCGTGCTGCTTCGGTTGTAACCGCTGGCCCATCGCCTGGTATGTCGAACCGACCTTCAAGCGATTGATCCGACGGATGCATCAACACGATCTCGTCAATCCCCTCGATCCGCGCGACGCGATCGATCGTGTGCTGTAGAACGCTTTTGCCTGCCAAGTCATCCATCAACGATACCGCGTGGCCGAATCGGCCATGGTGTAAATCGACTTGGATGATGGCGATAGAAGTCATGGTTGGGGTTGGCGCTGAGGTGATATGAAATCCGATTTACGCCGCGGGCTGTAAGCTCTTTTCTTTCGTTTTCTTGCCGCTCAAATCGATCGCATCCTGCAGACGCTGCTTTGCTTCGCCGAAGATCGTCAACGCCTCGTCACAGGCCTGATCAATGAAATCCATATTGTCCAAGTCACGTTCGATCTGTGCGAGCTGGCGTTCGTACTCATCTGCATGCTCGGTGTGATGAATCCCGCGGTCTGCTCGCTCACGGCGGAACGTGCCGACGGTGTTGACCGAACCGACCAATTCAAACGCCTCGCGCAGTTCGCCATGGACCTTCTCGGTGTTCTTCTGAACCTGCTCAAACAGCTTGCCCGCTTTCTTGGGGTTTTGCTGATGCTCTCGAAGTCGCTTGAGCAGCTTGCCTGTGTCCAGCGTGACACGCTTAAGTTGTTTCACGCTATCAATCCGCCCGTCTAACAGCCCGCGCAGATTCGACAGCCGCTCCCGGCTCAGCCCGCGCTCCACAGTCGGCAGGTCCGGCACAACGCGCGTCGCATGCTCCTGCAGCGCCTCACGCAGCGTCGACAGCTGCGTATGCTGCTTGGGCATCCCGCCCTCAGTGGCATCGATCACCGTCAGCCCGGCCTGCTTCGCCTCGTCGAAATCGCGCTCAAACTGGCCCAGGTAGGTGCTCATCTGCTCGTCCGTAAAGATTGGACGGCCATGCACATCCTCCGCGCGACGCAGGTTGCCACGCATCCGTACAACGCGCGTCCATTCCATCGTTTCGATTGTGTTGAACGCGCCCAGTTCCGGCTCCCAGACCTGATGTACCGCGGTACCGGGAGCGTAGTACAAGCCATCACTGAAGCCGAGGTCCTGACCAATGAAAATGATCGGGTCGCAGCCCAAGAGCTTTGCGAGATAGAACGACAGGTGTGCAACCGTGGTGCCGGCCTTGATGGTTGGCATCGGCCGAGCCATGTCACCCAGGAGTTTGTCGTTGAGCTTACTCGGGCAGACACGCACCGGCCCGGGGTAGGCGGCGATGATTGCGGGGTGGCATTTCGGCTCAACTACAAGCGTCACGTCCGGTAGGTCGGGCAGGTCTTCATAAAAACGCGTGCAGATCGCCGAGTAATCGAGCGCGGTAATAAAGTCCGGTCGAATCCCACGTTGCAGCATCGGTTTCAGCGTCGTCTGCACACCGATCACCACGACGTTCTTGCGGACCTCCGGGTCGCTGAGCAGATCGAGGTTCTTCACCAGCGACGGGCCGGCGCCGACACAGATCGCCGGGTAGCCCTTCGCCGCGTTTTCGAGTTCAGCTATCGTCGGGCCGGCGGCATACTGAGCCAGGTTGTTCGTCAGGTTGCTGACAGTACGCGTCGCGTTGACCAGCGCGGTCGCGACGTTCGTGCGGCAGAACGCCAGCGTCTCCGTCACCAGCTTGCCAAACGCGTTGAAATCGTCGCTGTATCGCTGCCGAGAAGCGGGGTGCGTGATCAACTGCGTGCCCAAGGTCGGCGTCGCGCTGCGCTGCTCGATCCGCGAGAGCAGCATCGACTTGGTCGCATCGGGGCCGGCGAGGATCAAGCCGTTCTGACCCAGCCAGCGCGTCCAGTCCAGCTTCTCCAACACGGCTTTGAGTTGAGCGAGGTCCGGCTCGTACACAATCACCAGGTCGCGCGGGCCGACTTTCTTAACCACCTCATCAATGTGATAGCCCAAACCGAAGCCAAGGATCACGGTACAGGCCGTCTTGGCGTGATCGACCGGCTCGACAAGTTTTTGTGCTTCCTTGATCGGGTCGTACTTACTCGCCAGTGCGACGGGCCGATCGCCAAGGTCCGTGCGCACCGCGGTCATGGGCCCGGCCTTGGACTCGGCCCACGCCAGCTGCGCAGATTCGACCAATGAAAGCTGTTCCGCCAGCTGTGGATGGTGACGCGCGATCGCGCTCAGGTTGTTCAGGTACACCGACATCGTCCGTTATTTATCGGAACGATGGTCGCAGCGGCTTGGATATGCGATGGAACAACGATCACGCCCAGCCGTGCATCGCCTCACGGTTGCCCGGGATCGCTTCGGGGCCGAAGTTGTAGGGCTCGGTCCGCTTACCGTCGCAGGCAACGATGTTCAGCTTGTCGTGCTCGCGAAGATTGATCGTTTCGCCAAGTGGTTGGCCGGGCTTGGGCAGCACGTTGTCGGGCAGACGCTGGACCGTAGGGTTGCAGGGATCCGAGATGTGGTGGTCGATGACGATTGCCTGGCTGCCATCGCTGAGCGTGACCCTGCTGCCGGGCGGATAGGGGGGCACGACTTCAGCAAGTGCCCGCAGAACATTGGGGTCGAAGCGGGTGCGCAGTTTCTCGCTGAGCATCGCGGCCAAGGCCCAGACCTGTGGCATCGGCTCGCCGCTGGCGGGGTTACTCAGGCGTGTAAACACATCCGCAACCGCGGCAATGCGGGCGAAGATGTGGATACCCTCACCCGCCTGGACGGGAAAGTCTTTGCCCGCGTAGCCGCTGCCATCGAACTGCTGGTGGTGGTGAAGGACGACCGTCGCCGCAGCGGGCTCGATCCGGCCACGCACCGCACGGAAGCCCAAAGCCGGGTGTTCTCGCCATGCGGGATCACTCTCATCGTGCGTCTCGTTGTAACGGGCAACCACTTCCTTGGGCAGCATCGTCACGCCGATGTCATGCAGCATCGCGCCCACGCCCAAGGGGACGACATACTTTGCGCGCTCTGGCTCTGTGACGTGACGCCGCTGCTTGATGAGGTAGCCCTCGAGCTTAAGCCCCAGCAGGATGCTTAAATAGGTCACGGACGATCCGGCGCGCATCATCTCGTCGCCACTTTCGGTTTCGCAGAGGTCGCCAATAAACAGTGCGGCCTCGGGATTGGTCAGCACGCTGTCGACGAGGTCAGAGATCGTGTTGGTGTACGCGTCGTAATTGAGCTTTGCTGCGGAGGTCTCTTGCAGGGCCTCGAAGGTGTTCTGCATCTGCGTCACAACATTGGCGCGAATCACGATCGCACCGGGGTCTACGTACTTGTTTAAAAAGGACAGGCTCGGGTAGTCCACCCAGATCGTCCGTACGCGCATCTCATCGAGTTTCTCGATCACCGCCGGCGTCAACTCGTATCCGACATGCAGCAGCTGATGCCCCGGCAGCCGTGGGTTCATCACAGGCAACGCCAGCGTCATCTCTGGACGAGCAGCTTTGATCTCGACACGCAGCATAAACGGCCTCAGGCGGTCCGAAACAACAAGGTCCTGCTCCGGTTACATCGTCCGGTCCGGAGGTAGGGGTTAGGGTGCCGCTGTGGTTTCGTGCGATTGGTGAAGATGTATTCGGGTTGTGCCGATTATCAGTTCTGGGAAGCGTGTTCTCACACGAGTAGGTAAGCAATTCATGCGTCCAGGCCCTCCAATCACCATCCATGCTGACCTCCTTGCTGGCGTACTGGACAGTTCGCTGGATGGGATCATGGCCTTCTCATCAATCCGCGATGAGAAGGGAGTGATCGCTGATTTCAGGATCGATATTATTAATCGCAAGAGTGAAGAAATCGTCGGCCGAAAGGCTGATGAATTGCGCGGCCATACATTGCTGGAAATGTTCCCCGGCAACAAGACAGACGGGCTGTTCGATGCCTATGCACAGGTCACGGAAACCGGCGAGCCTTTCTATACCGAGCACCACTACGCACACGACGGCCTGAACCATTGGTTCAGTATCAAGGCTGCAAAGTGTGGCGATGGTTTCACGGTGACATTCTCTGATATCACTGAGCAGAAAAACAAGGAAGAGAACTTCCGAGTGCTCTTCGAATACTCAACGGATGCACACCTGCTCTTCGACGAGACCGGCATCATCGACTGCAACCAGGCCGCGATTGACATGCTTGGCTACGAAAACAAGCAAGAGATGCTCAAGGTGCACCCGGCAGAACTATCACCAGAGTTTCAGCCAGACGGCCGGCGATCGATGGAAAAGTGCATCGAGCTGGATCAGGCCGCCAGGGACAATGGCTACCACCGCTTTGACTGGATACACCGCCGAAAAGACGGGAGCAACATACCCGTCGAAGTCACGTTAAATCCGGTGAAACTTGCAGGCAAAGACACACTGCTGGTCGTATGGCACGACCTGACCGAACGCGTGAAAGCGGAAGAAGCCGCGCAGGATGCCATCGAACGTCTGAATGAAGCACAAGAACTAGCCAACATTGGCAGTTGGCAATGGACGCCAGCCAACAACGAAATCCTCTGGTCCGATCAGACCAAGCGTATGTTCGGCGTCCCGACCGAACAGCCCGCCCCCGATTTCGACGCACACGTACAGCAGATCCATCCCAATGACCGTGAGCATTGGCACTCCGTCGTGCAACAGGCGATGGAAGATCACAAGCCCTACACCATGCGCTTCCGCACGATTTTGCCAGACGGCTCCGTCCGTCTGATCGAAGGGCGGGGCAGCTGCGAAGTAAACGACGACGGCGAAGTCTACCGCATGTTCGGTACAACCCAGGACATCACAGAAATTGAAGACCAGCGCCACCGTCTGGAGTTCGCGCTGAATTCCTCTCGCACCGGGCTCTGGGACTGGTATGTCAAAGAAAATACCGTTTACTATTCAGATACGTGGTACACGATGCTGGGCTATGAGTCTGGCGAATTGCCGATGGACTTCGCCACATGGGAATCGCTGGCGCACCCGGAAGACCTGCCGCGTGCGATGAGGGCGATCGAAGACTATCTCTCCAATAAAACCGCGCGCTACACCTGTGAGATGCGCATGCGCAACAAGTCCGGGCAATGGCAGTGGATCAACACAATTGGCGAGGCGGCCGAGCGCGATTCTGACGATTCGATCATTCGCATCGTTGGCCTGCATGTCGATATCGACAAACAGAAACTCGCGCAGATCGAACTGGAAAAAGCACGTGACCATGCCCGTTTGGCCAGCGCCGCAAAGAGCGACTTCGTAGCCAATATGAGCCATGAGATCCGTACGCCGATGAATGCGATCCTCGGCTATGCGGACCTGCTCCTCGATGGCGGGCAGACTGAAGCCGACAAGCGCAATCACGCAGAGACCATCCGTCGCAACGGCAAGCACCTGCTCAATATCCTCAACGACATCCTCGACCTCTCCAAGATTGAGGCGGGCAAGATGAGTGTCGAACAGATCACATGCTCACCCGCAGAGATCTTTGATGACGCCATCAGCCTGATGTCACCCAAAGCGGATGCGCAAGGCATTGAACTGAACTTCATCAGCGATGGCAGTCTGCCCAGAAATATCAAGTCCGACCCGACACGGGTCCGGCAGGTGCTGCTCAATCTCATCGGCAACGCGGTTAAGTTCACCAAACAAGGCGGCGTCACACTTTCAGTGAGATACGAATCGCAATGTGATGAACAGGGCCTGCTGATCTGTGACGTCACTGATACGGGGATCGGAATCAGCAGCGAACAGACCGCCAAACTCTTTAAACCCTTTTCTCAGGCCGACGAATCCACGACGCGTAAGTTCGGCGGTACAGGCCTTGGCCTGACGATCTCGCACAACCTCTGCTCGATGCTCGGCGGTTCACTCACATGCACCAGCACCCCGGGAGAGGGATCAACCTTTACCGCACAATTCAAGGTCGGAGTCGCCGAACAGAATCCAGCCACGTCAAATCCGGCAGCACCCAGTGTTGTTGATAAGAAAGACCCGCTGAAAGGCAAGCGTGTCCTTGTTGTTGAGGACGGCCCCGACAACCAGCGTCTATTCAACTTTTTCCTCACGAAAGCCGGCGCAACCGTTGTGCTTCAGGAAAATGGCGAACTGGGGTTCAATGACGCGATGCAGGCGCTGGAGAACGGTGAACCCTACGACGTCATTCTCATGGACATGCAGATGCCGGTGCTCGACGGATACGGGTCGACAGCAAAACTCCGTGACAACGGTTACGACCTTCCCATCATTGCGCTGACCGCACATGCCTCGCCTACCGATCGCCACAAGTGCCTGCTCGTCGGTTGTACCGACTATCTCAGCAAGCCCGTCGATCGGCAGAAACTCATCCAGCGCGTCGCGGACTACGCGTACCCCACGGTACAGCACAAAGTCTCCTGATTCATCTGGCAGCATGGCCGATCTCATCAGACCGGGGCGTTAGAATCATTGCAATGAGCGACGCGCCGCAGACTGATATCCAACATACGCATAGGACCGACTCAGATCACCTGCTGATGTTCTTGGCTGAAAGAGAGTTGCCCTGCCCGGCCTGTGGGTACAACCTTCGCATGCTCAGTAAGCCGGTCTGCCCCGAGTGCGGGCTGCCACTGAAGCTGACGGTGGGCAGCGATGCACCCTTCAAGCGTGCCTGGGCGATCACGCTGATCCTGAACGCGATGATCGCGGGTGCAGGTGTTTTTTTCCTGCTGATCACAATCAGTTCAGGCGGACCCGGTACTTCCGAATTTTTCGAATTTTTCTGGTACTTCGCAGCGATGGCCTGGATCCCAACGCCATTGATCATCCTTGGCTTCCGTAAGTGGCTCTGCAGCCGCAGCTCTGAGGTGCAATACATCCTCCTTGGCTTGTCGGTCGTCTGGTTGATCGTGCTGGGATTATCGCTGCTGTCTTCCTTCCACTAGCGCAGCGGCCGAAGCCCCCGTAACTGCCTTGCCTGATTCAGCAATGAGAGCGCGTCAGGTTCATGCTTGACCAACTTCAGGAGTTGCGATGTTGAAACTCCCATCGCCTGCGCCGCAGCCGACATGTCGTGCTGCAACATTGCAATCCGGTCTAACGCCTCAGCCAACAGTGTCGGGAAGTCCAGATGCGACGGGTTGATCAGCAACTTGCGGCCTTTAATACGTGATATCCAGAGCGCGCTGGGTTCGCGACTCGGGTCCATCGGTTCGCGTATCTGCGTCGCGAGTTTGACCCTCAAACGAAAGATCGCCTGCTGCTTGTTCTGCTGTTTATGTCTGCGCTCAGTAGCGCTGGCATCGATCCCTGTCGGGTTGTGCGTGATGCGGATCGCGGTCTCGACCTTGTTTCGGTTCTGGCCGCCGGGCCCGGACGCTCGGCCGGACGTGACCGTGCAATCTTTTAATAGCGCATCGTCATCGAGAGCGGCAGGGTGCATGGCCTGAGTGTAATCCCATTACTGCCCGCGGTACGCACACACCGTCTTACCCGTCTCCCAGACCTTGACTTCGTCCAGCGTGCAACCTTCAGGCAGTTTACGCTCAAGCATCTGCCAGACGACCTTGACGATGTTCTCAACAGAGGGGTTTAACTCCGCAAAAGCGGGCACATCCACATTCAGGTGCTTGTGGTCCAACTCCTGGATCACCGCGCGATCAACCGCCGCGTCCAGTTCGGACGGGTCCAGCGCCACACCATCAGAACCGATTGGGCAACGTGCCGCGACCTCGACGCAGTAGTTGTGGCCGTGTCCCGCGGGGTTATTGCACTTGCCGAAGGTCGCCTGGTTCTCGGCATCAGTCATCGTCGGCACGTGCAGGCGATGCGCTGCGGAGAACTCGTACTGTTGTCGCATCACAATCGTACTCATGTCGTTCCTTTCGATACCCAAAGACAGGGTTGGCGTCAGCACAAACCTCACCTGTTCAACCGTCCCGTTCAGCGGCGGATCGAGCGCGTTGAACAACGCGCCCATCAAAGCGCCCATCGGGGTCTCTGCCGCGTTCGCCTCATCAGCGATCTTTTCAATCAGGATCGGCAGGGCGTACTCGCGCACCGCCTGATCGATCGCCTTGATATTGATGAAGTAGCCCGTCTGCCGGTCGGCTTCGCCCTTGCAGGTGACATCCATCTCGTAGTAACGCCCAAGCCCACGCATCGCCGGCCATGCGCCAAACGTGTTGTCGCGCGGCGATGTGAGATCGCCCATCTCCCCCGACAGACAAAACCGCACTGTGCGCGACAACTCGAGCATGGTCGGAGTATAGGTCTGTAGCGATTGTGCAGCCGAAAAACCATCGCAACACACCTCCAAGGCAGATTCTCGTTGCCGGGCCGGCAATTGAATCGGTGAGTAAAAGCATGTCCAGTTGGGTTCGATATTCAGTTGCGGTCTACGTCGGGCTGCTGATTTCCGGGGCGCTGTCCCGGCCGCCGATCCATGTGCCCAGCACCGCGCCAGTGGTTGCGCCGAGCGTGCAATACAAGGTGCCGCGCGGGAACAGGCCGCTTTCGCCTGTGTCGGACCCGGCACCAACAACCGAAGCAGATGTATCCGTCTGATGGGATGTGATACGCTGCACGGGTGACAGATCGCCCCACGCAACAATCAAAGAGAATGCATCGCCGCGGCGCGGTGTCCGTCGGCTGGATCGTATTAATTGCGCTTTTGGCGGTAGCGGTCAGTGCGGTGGTCTACCTCGCGATGAATCCGGGCAATGAGGGTACCGCCGATCCCACGCCGCTCATACAGGATCAGATCGACGAAAAACTTGGTGCCCTGCAGCAGGACTTCCAAACCGCGCTGCAGGAACAGCAGGACCTCAATCGCATCGCAGGACAGGCCCGCGCGTTTACCGAGGACCACCCCGAAAGCCAAGGCGGGTTCGTGCTGCTCGCCCAGGCGCGCATGGCGCTGAAGCAGTGGCCACAGGCCTACACCGCTTGGCAAGCCACATTGAGCTTTGACCAGAACGCCTTTGAGTTCAACAAGATGGCCGGCCTTTGCGCCGCCAAGCTCGGCAAACTCAAGCAGGCATTGGCCCACTACCAGCAGGCGGCCAGTAACGGCCAGGCAGACAGCGAGGTCTATGCCGCACTTGGCAGGCTGCACCTTGCACTTGAAGATATCGACAGCGCAGAGCGCATGTTCCAGCAGGCCAAGGATGCGCGCGGGCCGGGCGAAGAAACCAATTACAGGCACGAGGCCTACGCCGGCCTGGCCGATGTATCCGTCGTCAAAGGCGACTTCAGTGCCGCACTGGCGTTGGTCGATCGCGCGATCAAGATGGCCAAGCTCGACAGCGACGGCGACATCGCCGCTTACCACATCCAGAAAGCCCGCATCTACATGGACGCGGACCGCGATGAAGACGCCGTCACCATGCTCAGCTACACCTGGAGCGAGTTCGCCGACGCCCCTTGGCGGATCGAGTCGGCCCGGCTGCGCGCCAAGCTTTACCAACGCGCTGACCAGCTGGAAAACGCGGTGAACTACCTGCAGACCATCACCGAGTGGCACCGTGTGGCCGAGGCGCGCGACAACGAGACGCTCGCAAACTTCACGGCGCTACTCGCGGACTGGCAGATCAAGGCCGCGCGTATCGATGATGCCAGGATCTCACTGCACAACCTCAAGACCCTTGCCCCTGAGCATCCGGCAATCGGTGAGCTCACTGCTCAATTGCGTTAAGTAACGCATCGATTCCCTCACCGCCATCTCGAAACTGCATCGACAGCGCTGCGCGGTAAATCGGCATATCCACCGACTCATCCTCCAGCAGCGACGCCCACTTGACCCAGTCCTTTTCTGTGGTGATGAGTGCCTGTGCACCCGCTGTCTTCGCCAGGTCCACAAAGCGGAGCAACTGCTTTCGCGTGTAGCCGTGATGGTCGGCCAGAGCTTCGCAGTGCAGCACCTGCCCGCTGTGCCGGGCAAGTGTTGCCTCGAACGCAGCAGGGTTCCCGATGCCGACGACGCCCATGACGGCCTTGCCTTGCAACTCCGACAACGGATGCACACGATCCTCCGCATCAACCAGGCCGACCCAACTGTGTTCCGCATGAGCGATTGGCGGCTTGCCCGCAATCGACGCGATTTCATGATCTATTTTTGAGAGAGCCTCGGGATCGACCTGGTCACTGCGTGTCACGATGACCTCGTCCGCGCGTTTCAATGCCGACTTCGGCTCACGCATCAGCCCACGTGGAAGCATATAGCCATAGCCCCAGGGATTGGTTGCGTCGATCAATACGAGATTCAGGTCGCGTTGCGCCCGGCGGTGCTGAAAGCCATCATCCAGTACAAAGCAAGTGATGGAAGAATCGTCTTCAAGGGCGAGCATGGCCGCAGCGACACGGTCCGGGTTGGGCTCGACCTTCACCGCCTCGCCCCAGCGCTGCTGATGCTCCTGCGCCTCATCGCCCCCGCGATAGCCACGCAAAAGGATGCAAGGCCGATGCCCCTGCTTGATGAGTTGTTCAACCACGTAGCCGACCATCGGTGTCTTGCCCGTGCCGCCGGTCGTTAAGTTGCCGATCGACACCGTTGGCCGACCCAGCGGATAAGTGCGTTTCATGCCCGTCGCAAAGCCCACCGAACGCAGCGCGTTTCCCAAGGCATAAGCCGGTGATGCCAACGTCAACGCCGCACGCAGGCAACCGCCACGCAGTGTCGTGTCTTCCCCGGACATCGCCTCGAGTGCTTGCTGACGAAGACTCATGGGCTTGAGTGTAGCGAGGCATGCAGCCTCGGCACCAACCGGGCCATCGGCAGCCCCACCACCGTCGTCTCGTCGCCGACAACCGCGATCGGCCAACCCGCATCCTGACGATCGAACAGGTTGTAGCCCCCGGCCTTGCCTTGCCAGTCATCCGACCGGAGATACGCATCAAGCTGCTCATCCCGGATCGACCCGAAAGTCACGGTCGCGGTGTCCGCAAAGGCCTGCATTTCAGACGTCTCTGGCCCAACACGCAGCAGGGCAACGCCCGTGATCACCCGGTGCTCGGTCTCGCAGAACGATCGCAACATCACGTCGGCATGCGCCCGATCGCGTGGCTTACCAACCAAAGCGCCCGTGTCATCCACGCAGATGGTGTCGGCCGCCAGGATCCATGCCAGTCCATCGACCGCGTCGGCCATGCTCCTGGCCTTCTGCTGGGCCAGGGCGACCGCATACGCCTCCGCCTCATGCCCGCGCAGGTCATCCGGGGGCTGATCCGGGTCGGCAAAAGGGGGGGAGCGCTGTTCAAAAGTCAGGCCTGCTTCGGCAAGCAGTTGTGCCCGGCGGGGCGACTGACTGGCAAGAATCAAGGGCGGATCGGCGTTCATCGTTTAAATGGTAAGGCAAAGGCCCCAGAGCCTGTCTACAGACGCAAAATCCTCAAGCCTTGGCCCAATGAACCCCGATAGCCTCGTTAAGCGGGCTCTTATCGGATTCGTCTCTGTCGCCCGCGAAACATGGATGTACCCGGCCGGGCGGAGCCCGCCGACGTTAGAAAAGGCGAATGGGACGGAATGGACCGGCCCGACGCTCCCATCACGGACGAAGGGGCACACCACGTGCGCACCATCGCGATCATCAACCAGAAGGGCGGCTGCGGCAAGACCACGGTGTCGATCAACCTCGCCGCCACCCTCGCCGCGCGTGGCCATAAGACACTGCTTGTCGACATGGACCCGCAGGGTCACTGTGCCCTGGGACTTGCCGTGCCGGAAAAGCAGATCGGCCAGTCGATCGCCGATCTCCTGCGTCACGGGATGGACGGGCAGGTTGGCATCGCTGACATCGTCTGGCAGATCTCCCGCCAACTCGACCTCGCACCCTCAACCGTTGCGCTGGCCGGCATCGAACAGCGCCTGGCCAACGCCGCAGACCGCGATCGGCGACTGATCCAGGTCCTCGCACCCAGCGCCGACCGCTACGACTACTGCATCATCGACTGCCCGCCAAGCATTGGGCTACTCACCTTCAACGCGCTGCGTGCCGCCGACGAGGTCATCGTCCCGGTCGAGACCGGCTACTTCGCGATGCAGGGCAGCTATCGTCAGGAACAAACCATCGAGGCATTGACCGCGAAGATCGGACACAACGTCCGCTTCAAGGTGCTGCCCACGCTTTACGACGTCCGTACCAAGCTCGCACGCGAGATCCTGAGCGAACTCAAGAAGCACTTCGGCGACAAGGTGCTGCCACTGGTCATCAACTTCAACGCCAAGCTCAAAGAAGCCGCCAGCTTCGGCCAGCCGATCACCGAATACGACGGTGCATCGCGCGGCATGAAGGACTTCGACGAACTGACCAACTGGCTCATCGCCAACCCGCCGGACAAACGGGCCTTGCCCTCGGCTTCCGAGATCGCGATGCAGGCACAGGTTGGTGTCAATCAGACCATGCCCGGCCGGGTGCCGCAGTCGCCACGCACCGCGCCAATCGCAGAAGACAACGCCTCGGTCTCCCGCGCCGCGGAACTGGTCGAGCGTGCCCGCGAGTTGTCCGCCCGCACTGCGCAGCTGACCCAGCGGCTGAATAAGCAGGCAGCCGAAGAGGGTGTGGCTTCGCCGGCAACACCAGCCCCCGCGCCAGCGCCTGCGACACCCGCGGTACCGAAAGCGCCCGCACCCCAGCCACCAGCCCCGCAGCCCGAGCCAGAGGTCGCTGTCGCGTCGCCGACACCCAACGCCGCAATCCAACCGATCCAGCAGGCTGTGCAACCGCCCGTTCAGCGGCCCGGTCTGCAGGAAAAACTCAACAAGCTCTACGGCTTCCGCCAGACCCATAAGGGTACGCTCTTCGTCCAGCCGGGCGAAGGCGTGACCAAGGTCGGCATCGCCGGTGACTTCAATAACTGGAACCCCGCCTCGACCCCGATGAACAAGCACCAGGAGCTTGGCGTCTGGCAGGCCTGCATCGACATCCCGCCGGGCCGGTACCGCTACCGCCTGGTCGTCGATGGGCAGTGGGTGAAAGACCCGTACAACCCTGCGACAGAGACCAACCCCTTCGGCGAGCTCAACAGCGTGCTCGAAGTCGGGTAAACCAACAACTCAACAGTGACCGTCATGGATGACACCACCAGCCGGCAACAGATCGATGAACTGGCCGAACTGTACCTGACCGACCCGACACAAGACAGCCTGGTCGAGGGCCCCGCGCCGATCAAGCTCTCACCCAAAGTCGGTGATGGGCATACCGGTGATGGCGACGCACTCACCAGCCCGCCCGCAGACGAACCGCCTGCCCACGAATTCGGCGACAGCCACCCCGTGCTCCGGCTGACCGAGGACGAAGCTGAGGAACTCGGTGTCGGCCCAACACTGGTTGAAATGGATCCAGTGACGGAGGAGGAATCCGACACGCCTCGCGTGACCGACGAACCCGCGCCGCGTGCGGTGCTCGAAGCGGTATTGATGGGCAACCTGCCGGGGATGTCCGGCCCATGGCTCACACAGTACGCACAACTGCTGGCACAAAGTGAAGGGCCCGTTGTACTGCTGCATGTCGGCGAGGAAGCGATCGACCTCGAACTGGTCGAGCCGCGCGCCGAGGCACAACCTGCGCCAAGCCAACCCGCAACGACCGTGCGTATCCCCCCCATGCGCAACGGGCGTACCGGGCTCGTCGGGCTGATCGATGCGCTTGTCCGAAGTGACAGCACCCCGGCCCGTACGATCCTCATCCGCTTTGACAGTTTCGCAGACGCGCAGACCCTCTCGCGACTCGCGGCCGTGGACGACTGGACAATACTCTGCGGCAGCGACGACGCTTCGATCGCCGCGGCAAGCCGATCGCTCCGAACAGCGGTGCACAACGACCCGCGCCTGGCCGACCGCAACGTCGGCGTCATGATCATGGGCAGCGACGATGATGCCGCCGCACAAGCCGTCAAACGCATTGGTAACGAGTTGTATGACGACCTGATCAACCCGATTGAGCTGGTTGGTCATCTGCGTCGTATGCAGCCGGTGCAGGTCCGCGATCTGGGCAGCTTCCCCGACCCGGTCGCGCTCTGGCCCAAGCTGGTGTCGTTCTTTGATTCGCTGGAAGTCCCCGAGCCATTGCCCACGCCCGAGCCGGCGCCACCCCCACAGCCCGCGCTCGAACCGACGCCCGCGCCGCCCAAGGCGAAAGTGCCAAAGCTCCCGCCAGCACCAAAGGCAAGGCCCGCGGCCTCGCGTCCAGAACCAGCGCCGCGCTTTCGACAAGCCCCGCCTAAAGCCAAACCCGCACCGCAACCAGCAGCACAGCCGGCTCCTGCGACAACCGCCAACGTCGGAACACCGATGCGACCCGCCCCGGCGCCGCGCGTGCTCACGCCCCAGCCAGAGCTGGACCTCATCGCGCTACTCGCGCAAGGGCCCGCCGCGCTGGACAACCCCGTCCCGCTGGAAGCGCGTATCCCCGATCAGCCCAATACCCAACTCGCCGTTGATGCACTGGGCACCGTCCATATCCTTTCGCAGGCCGATGCGGACTTCAACCGCTCTGTCATGCAACTGATCGAAGCGGGGCACTGGGTCAACGACCACCTCGAGCTGATCGCGCTCACCCAGCGTGACCACGACTTTGTCGACACCCAGCCCATGCTGCACCTGCTCACCGACCGAGCCGATCAGACCACTCAGGTCGTCGGCAAGCTGGCCGGCCAGATCAAACTGCACCTGCTGCAGCAGGTCTCCCTCGGCCGAGAGAGTGGTTGGTTCTGTACGCCGCTTGGCTAAAAAACAGAAGTTGTTTTGGAAAATCAGGCTTGGTCGGGTAGAATCTAGGTTTGCGGCCGTTCGGCGCTTGCTTGATTCGTTTATCTCATTCGAGACCCTGATGCTACGTCGAGCTTTCACATTGATCGAGTTGTTGGTGGTGATTTCCATCATCGCGTTGTTGATTGCGATCCTGTTGCCTGCACTTGGTGCCGCGCGACGAGAAGCACGGACGACCGAGTGCCTGGCCAAGGTCCGCACCCTGGCACAGGGTTACTACAACTACGCCGTGGATAACAACGGCGAGTTCATGCGTTACAGCGACCTGCAGCGCGACATCCTCTGGACCGCAACCATCCGTGAATACGTCGGCGAGTCGCCACGAAAGACCAGTGGCGGGGTCCCCATCGCGTACTACGAACAGACCTTCTGCCCCGATGCGCCTCAGGACCGCAGCGACCAGCAGGTTGAAGCGCTTGGCGGGGGCATCTTTGCCAGTGAGCCCGACCAGCCCTGGTACCACGCCTACAACAACAATCCCAGCGGCGGGATCTACGGCGGCAGCTACGGCATCAACGGCTACCTCTACTCAAGTAAAGGTGATCAACGCCGGCCTTTCGGCTACGGCCCGGGTTCACAACCACAGCGCTGGCCCAACTTCGTTGAGAATGTTGCCGACACGACAAAAATGCCCATCTTCCTCGATGCGACCTGGGTCGATGGCTGGCCCGCCGCAACCAACCCCAAACCCACCGACTTCACCGACCTGAGCACCATGCCCGGGTCGATGATGAAGCGATATGTCATCGACCGTCACAAGCTGACACAGAACGTCGGGTTCGTCGACGGGCACGCCGAGTCAATGGGGCTCGAAAGGTTGTGGGATCTCACCTGGCACCAGGAATGGGTCTACCCGCCTTAAGCCGCTTCAAACAACGCGCCTCACCGATCAGTCTATCTGCACTCAAGCATCAAAGAAATGGGTACCTCACAAATGTCCCGAAAAGCTTTCACGCTCATCGAGCTCTTGGTCGTTATCTCCATCATCGCGCTGTTGATCGCGCTGCTGCTGCCCGCGCTCGGCGCCGCCCGAAAATCGACAAGGACATCGATGTGCCTATCCAACGTGCGGCAGAACGCGACGGGGATCTATTCGCTCACCACGGACCGCAACGGCGTACTTCCCGAGTACCAGACCATCACGAACGGAACTCGAGAGCGCCACCTCTGGACGCACATGATCGAAGAGTACATCGATGGGAACGCGACACGGATCATCGGCGACATCCGCTACGTCGAAAGCCCGATCTATATCTGCCCTGAAGCTGAAGGTCAGGGTGCCCGAGCATGGAAAGATGCGGGCAACAGCTGGGTTGTGCACGATCCAAATCGATCATGGTTTTTTGATACCAGACCAAACGTCTCACAAGGCAGCTACGGTTACAACGGCTATCTGTATACCCGGCTCGGCGACAACCAGGGGACCATCCAATCCGGTCCGGACGGCGGCCCCGGCGGCGTAAGACATGCCGGCGGCACCGGCAACCCCTACTTCGGAGAAGGCGGTTGGCCCGACATCATGTCGAATATCTCCGCGCCGAGTGAGCGCAATGTCTTCAGCGATTCAAGCTGGGTCGACGGCTGGCCACGAGAAAACAACCCCAAACCCGCTGAAGAGCTCTATGGCGAGCTCCCTTCCCCCACTTCTCAGCCTTCGTGGGGCAGGCCTTATGGCATGATGACCGATTTCCTGACCAACCATCACGACAAGAACACCAACGTGTCGTTTATGGATGGTCACGCCGAGACGATCCTTACTCGAGAGCTTTACGAACTCAAGTGGACGCCCACCTGGGAAGCTCAGCCTTAACGCCCTGCGTCACGGCAACTCGCGGAATCGGATATTACGAAACTCAATCGGCGAACCCTCTGCTTCAAGACAGAGGTAGCCTGTCGTTGTTGAGCAGTTCGTCCCGCCTGAGACTTCCTTGCCGTTGACCCAGAGGCGGACCTCGCCATTAATCGCACGGACGTAGTAGTGGTTCCAGTTGTTGTGGGGTTTGACCCGGTCTTCGCTGGGGAAGCTGCGTGAGCCGTTGGGCGACAGCGGGGGGAAAGGCTTCATCTTCTGCCGCACGGGGAAAACGTCGCCGTGCGAAGTGAACCAACCGCTGTCCCGGTTTGGGAACTGCTTCTTGAACTTCTCTTCGTAGCCCAAATCAAGCATCTGCACCTCGATGCCACTGGGCAGGCCCGGCTTGCCGGACTTTGTCATCTTGTCGATCACTTCCTTGTCGGACCAGACAAACAGTCCGGAGTTGCCGCCTTTCTCGCGGTGGTTCCACTCGATGCTGACCTCGACATTGGTATACATCTTCGCGGTGCGCATGACGCTGAGCGGCTTACCTGTGCAATAAAGCACGCCATCCTTCCAGGACCAGGTGTCATCCGCGGAGTTGACCTTGGCGAAGTCTTTCTCACCCAATTCAACAAAGCCCGGCCCCGTGCCGTCAATAAAAGCACGCGGTGTTTCCGGCTGCTTGTCCTTATCGCCGTGGTGTTCAGCACGAGCAGTCGTTGCAGTGCTGGCGAGCGCGATCGTCCCAAGCCCAGCCCCGATCAAACCCCGCCGGGTGATGTTCTGATTCGTCGGTGTGCTGTCCTGGTCGTTCATGGGTTGGCTCCTTGTTTAGCCTTGATTGGCTTCGGGCTTGAGTTCCCAGCCTTCACGATAGGTCTTGGTGAGGTACTGGTTGGCGTCCTTGTTGTCGAAGGTGAATTGATCGGCGTCCCACTTCAACTTCCCGCCATGGCGATGTGCGGCAATACCCAAGAGATTGTGCTCGATGAGTTTGCCGGAGTAGTCGAAGTTGCACAGCGTCGCAGCCTTGTCCTCGCCTTTGCATGCGGCGAGCCACTCGTTGTAGTGCCCAGCGGACTTGGCGATCGTTTGTTCTGGAGCCTTGAAGTCTTTGAAATCAGCAGAAGGGCTCAGCACGCGCTTGCCATAGTCGGCAGTGAGCACACCCTTGTCCCCAACGAACGTCACCCCGATACCCCACTTGCCGATCTGTGTGTCCTGGCCAACCATCGGCTGGAGGACTTCCGCGCGGCGCTTCATGCCCTCGGGCCCGTGGTACCAGACAACCTTGCAAGGCGACTGATGCGCGCCCTCGCCACGCTTGGGATGCTCCCAGGTCACGACCTGCCAAGGCGGGCACTGGTGGTCGTCTGGCTCGGGACCCTCGGACTGCACACTCGTGGGCCGGTCTAATGCCAATGCCCAGTAAGCCAGGTCGATCAGGTGGCTGCCCATGTCGCCCAGCACCCCGTTGCCAAAGTCCCATCGGCGGTTCCAGTTGAGGTTGCCGCCTTTCCAGTAACCGGTGTTGTAGGGCCTGTCGGGTGCGGGACCAAGCCAGGCTTGCCAGTCAAAGCCTGCAGGCACAGGTTCCTCGGGCAAAGTGACCTGACCAATCGCACCGATCGATCGGCTGCACCACACGTGAGCCTCTTTAATGGCCCCAACAGCCCCGGCCTGAACAAGCTCAACCACCCTGCGGTAGTTGTCCGTCGCATGGATTTGCGTCCCCATCTGCGTCGCGATCTTGTCCTGCCGCGCCTTGTAAACATCCTGCATCAGACGCGCTTCCCATGGCGTGTGACCAAGCGGCTTCTCGCAGTAAACATGCATGCCCTTACGCATCGCGGTGACCGCAATCGAGGCGTGGTGGTGGTCGGCCGTGCTGACGAGCACCGCGTCAAGGTCGTCACGCGTCAGCATCTCGCGCCAGTCCGAGTAGCCCTTCGCATCGGTGTATTTCTTCTTCGCTGCCTCGAGTGCGCCTGGATTCGTGTCGCAGAGGGCGACGATGTGTTGCGAGCGGACACCGTTGAGGTTCGATCCGCCACGCCCGCCGACGCCGACCGCGCCGATCCGCAGCCTGTGATCGGCCGGCTCTGCGGCATAGACGTGGGGCGATAGCATCGCAAGACTGGCCGCTGAACTTGCCGCCAAAAAAGCTCTGCGCGAAAGTGCTGTCGTAGTGTTGTGCATCAGGAAATCTCCCTTGGTTGCCTCACTTGGGCATGCTTGCTTCAAACGCCTTGTGCCCGGTCGAGCCCTTGCCCAGGATGGGGTGGTAGCTTGCCGGCAGGTGCGCACGATGCGCCTCAATCTTAGACTTGTACGCCGCCTCACTGATCACGTTCGTCAGCTCATGCGGGTCTTTTGCGTGGTCATAGAACTCTTCTGTGTCATCGTGATAGCGGATGTAGCGGTAGCCATCGGTCGCAATCGCAACGTTACCCGGGCCAAAGCTCGTGCGGGCGGGGTGAGGCCAGTCAGCCTTGACGTCTTTGAGCAGCGGCACCAGTGACTGGCCCTCATGGTTCGGGTCGGCCTTCTGCCCCGTCAGGTCCAACAACGTTGGGTAAATATCAATCAACTCCACCGGCCTGTTGCAGACACGGCCGCCTTCGATCCCCGGGCCAACGATGATCATTGGGACACGCGTACTGTTCTCCCACAAGCTGCGCTTGGCCCAGCGCTCCTTCTCGCCCAACTCAAAGCCGTGGTCGGAGTAGAGCACGACGATCGTGTTGTCCTTGTATTCGCTCTCGTCCAGCGCCTTAAGCACACGCCCGACCTGCGCATCAACAAAGTTCACACAGGCCAGGTAAGACTGCACCAGCGGCTTCCACTGGTCTTGCTCCAGCACCCACTCGTGCGTCGGCGCGACATGCTTGAGCCGAGTGAGGTTGATCGCGTAGGGCGAGAGGTCGTCGAGGTCGTTCTTCGCCGTCACCGGCAACTGGACCTCGTCGATCGGGAATTTGTCGAACCACTTCTTGGGGGCGAACTGCGGGACGTGCGGGCGGTAGAACCCGACGCCGAGGAATAGCGGCTTGTCGTGCTTCTGCTTGAGCCGTTCGATGCCCCAGGACGCGATCTGATGGTCAGGCATCAGCTCGTCCTTGTCCGGGTAGATACCCCAGTCCCAGAGCGGGTGGCCGGGGTAGGGGCAGATCTTATTCTTGGGCCTGGGCCCGAACCCCCCGAACGACCCGCCGTAGTTGGGCAGGTACTTCTGGTTCTGCCCACCATGCATGAGCTTGCCGGCCGCGGTGAAGTGGTAGCCCTCCTGCACAAAGCGTTCGGGCAGCAGCGTACTCCCCTTTGTCGCCGGCGACTGGGAGAGGTCGGGGTTAAGGAAGTAGACGCCCGTCGTCTCGGGGTACAGCGAGCTCATCATGCTCGCGCGCGAGGGGTTGCACACCGGCGACTGGCAGTGCGCGTTGGTGAACAGCACGCCTCGCTTGGCTAACGCATCCATGTTCGGCGTCAACGCCTGCGGGTGCCCGCCGATGCAGCCAATCCAGTCATTGAGATCGTCGATCGAGATCAGCAGAACATTGGGCGGCTGCTTTTCCGCGGCATGTGTTGTCAGCGTACTGACACACAACAGGCACATCAGCGCAAGTAGCTTAAAAAGTCGGGTTGTCATATCGCTCCTGTCAATCGAACATGAAATGCCAAAATAAGGACCGCCGCCTTGCCGTGGTGTTACCAGTGCGGCGGCTTTTCGTCGGCTAAATCGGTGGGGCCCTCCGGCTCGCTGAGATGGTCCTCGAGCATCTTCCGCACTGCCGAAACCCCGTCCTTCTGTGCCGCCAGACGGGCAGCGAGGTCCTGAACCACTTCGTCGAGGTCGCCGACGTACTTTTCAAGATGCGCAAGCTTCTCTTCAATCACGGTCAGGCGGTTTTCGTCGTTGGGCATCTTGGTATCGTACCGGGCCAATGAATTGGCTGACACTCGCTATCACACTGTTCCTGGTCATGGACCCCTTCGGCAATGTGCCGATCCTGTTGGGCCTGCTGGATCAGGTTTCGCCCGATCGGCGGCGAAAAGTCATCCTGCGCGAATGCCTCATCGCGCTTTTCCTGCTCCTGCTGTTCCTCGTCGCCGGGCCACAGCTGATGCGTCTGCTGGGCCTGGGGCAGCCCTCGCTGAGTGTTGCCGGGGGCGTCGTTCTGTTCCTGATCGCGCTGAAAATGCTGTTTCCCTCGGAAGGGGGCATGGGCGCAGAAAAAAAGATCGAGGGCGAGCCCTTGATCGTCCCAATCGCGACGCCGCTGATCGCGGGGCCCAGCGCGATTGCGACCGTCATCCTGATTCACGGCACGAATGAAAACTGGTTCGTTGAGGGCCTGATCGGGGTCGGTGTGGCCTGGGCTTTGGCGACCAGCGTCCTGCTGTGCTCCGCATCAATCCTCAAGCTGCTCGGCAGGCGTCTGGTCATCGCGACAGAACGCCTCACCGGTCTGCTGCTTACCGTGATCGCCGTCCAGATGGTCCTCAGTGGGATTGAGTCGTTTATCAACGGGCTCTAGGGCTTACTTCACGAATTCGACTTCCAGCAACGAAACATCATCGCTGAACGCCTCTTCGCCATGGCGGTAAGCCTTCACCAGTGCAAGCATCTGCTCGAGGCGGGTCTTGGAGCAGTCCCCGCAATTGGCGGTCTGAATGATGTCGCCAATGCCGTCCAGGCCAAGCAACTTGTCCTCTTCCCCGCCCCGGACTTCGTACAGGCCGTCCGAAAAGAGGTACAGGCGTGAGCCAGCCTCGACTTTGATGGACTCGGCGGTGTACACGTTGTCCGGGATCACGCCGATCATCAGGCCCGGCATCCCCAGGCTTTCACGACTGCCTTGCCGATCGATCAGGACCGCGGGGTGATGGCCAGCCGTGGCATAAGTCAGCGTGTGCGTCGAATGCTGATACACGCCGTACCAGATGGTGAAGAACTTATCGTTGTTGCGGTCCATGGGAAACGCATTATTGAGTGTCGCGATCAGCGCCGCGGGGTCACGTGGGTCAGCGTTGAGCTGGCCCGAGCGGATCGCATTACCCGCCGAGACAGACAGCAGCGACGCCCCCACACCGTGGCCTGTGACATCAAGCAGCCAGAAAGCCTGATGATCATCGTCGATATCGTGGTAACCAAGCAGGTCCCCGCCCAGACGTGACGACGCGATGAACTGGTAATCAATGTGCACCGACTCGTCGATGCCAACCTCGCGCTGAGGCAGGAACTGATAGACATAGTCCGCCGCCTCAGAGAGTTCACGTGCCAGTGCCTGCTGCGAGGCGACCAAGGCGTTGCGCGTTTCGATCATGTCACGCTGGGTTGCGATGACGCCAAGCATGCTTAGCTCGCGCTCCGCCATCGCGGCAAGATGATGAAACTTGGTCATATCATCTTCAGTGAATGTTCGCGGTTGTGTATCCACGACACACAATGTCGCGATGTTGTGACCTGCTTGGCTCTTCAGAGGGTGGCCTGCATAAAAGCGCACGAAAGGCTCGCTGGTCACCATCGGGTTATCAAAAAAACGAGGGTCCTTCAGCGCGTCTTCAACAATCAAGGGCTGGTCCTGCAGGATCGCATGCCCGCAGAACGACTCGTCTCGGGATGTCTGGGTCACCGTGTCACAGAGACCCACCTTGGCCTTAAACCATTGCCGGTCCGAATCGATCAGCGCGATATAGGCGATCGGAACATTCATCACCGCCTTGGTCAGCGTCACGATCCGATCGAAACGCTCCTCCTGTGGGCTGTCGAGCAGCTCCAGGGCATGCAGCGAGGCGAGACGCTCTTCTTCGTTCTCTGGCAATACGGGTGCGATCAACGCGTTTGTCCTTTCAGCCGAGGTCGGCCTGTGATTCAAACGTAGTACGCAGGCGTGTTATTCCTGGCTCAGCATAGTCCTTATGTTTGATTAAACGCAATAAAAGCGTGATGGACTTCATAAAAATGCCGAAATCGCCGAAACTTTTACTGCCGAGATCGGTCTTATCTCTCGGTATGGCGGCCTGCCAGCTGAATGATTGAGAAAACCCTGCTAAGACCCTTGCCGCCGACCGAGATGGTTCGCTAAAGTGGTGTTGGCCTAACCGGGGCGTGCCATCAGGCATGAAGAGAAAGTACACGATGAAACGCAAAGCTTTGAAATCATCGCGAGGCTCGAAAAAGATCAAGCGAAAGCAGGGATACCGCGTCTGGCACTTTAGCCTGGCCGTACCTACGCTCGCGATCATGTTGCAGGTGATGCTCGGCTCACTGACGCCGCTGCCCAAGGAGCACAGCCCATACACGACACGCTATGTGTCGTCGTATCCGGCCGACTATCACGACTACTACTTCAATGAGCACATGCAGCATCAGCCGATGCCCGAGATCGAGATCCTCCCGCTGAACCTCCGCGGCGAGATGACCGGCCCACTGCTGGCCAGCGTGATCAATGATTACTTTCCCGAGACCACGACCGAGCAGGCCATCGACCTCCGCGATGCACTGCCCCCCTGCGACAACCCGCGCATGATCGTCATCCTGCCCAAGGATGAAAAAGAGCCGGTGTTTTAATCAAACGCACTCTTGCTGCATAAGTTAAACGTTTATAAGCCGTCGCAGATCGCGACGGTTTATTTATAGCCTTACAATGTGTCAGTTGATCCTCTCGAACTACAAGCACTATGCGACGATTCCATTGCCTATGCCATGAGACTGTCTTCTACGACAACTCACAGTGCATCTCCTGCTCACGCGAGCTGGGATACTGCCCGGCATGCAATAGGCTGGTTGCGCTGATCGGTAGCGAAGCATTAGGTTACCGGTGCGGCAACATGAATTGTGGGACAGAACTCCGGAAATGCCACAACTACTCTGTCGAGAGCGTCTGTAACCGCTGCATAGCGGCCGACTCGAGTGAAAAATTCTGTGATTGCTGCAGGTTCAATACAATTATCCCCGACCTGGATAAAGGCGATAACCGTATCAAGTGGCAGCGTCTCGAACGCGCTAAGCGCCGTGCCTTCTATTATCTGAATCTACTGGGCCTGCCTCGCGGCACTGTTGAAGAAGGCTACACTCCGCCGCTGTCGTTTGAATTTAAAGAGCCTCACACGGTGCAAGCACCTGAGCCGGGCAGTGTCACAACTTCCGCCTTGCTGGACGAAGAAGAAGTCGTCATGACCGGCCACCTCAATGGCGTCATAACGATCAATATTCACGAGGCTGATCCCGTCGAACGTGAACGTCTTCGTGTGCAATTTGGCGAACGTAATCGATCGCTCGTCGGGCACTTCCGACACGAACTGGCGCATTACTATTGGGACCTTTTGGTCAAAGAGCAGGATGAAGATGCTTTTGCTGCAGTGTTTGGAAGCCACCTCATCCCTCCATACCACGAGGCAATCGACTGCTACTACCGCGAGGGCCCCCCAGCCGACTGGCGAGAACACTACGTCAGCGCGTACGCATCGATGCATCCCTGGGAAGACTTTGCTGAGACGTTCGCAACCTATTTAGAGGTTGTAGCAGTGCTGGATACGTCCTACCACATGGGCATTCGTAGTGGATCGGACTTGTTAAGTGAAATGGATATCAGCCAGATGGTTCGTGAATTCATCCGTCTGGGCACGGTACTGAATGAGATCAATCGCGACATGGGGCTCAAGGATCTAATGGGCCGGTCATTCCGCGGTCCGGTGATCAATAAGCTTCGATATGTGCAGAAGACAATCGCCAGTGCAGAGCAAGTCGTATCAAAGATCAGTGCACTTGAAAACTTCTCTTAGCAGAATATTGTTTTAATCAGAATGTCTGCTGGGCTAAAGATTGCGTTGCAGGTGCGATTGTTTCAACAGTTCTGGAGAAATATCGCCACTGTACTCCTGTAACTCATTCTTGGGCTCAGCTGTGGGGGAGACGGCAAAGAAACGATCGAATACCGCGTCACCAACCTGATTAAGCTGAGCCTGAAAGTCATCGATAAATTCGTGCAGCCCACTCTCAATGATCGTGTCAATCTCAGTATAGGACATATCTGCACAGAGCCGACCAAGCAGTTGCTCACTTCGGCAACTGAATGCGCCAATTGGACAGCCTGTAATCGCATGCAATGACCGCTCGGCTTCAAATAAGCAATACTGAACAGAACGTGGGAACAAGCGGTCAAGCACGAGGAAATCTACAACATGACGGACCTCGATCTCCTGATACCGTTTGCGATACATCTCAAAACCAGAGACAGAACGCAACAGGGTAGACCACTGCATATTGTCCAGTGGCGTATTAACGTCTTGGACCTTAGGTAAAAGTGTGAAGTACTTTACATCAAGCAATCGACCAATCTTATCAGCACGCTCAAGTTGTCTACCAAGGTTCGCGAAGTGCCAGCCCAAGCCGCGAGACATCGTGGCATCGGTAATCCCATGAAAGAGCATGCACTGCTGCATGACGATGCGATAGAAGTCGCCGGGCTCACGCATCAGCATCCCATTACCCCGACTTTCATCATGGAACCAGTGATAGAAGTCGTTTATTTGCTCCCACATCTCCGAGGCAATCGTCTCTCGAACTGAGCGGGCATTCTCGCGAGCCTGATCTAAAGAACAAATAATTGAGCCGACGTACTGTTTATCGATGGTCAAAAATTTGATAACGCTATCAGCATCCGCAGTATCAAAACGATCGAAGAACAATGACTCATCACCAGTGACTAAAATCAACGGTAGCCACTGGTCCTTACCAGATGGTAGGTCAAGAACAAATTCACGCGTTACATCGATGAAGCGTGCCAAGTGATCAGCACGCTCGACGTAACGTGCTATCCAGTAAATCGAATCCGCCACACGGCTAAGCATCTCATTCACGCTCCTTACCTGACAAACCATTTGCTTCAACAACCCACGTATCCTTGCTGCCCCCGCCCTGCGACGAATTCACCACAAGCGAGCCCTTCTTCAAAGCAACGCGCGTTAGACCTCCTGGCATAACCCAGATGTCCTTGCTATAGAGTATGTAGGGGCGAAGATCAACATGTCGACCTTCGAAGTGGGGTTTTTCACCGTACCCATCGATCATGGTTGGTACGCGAGAAAGTGAAACAACCGGCTGGCCAATGTAATTCCGAGGGTTTTCTTCGATCTTGCGTGCAAAGACATCTCGCTCTTCCTTAGTGGAGCTTGGGCCCATTAGCATGCCATAGCCGCCAGACTCATTCGCAGCCTTAATAACCAATTCGCCAAGGTTTTCAAGCATGAACTGTTTGTCATCTTCCTTGACGGCAAGATAAGTTGGGACATTTGCGAGGATAGGTTCTTCGTTGAGGTAGTAGCGTATGGCGTCAGGCACAAAGGCGTACATAACCTTGTCATCGGCAACGCCACCTCCAGGTGCGTTCGCTAGCGCGATATTGCCCTCACGGTAAGCTTGCATGAGTCCAGGTACGCCAAGCATTGAGTCCTCACGGAAAGCAAGTGGGTCCATGAAGTCGTCATCAATACGGCGGTACAACACATCCACACGCTGCAGACCGTCAGTGGTCCGCATGTAAACAAAGCCATCCTGAATAACAAGGTCTCGACCTTCAACTAGCTCGACACCCATCTGCTGTGCGAGAAACGAATGCTCGTAGTAGGCAGAGTTGTAGACACCCGGCGTAAGCACAGCGACGGTTGGATTACGAATTCTCTCAGGAGCAAGATATGCAAGTGTCTCATATAAACGAGCGGCATAATCGAAGACCGGCTTAATTTTTGAACCTTCGAATATGCCTGGGAATGAACGCTTCATAAGCATACGATTCTGCAACACATAAGAAACTCCCGAGGGGCATCGCAGATTGTCTTCAAGAACATAGACCTTGCCGTCACCACCACGAATCAGGTCGGTCCCAACGATGTGACACCAAATTGCGTGAGGCGGATTAAGCCCGCAGCACTGTGGTCGATAGGAATCGGCCATCTCGAGGATATGCCTCGGAATAATGCCATCATTGATGATGTTCTGGTCGTGATAGATATCATCAACCAGCATGTTCAAAGCTTTAATGCGCTGCTTCAAGCCCTGTTCAATACGAACCCACTCTGCGGCACTAATCATTCGTGGAATGATGTCAAAGGGAAAGATTTTCTCTGTGCCCGCCTCGTCGCCATAAACCGTAAATGTGACACCAAGCCGATACATCGCACGCTCGATTGCGGCCTTACGCGACTCGAGTTCACCTTCTGGAAGAGATTGGACCAAATCAACAAGGAGCCTCGCCTCAGGGCGAACTTGGCCCTGCGCATCAAACATCTCGTCAAAGAAGCCTTCGCACTGATAACTGTCAAACGCGATCACGGGTTGAGTGCTGCCACCGTTTCAAGGGTTGAGCAGGCCCTGAAGCGTAACAATATCATACAAACTAATGATTCAGCGAGCTATCAAGCTTCACCACGACAAGCGTGATGTCGTCGAGTTGTTCGCGTTCGCCGCGCCACTGCTCACAGGCCTTGCTTACCGCTTTTGCAATGTCCTGGGCACTGCCATGACCTGACAACCGAATCGCCTCGCGCATCCGGTCCTTGCCGAACTGTTCATCGTCAGAATTAAAGCACTCCCAGACCCCGTCGGTGCCTACGACAAGGATGTCGCCTTCCTGCAGCGCATCGGAGAGTTGCTCGTTGTACTGCCAGTCGCTGTCGATCCCCAAGGGGATGTCGTGTCCTGCAAGCTCAAAGAAGCTGTCATCACTGGGTCGATACACCACGACCGGGTCGTGCCCAGCGGACATATAGCGAATACGGATAGGCCCATCTGTCTCGCCGGGGTTCTCAACGATCAGGTACATGACGGTCATGAACCGGCCTGTGAACTCGCTGTCACAGAGCTGCTGATTGACCGCGGTAAAGACCTCACCCAGTGAATTGGTGGTGTTGGCGTGGCTGCGAATCAGGGCCCGGCCGGTAGCCATGAGCAGGGCGGCCGCGATGCCATGCCCGGTGACGTCGCCAACGGCGATGGCCAGGCTGTCAGGACCGAGCTGATCGAGCTGGATAAAGTCGTAGTAGTCGCCGCCGGTCTCGTCGCAATATTCACTGTGCCCGGCAATATCCAGCCCCTTCATCTTCGGCGGATGATTCGGCAGCAGGCTCTGCTGAACCTGCATCGCCACGTGCAGCGACTCACGCATCTTCATCCGGTCACGCAGGGCCGGCACCATCTGGTTGAACGCGATACCGAGCTGTCCTAACTCGTCTTTGCCCTTGACCCTGACCTTCGTATCCAGATCTCCCTCCGCGACACGATTGGATGCATCGGCCAGTTCAGTGATCGGCCGGGTAATGCGGAAGGACATGAAGTACGCGCTGCCAAACACGATGATAAGCAGCACGACCAGGATCCCCCCGGTCGTAACCAGCGACGCGGTCAGGTTCGCGTGCATCTGCTGGACTGTCCGTTCGGCCGGCTCCTGAATCGTGCGCGTTGGGACGATGATCATTGCAAAGACAGGCCGCCCCTCTTCGCCGCTGCCGATCTGGCCATAGGCGATCATCCGGTCCTGTCCATCAATGAAGACCCGCCGAACGCCTGAGACACCGTTGACCAGATCGTTCGCAACCGTTTTCCGGTCTTCCGCGCTGTCGTAGTTAACGGTCTCGATGACCTGTCTGTCCAGACGATCACGGTGCCCGTGTATCAAGTCGGCGACGATATAGGTGTCGGCGGGATAGGACGTATCAAGAACCCGATCGGGATTGTCGGTCGGTCCAGTGCGTTGAAGCGGGCGGAGTCGAGGCACACGCCGATCGCGCGCCGGGTGGCTGGAGACAATCACGACGTTTGCTTCATCAGCCCACTGGGTGCTGAGCGCATCCGGATCCAGTAGTTTGCTGACGCGCAGGTCCAACGCCGTCACGCCCTGAATCGCCCGATTGCGTCCCATGATCGGCTGCGCAAAGGTGATCACGAGTTGATCTGTTGACGCATCAACATACGGCGCACTGGTCACCGCACGCCGCGCCTTGATCGCACGCTGGTACCAGTCCTGATCCTTCGGGTTGTAGCCTTCGGGATAAACTGATTTCGCCGGATAAGAAAAGTGCATACCCGAATCGAGCGTCGTGTACTGCCAGAGAATCGTCTCGTCGACTTTGTCGTGGATCTCGCGATAAACGCGCGTCATGCCGCCGAGTTTGTCCAGTTGTTCTTGAGATTCCTGTGTGACCAGCGTTTCGAATGACAGGTAGACCTGTGTGTCGTAACTCACCATCAAAGGCTGCAATTCACCTTGATCGGTTACGACCGCGTGACGCAGGCTTGACTCGATTTTGTATGGGCCCGTGCCTTGCTGCTCGAAAGCAGCAAACTCCTGAATGCTCGGCACCTTGACCGGGTTCGGTCTGGCGGGTGCGGCCAAGCGTATCTCGGCCTGTGTTGCTTGATTGTTCAAGAGCGCCAGGCCCAGGCGGCCGACCTGGTCCAATGACCGGGCGTACCCCTCCACGGAATGGCGCATGTCCTTCTGGGCCTGGTTGTTGAGTTGTTCGCGCGTTTCCTGGGCGACCTTGCTCTGCAGGCGATAGATCGAGACCGCCTGCACTGTGCGCACCGCAAGCATCGGCAACACCGCCGCGATCAACAGGGTCAACATGACCTTTCGACGTAACGACATGACATGCGATGATATCGGCAAGCGGCTTCAATGACGCGCTGTGTTTGACAGGATAAAACGTTCACACAGGAACAAAAGCGTCTGAGTGTGGGTCTTATGTTGATAAGCTGACACCGCATGGGCTATCGAACACTTCACATGACTGTTTTTCGTGGGGTTAGCGCGGGCGCTGTAGTTGTGCGTTTGTCAAGTCGGTAAATGTGGAGATGTTGTATTGACACGGTGGTGCTGCAGCCGTTAGCTTTACCGTTGCGTTAGTGATTTCTATGCCGTGTGCGTTCACGGCCAACCGAGGCAGCCCCAGCCCGACCGGCCTTAGTGTGACCCACGGTTAAAAATGGTGTATTGATTTTCGGAGCCGCGATGACCCGACTGGACAGCGCGCAGTGGCAGCGTCTGATGGACTACCTCCGTGAGAACCACGGACCGATCTGTCGACAATGGTTCGAAGAACTCGAGCCGGTCGGCATGGACTCGGGGTGGTTGGAGATCCAGACCGCGACCAACGTGCAGCAGAACTATCTGCAGAACAAGTGTCTGGACCCGTTCAACGAGGCCGCACAGCACGCCACCGGGGCCTTGGTCGGCGTGAAGTTTGTCAGTGAATCCACTCGCTCATCCAAACCTGTGGCGACAGCCGTCGGCGGACCGGCCGTCCCGCGCCCTGTCCCCGATTACATGGTCGGCGAACACGACGTGGACCAGATGGTCCTCTCGCCGGACTACTCGTTTGATAATTTCATCTCCGGGCCCAACAACCGCCTGGCCTATGCCGCTGCGGTCGCGGTCGCAGACCAGCCAGGCACGGCCTACAACCCGCTGTTCATCCATGGCGGGGTTGGGCTGGGCAAGACACACCTGCTGCAAGCGATCTGTCAGAAGATCCTCAACGCCAACCCGGACTACCAGATCCTGTACGTGTCCTGCGACGCGTTCATGAATCAATTCTTCGAGTGCGTGCGAAGCGGCAAGATGAGTGAGTTCCACCAACGCTATCGCCACGTCGACATGCTCGTCATCGACGACATCCACTTCCTCGCAGACAAAGAGCGCAGCCAGGAAGAGTTCTTCCACACCTTTAATGAGCTGTACCAGCACAACAAACAAATCGTGCTCAGCTCCGACGCCGCGCCCAACGAGATCCCCAAGCTCGAGGAGCGTCTGATCAGCCGATTCAACTGGGGCTTGGTTGCGCAGGTCGGCAAGCCCTGCTTCGAGACTCGTATCGCGATTCTCAAGGCCAAGGCACAGCTGCGCAGTGTCGAGGTGCCTGACGAGGTCATCGAACTCATCGCGAGTCGGATCGACACCAATGCCCGCGAACTCGAAGGGGCGATCACCAACCTCATCGCCCACGCCAAGCTGCAGAACCTGCCCATCGGCATCGATCTGGCCCGTGAAATGCTCGGCGCAGAAGCACCCGCCCCACGCAACAACCAGGTCACTCTGCAGGCGATCATCGATGCGGTGACAGGCTTCTACAACGTCAAGCTGCAGGACCTCCAGTCGCGTCGGCGGCACAAGTCGATTACCGAGCCAAGGCAGATCTGCATGTGGCTGGCCCGAAAGAACACGCGCTTCTCGCTCGAGGAAATCGGCGGATATTTCGGTGGCCGAGACCACACCACGGTCATGCACTCGATCAAGACCGTCGACGGCCGCTCAGAGACCGACCCGGTCTACGCTGCACAAGTCCAGCAGCTCAACGAGCAGATCAAGCAGCAGGCCTGAGTCGCAAACCAAACACGATCAGTAGATGACAGGGCAAGCGTGTTGCCTCTGTGTGGTGCTCGCATCAGCCGTGGGTGTTACATGGCGTTTCCAACTCTTCCACAAGACTGTGGAAAACACGTGCACAAGCGCGCTCTTTGTGTGCTGCAGATGAGAGAAAGACCCAGTTGAGCGACAGGGCTCGCCGCCCCTTGGGCCCGCCGGACCACAATATCCGGTACCCAGCGGCGCCCGGCGAGCGCCACCGCCAGCCAGACGACAATTCCTCTACCCGCCAGTACAGGCGGAAGTCTATTTTTGACAGTGCTTTATGGACCACCCTGCCAATTGTCCACAAAGCGCCACCGCTATACTAGAGAGAGAAGAAATTAATCCTTTCTTTCTCTCTTCAGAACCCTCGCAGACGCCGATCGGACAAAGCCTGGCAAGCTTCAATGAGATGGGGCAGGGGGACAATCGGGGAAAACTCGATCGATTGGGCATGATCTATCCCATCGACTGGCAGGACGGGCACCAGGCCGTGGTCCGGCCTGCGATCTGTTCGCTGTGGATGATGCTGGAGCAACCACGCCGCTTGCAGCGTTGCCCACCTCGGCCATAGACACGGTGGCGACTCTGCTGGCTGCCTTTTTGATTGTCTGCGTCGACGTAGTCCCGCAGGCTGGATCCACCAAGCTCAATAGCCCCCTTCAGGAGCGTCTTAATGCGACGCACCAATCCATGTGTCTGCGATCGATCAAGCTCATTAGAAGCCATCAGCGGGTGCAGCTTCGCGTTAAATAGCAATTCATCAACATAGATATTGCCCAGCCCTGCGATGATGTGCTGATCTAACAGGGCTGCCTTCAGGCTCCGCCGCGTCCGTTTGAGGCCTTGGGACAACTGCCCCGGCGTGATCCGCAATGCATCAGGCCCAAGCGAAGACCATCGCCTGGCAAATAGTGCCTGCTCGTCTTTGAATGTCCACAAGCCTCCAAACCGTCTTGGGTCGGTGAACCGCAGGCCCAGCCCGTCGTCCAATTGCCAATACACATGCGTATGGGCTGGCAGTTCGTCGCCGAGATCTGAACCACTCGTGACGTTTAAGCGTTTAGTTAGGGTCGGCCTGGTGACGCAGAGTTGTCCCGACATGCCCAGATGCACACAGACACACCCACCAGCCCTGCCAACAATCGCAAGCTGTTTGCCGTGGCGGATCACTTTCGACATCTTGTCCCCCACCAGCAATGCCTGATCGTTGGCTGGACCGGTGATCACTTCGGATCGGCTGACGCGCACGGCTGTCACGGTACGTCCCACCACAAGACGCTCCAACGACAAACGTACACACTCCACCTCGGGCAGCTCTGGCATGGTGCGATTCTAGGCCGACAACCCGTGAACAACCTGCCCGTTCACCGCCCGCGAAACTGCACGGCTATACTCGATCGCCGCTTGTTTAAACCCGAAAGGTCATTGCATGTCTGATCAGACCCCACCCGACGCGAACACCGACCTCGTAAAGGAGGTCAGCCAGGCCGCCAAGGGGCTCAAGGAGCAGGTCGGCCAGATCGTCGTCGGTCAGGACGAAGTCATCGAACAACTTTTCATCTGTCTGTTCACCAAGGGGCACGGCCTGCTCGTCGGTGTACCCGGTCTCGCCAAGACGCTGCTTGTCTCGACCGTCGCGCAGACCCTCAGCCTCCAGTTCAACCGCATCCAGTTCACACCCGACCTGATGCCATCGGACATCACCGGCACCGAGGTCATTGAAGAGAATAAGACCACGGGCCACCGCGAGATGCGCTTCGTCAAGGGCCCGGTCTTCGCCAATGTCATCCTCGCCGACGAAATCAACCGGACGCCCCCCAAGACTCAGGCCGCGCTGCTCGAAGCCATGCAGGAGCACCACGTGACGGCCGGCGGCATGCGTCATGCACTGCCTCAACCCTTCTTCGTCCTCGCGACGCAGAACCCGATCGAGCAGGAAGGCACCTACCCGCTGCCCGAGGCACAGCTGGACCGGTTCATGTTCAACATCAAGGTCGGCTACCCGAGTGAAAGCGAAGAACTTGAAATCGTTAAGCGCACGACCTCACGCAGCAAGGCGAGTGTCGAGCACGTGCTGACCGCAGAAAAGGTCCTGCAAATCCAGGACGTTGTGCGCGATGTGCCGGTCGCAGACCACGTTGTGAAATACGCGCTCAGGCTGGTCCGCGCGACGCGTTTCCCCGAGAAAGGCGAAGCTGATCCCCGGCCGGACTTCCTCGCCAACTACCTCCGCTGGGGGGCCGGCCCGCGCGCCAGCCAGAACCTCATCCTCGCGGGCAAGGCTCATGCGCTGCTGCACGGCCGAACCCATGTCGAGCCCGAGGACATCCAGGCCGTGACCCTGCCCGTCCTGCGCCACCGCATCCTGACGAACTTTGCCGCCGAGGCGGACGGCGTCAGCAGCGACGACCTGATCACGCAGTTGCTGGATCACATCAAGGTCGATGCGGCGAGCGACGCCCAGGCGGAAGCAGTGCTGCACTGACACGTGCTTGGCATCCGTGCATACACGGATGATTCACCTGAAGAGCGCATCCTCAGCAATTCCTCTTAGCCCACGCGTTTATGCCCAGTTCAACCGCCAGTTTCACCAGCTACCTCGACCCTGAAACGCTCGCGCGCGTCGGGTCCTTGGAACTGCGGGCGCGCATGATCGTGGACGGCCTGATGACCGGGATGCACCGCTCGCCGATGCAGGGCTTCTCCGTCGAGTTTGCCCAGCACCGCCAATACGTGCCCGGCGACGACCCGCGCTTCCTGGACTGGAAGGTGATGGCCAAGACGGACAAGCTGTACCTGAAGCAGTACGTCCGCGAAACGAACCTCGACCTGATGGTGCTGGTCGATGTCAGCTCATCGATGGACTACACCTCCGGCACCCGGTTCACTGGTAGCCGCGCCAAAGCTGACCTGATGAATCAGGGCAATCCGCCCAGCGGGGCGGGTCGCGACTTCAAGGGCAAACCCCCAGCGGGATGGCGAAAGATCGATCATGCGTGTGCACTGGTAGTTGCACTCGCTCAACTTTCGCTCAATCAGGCAGACCGTGTCGGGCTGGGCGTGTTCGCCGACGAGGTGAAGCAGTCAACACGACTGAGCAACAACCAGAACCACTGGCGCGATATTACGACCGCGCTGGTCGATGCGCAGATGGTTGGTGAGCCGAGCGAACAGAAGGCCAGCAGTGAAACGATCCAGGGGCGAACCAACCTTGGCACCATGTTCGATCAGCTGCTCGCCCAGCTGAGACGCAAGGCACTGGTCGTACTCATCAGTGACCTGTTTGACGACGTGGCCAATATTGAGCGGGGCCTTGCCCGGCTGCGATACCGAGGCCACGATGCACTGGTGATCCAGGTGATGGACCCAGCCGAGCTTAACTTTCCTTTCCGCAGTGTCAGCGAGTTCCGCGGGCTGGAAGGTGAAGGCCGACTGCCGCTGGACCCCCACGCGATTCGCAAGGCATATCTTGAAGTCGTCGAGGAACATAACCGTGCGGTGGAACGCGCCTGTCAGAAGTTCCAGATTGACCACATCCTGTTAAACACGAGCGAGCCCCTGGGGCCGCCGCTGTCGCACTTCCTGGCCAAACGCACCGCCATGATTAACCGGGGGAGTTGACCCAGACGTTGATGAACACGATCGCCCAAGCCGCAGGACTCTTTACCGCGCCCGCTCTCGCAGCGATCGGCGCGGCGGCGGTTGCGATCCCGATCATCATCCATCTGATGAGCCGGTTTCGACGCCGACCCGAGGCATGGGGGGCCATGCGATTCCTCATCGAGGCCTATCAGAAACAGCGTAAGCGGCTACAACTCGAGAAACTTTTACTGTTACTTGTCCGTTGTATGGTTGTCTTGCTGGCGGGCCTGGCGTTGGCCGGTCCGGTCTTGAGCGGCTGCTCAAAGTCGGGGTTATCGCTCACCGGGAGCAGCGGACGAGTGGTCTATCTCATCATTGACGATGCGCTCTCAAGCCAGACACGCGAAGCAGGCAGCACTCGGCTCGATCAGCACAAGCAACAGGCGCTTTCAGTAATTGATGAGATGGGGGCGAGCGACCGGGCCGTAATCCTCCGCATGGCCCGCCCGGTTGTTCAAGTGCTCGGCGAACCGACCTCGGATTCAGCCAAGCTGAAGGAAGCGATTGAATCAATCGAGCCGCGCTTCAGCCGTGGTGAGCTGATTGAATCCTTGGCGCTTGTGCAATCATCGATGGACGCCACGGGAACCGATGATGCGGTAATCGTACTGCTCAGTGATTTTCCATCGACCTCACCTTACTTTGAACAACAGTTGCCACCCGAACTGGAAGACCTTGGCGAACGCGCAACCATCGTCACCGCACAGCCACCACAGGGCACGGACAACATACAGGTCAAGGCACTGAGCCTGCGTCGGCAGATGGTCGTCGCCGAGTCCACCGGCGCGACCGTTGTTGGCGGGCAGGTCGTCTTGCGGCGTTTCGGTTCAATTGGACAGGCCCGCACGGTTCAATTGCAGGTCAAAGTTGAAACATCTTCCGACCAGGTCCTCGCTGAGACGACCCGCGAGGTGCGCTTCGGCAGCGGGGCCCGTGAACAGAGCGCCAATTTTGATCTGCCTGTGCAACTCTCCAGCGACGCACTGATCGGTAGTGGTCGCGAGTTGATTGTGCGAGCGGAACTGGTTGCTGACGCGAGTGATGCCGGGCTGGATGTGCTGTCGGCGGATGATTCGGCGACGGCTGTTGTGCGTCTGCGAGATCGTCTGCAGGTAGCGCTGGTCGATAACGAACAGGACATCAATCCGAATCCCGGTGAGCTTGAGCCCTGGCAATGGGTTCGCGCGGCACTGTCACCGAGCGGGCGAGCCGCGAGCGGGTCGTTCGAGCTGTCAACGATGTTGCCTACAGCCGTAAATATGGAGGCGATCGAGTCGTTCGACGCTGCGGTGGTGCTGCGTCCCGACGAGTTGACGCTGCGAGGCTGGGAAACCCTGCAGGCCTTTGCCGAGGGTGGTGGGTTGGTCTGGGTCTTCACGCCGGCACTCGAGACCGAGCCGGACTGGGCACAGACCATGACACGTTCATTTGAATTGCCCTGGACCCTTGGTGACGCGCTCGTTCGATACGAACCAGAAGTAGGATCAACGAAGCAATCCATCAGTGTTGATGAAACCACGGCTCCGCCCGACGCGCTGCAGTTCCTTGCGGCAGACTGGCGCGAAAAGCTCGGTTGGTGGTCGTTGCAGTCATGGCTGCCGCTTTCAACTGACGCGGAAGACCAGTGGGTTGTGCTGAAGACCGACGATGTGTTGGTGCCAGAGGTTGAAAAGCCGGTCGTGCTGGCTCAGCGCGGCATTGGTGACGGTTCGCTGGTTTTCAGTGCGGTGCCGCTGGATACACGGTTTACGAACCTGCCGATCCGTGCACTGTTCGTGCCGTTGATGCACGATACGCTGCGTGGTGTCTTGGGTAATAGCACGGGCCAGGCGTCTCTGATCGCAGGCCATGAGACGAGCCTGAACCGTACGTGGCGTGGTGTCGGTGAGTTGGACCTTCTGGGAAGTGAAAAAGCCATTCAATTACTGGTCCAAAGCGATGGGCAGGATGTTTCGATGCGCGGGCCAGCCGATCAACCAGGCGTGTATCAAGGCACGGTTGGCGGTTCACCGCGATTGCTCTCAGTAAACGCAGACAGTGCAGCGGGTGATACCGTCGGCGGGCAGGGGGCGTTGGAATTGTTCCTCGACGAACTCGGGGGGTGGTCTTACCTCAGTGAAAGACAGCAGGCTGGTGGTGTACTTGCAAAAACATCGCTGGGCCGGAACCTGACGATGCTGCTGTTGTGGATCCTGCTTGGTCTTGTGCTGCTGGAGACGTTCCTTGCACGGTGGTTCAGCCACGCGACAGATCACAGTACTCCGACGGTCATCGGGCGGGCGCTCGGCGCTCTGCGTGGCAGTTCCGCCACGCCGACAGCGGGGGGTGGCGTATGACTTTTGGCGCGACGCCAATACTTGGATCCCTGTTGGACAGGCTTTTTGGCCTGGACTCCTCGATGTCGCTGGGTGATGAGAACACCGCTTTGGGTTGGACGTATCCATTGCCTGGCTGGGCATGGCTTTTAATTGTGATCGCTGCATTGGCGATCGCGCACGGCAGTTATGCGCGGATGGAAGGGGCGCGCTGGGCGCGTTTTGGTCTGGCGATGTTCCGGACACTGTTGCTGATCGCACTGGCGGTACTGCTGGCTGGTCCAACCGTCGTGCGGACAGATATCACCCCCGAATCAGACTGGCTGCTGGTCATGGTCGACCGCAGCGCATCGATGACTTTCGCCGACACGCAGGTCGATGGCAACGCGATCAGCCGGGACGAAGCGTTGCGCAACGCGCTCGCCACCCAACTCGAACTATTTGGTGAAGAAAAGCTTGGCGAGACACGCAATATTGTCTGGTTCGGCTATGACCGCGAGGCTTACCCGATCGATCCGCCCAGTCGTGAGAATCTGCTCAGCGAGCCCAGTGTCCAGGCGACGAATCTGCGCACCGCCTTGGACCAGGTCCTGCAGGCCGCTGCGGGGCGAACAGTCTCGGGTGTGGTACTTTTTGGAGACGGCCAATCACCGCAGCCGACCGGTGAAGCTACGATCGAAAAGCTCGCGCGACAGGACATCCCTGTCTTCAGTGTGCCCTTGGGTAGTGCGCTGCCACGCCTGGATCTCGCGGTACAGCGTGTCGATGCGCCGGTCAGCGCATTCGCCGGCGACCTTGTGCCGCTGACTGTCACCGTCCGTCGTCAGGACATCGTGCCTGGAGAGGCGCAATCACTCAACATCGACCCAGCGAAAGTGATTGTCCGTCTTATTGACGAAGACACGGGCGACATCGTCGACGAGCGCACGCTCGAAGAGGACGGCTTTAACAGCCCCGTACGTTTGCAGGCCCAATCTGAGTTGGCCGGTGAACTGAACCTGCGTGCCGAGGTGTCGTACGAAGGCAGCGTCAAGAAGATCCAGGCCGAGATCGCAACCAACAACAACAGCCGATCGGTCTCCATCGCGATGGTCGATCGGGCCCTGAAGGTGCTGTATGTTGATCGTGCACGCTGGGAGTACAAGTTCCTTGTGCCGATGCTCAAGCGCGAAGAGTCGATCGATTCGTCGATCCTCTTGGTTGATGCGGACCGCGGATTTGTACAGGAAGGCGATACACCGTTGTCTCGTTTCCCTCTGACCGCCGAGGAGATTCGGCCGTACGACGTGATCGTAATTGGCGATGTGCACCCGCGTTTCTTCTCGGATCAACAATTGGCTCTTGTTCGCGAGCATGTTGCAACGCGCCGCGCGGGCCTGTTGTGGATCGGTGGTGACCGGTACACGCCGAACCTGTATGCCGGAACAGATCTTGAGTTGTTGTTGCCGATGACAACGCCCTCTTCAGTGGGCCGATTGGTGCCGGACACGGGTTTTGAGGTGCCAATCGTCCCGACGGAAGCGGCCGAGGAATTGAACCTGTTGCGTTTGTCGTTGAAGCGTGGCGACGAGGCTGGCTCACCCTTGGCGGAATGGCCCAGCAACCTGCCGCCATTCCGATGGGCACAGGATCTTGGAACTCTGCGGCCGGGTAGTCGAACCCTCGCGCATGCTGTCGGGATGGTTAACGCGGCAACCGGCCAGCCTTCACCCCTGGTCGTGCTCTACCGCTTCGGCGGCGGCGAAGTGATCTACGTCGGCACCGACGAGACGTTCCGCTGGCGTAAAGTCGGCGGTGAAGTCTACTTCGAGCAGTTCTGGATTCAATTGATGCGCAAGCTCGGCCGAACGCGGCTGCAACAGGTCGATGACCGGGCGCGCTTTGTTGTATCCCCGACCGCGGTGGATCTGGGCGCGACGCAACTGGTTGAACTGATCATCGACGACCCCGCGCTGATCCGCAGCGCCCCGCAGAGTGTTCGTGTGCAAGTGTTCGCACAGAACTCAGCCGATGAGCAGGACCTGCGGGAAGTCAGTGAGGTCGAACTGCGACCGACCGGCTTCCAGGGCGACCTCGACTCGGGCGCCCGCGCGGTGTATCAGGCAAACTGGCGCAGCGACCAGCCCGGCCGGTTCGTGTTGCGCGTCAACGAGCCACTGCTTGACGCGCTGGAGCTTGAAGCACCCGCCGAGGTGCGCGACCCTGCCCAGGAGCTCGCCCGCGCGGCAACAGACCACGGCCGCCTGATCAAATTAGCGAACGGGACGGGCGGGGCGGTCATCGAGTTGAGCAATCTTGCCCAGCTTGAAGCGCTGGTGCCCGATCGATCACGTGAATTGACCAGCGAGACGCGACAGCCACTCACAAACACCCTGATCGCATTATTGGTCCTGCTGGGCCTGTTGACTTTGGAATGGGCGCTTCGCCGTGGGCTGAAGCTCGTTTAGGATGGTGGGGAGCCTGTCGCCCCCCGTATCAATCAAAAAACGGCAAGGAACCCGACCGCCTGCCCGTTCGTCCTATGTATGGTCGGCAGCCCGCCTGCGTCGATAAACAGGTGAGCGGGGTCTGAAAAAGGGAGCCCGGATTGCAGCACATCGCGCAACAACTACGGTCGGTACGACGAACAGGTCGGTTACTTCTGATCGTTCGTCGCTGTGCCCAATTGCTGGCGGTCCTGCTGCCGATTGCGATCGGACTTGGCCTGCTCGACTACGCGCTGCGGATGCCCGGTGCGATGCGACTGCTGATCGGGCTGGTCGTGATAGGCTTGGCCGGGGTGTGGCTGGTGACACGATTAAATAAGGCGGTGAAGTTCTGGCCATCGCTTGCCGAACTCGCGCTGCGTGCCGAACGTCTGTACCCGCAATTGGCCGGGTCGCTCGCATCCGCCGTTGAGTTTTCGTTGTCACCCCAGGGCTATGCCGAGCCAAGCTCGACGGCTTCGATGGCCAGGACCGCTGTCGATGAGATGAATGAGAAGACCCGTGGCGTCGACGTGAAGCGCATGGTCAAGCTTAAGCCGACGGTGCAGGCCTGCCTGCTTGCAGCGCTTTCGACGCTCGTGCTGTTCGCAGTCGTGATGGCGACACCGCAGGCCTCGGCGACAGCCGCACAGCGCTGGCTGCTTCCGATGGGCGACACGCAGTGGCCCAAGGTCAACGAAGTCCAGGCGCTGACGCCCGATGATGCGGTGTTCGCTGCCGACGGCAAGGTGCGTCTGCGTGCTCAAGTCACGCGTGGCTGGTCCGACGGCATGCGGATGACCGTGCAGTATCGGGTGCTGGATGAGTCGGGCGATGGCGATTGGCAGAGCGTCCGTGTCGCCGAGCAGAAGAACGCATCTCAGCCTGGCGAGCATATCTATGAAGCGATGCTGGATGTGCCACCACCCGTGGCTCGCTCACTCATGTCTGGGCAACGCTCCAGCGCAACCCTGGAAGTGCGCTACATTGCTGGTGACGATACAACGCCCACGCAAGAACTGACGCTTGCCGCTCGGCCCGAGATCTCGTCGGTTGTTGTGTCCAGCAACCCGCCGGAATATGCCTTAGGCCTACTTACCGAGCAGCGAATCGCGCTACATGAGCAGACTGACAGGATTGTTTCAGCCTCAGTACTTGATGGTTCTTCGATCACTTTCGAGGTCAAATTCAACAAGCCTTTGCCCGTCGAGTTGGCAACGACTGCCGCAGATCTCGTGTCCAAGCAACCAGTCGTGACAGATCCTGCTGCTGGAAAGGCGGCGATGCGTTGGCGATCAGAGCCTGTGGTTGAATTGGATCAGACAACGACTGATACCGTCGATGGTTTTACCGTCAGTGGTGTACTGGCTTCGACGCTGCAGGTGCAATTGCCGCTGACAGATGGCTTCGGATTGAAGTCGGCCGAGAGCGGAAAGACTTATCAAGTCCAATTGATTGCCGACGAACTGCCTGCCTCTGTGCTGCTTAAGCCCGCGACGGACGAGTCAGTGTTGCCCAATGCAACCGTCGAACTCAGTGCCATGGCGCAGGACGACATCGCGATGCAGTCATTGAAGCTGGATATCGTTGTGCCGGACCGCGAGAACACCCCCGAGAATGCCGAGCAGGTAGCGACGCGCTCACTCGAAGACGGCAGGTTGATCAAGACAGGCCGAGTCGAAACACTTGAACTCGACTACACACTGGCATTGGGAGATCTGAATCTGCTGCCGGGTGACGAGGTGCTGATCACCGCAATGGGTCAGGACATCTATGAACTGGATGGTTACCGCCATGAGCCAGTCGCGTCCGACACACGTCGACTCCGTGTAATCACCGAGCAGGAACTGGCCGACCAGGTTCGGCGTGTTTTGCGTGGTGTACGGAATACAGGGCAGTCGCTGGAACGCAATCAACGGCTTGTGTCGGAGCGAACCGAGAGCAGCCCGCCAGCCGAAACATCCGAGCAGCAAGGCGATATCAGCCGTCGTATCGCGGCACAGCAGGACACGGTGCAGGCGCTGCGCGATCGCTTGGAGCGCAATCGGCCGCACAACCTCGAAGCGCTCGAGGATTTACTGGACCGCGCGGATGCAACACTTGAGCAGGCAGAACAGGCCAGTGAGCAGGCCCAGCAGTCGCTGAACGAAGCGGCGAGCCAGCAGCAGCAGGGCGAGCAGGCTCAGCAACAACAGCAGGATGCCGCGGCCCAGAATGACAAGGCCGCCGAGGCACAAGCCAAGCAGGATGCCCAGCAGGCCAAGGCCAATCAAGAGAAGGCCCAAGCCGAGGCGCGAGAAGCTCAGGATGAGGCACGCGAGCAGCTTGCGGAACTGGTCGCAGCGCTCGACACCGGCGAGTCGGTCGGCGAGATCGAGTCTGAGCTGGCAGAGATCCAGCGTGACGCCGAACGCGCAGCACAGAAGACCAAAGAACTGCTGCCCAAGACGATCGGTCAAAAGGCTGAGAACCTGGATGAAGCGACGCGCAAGGAATTGGAAGAGAACGCGGACAAGCAGCGTGAATTGGCTGACCGTGCCGAGGCGTTGATCGACAAGATGCGTGCTGCGGCCGAGCAGATCGGCGAGAATGGCGAGACCCCCGAAGAACGGGCCACGGCTGAGACCTTGTCTGAAGCCGCGGACATCGCTGAGCGCGAAGGCCTTCAGGAAAATACTGAACAGGCTGCCGAGAAGCTGGACCAGAACCAGGTCGCCGACGCTGCGAACCAGCAGCAGCAGGCGATGAACACGCTCGAGCAGATGATGCAGGAGCTTGGCAAGCAGAAGCAGCGTCGCCAGGAAGAACTCAAGCGTCTTTTGCAGGAGCTGGCTCAGAAGATTCAGAAGCTGGTGGACGAGCAGCGTGATCAGTTGGCACGCGCGGAGGCGGCTGAGCCGAATGCACTGGGCGTGCTCGAACAACCGCAGTTCATGCTGCGCAAGCGAACGATGGCCGTACAGGCCCAGGCGATGCAGTCGGCCAAGACCGAAGCCGCGGGCGAACCGTTGGGTGAAGCCGTGCAGGCTCAGGCCGAAGCGGTTAAGGCCATCCGTGTGCCGGACAAGCAGAGCACGCTGAACCACGAGGCCGACGCCTTGGCTGCGCTGGAAGCAGCGCTTGCGGCCATCAACAAAGAGCAGCAGCAGCAACAGGAAGAGCAGCAACAGGAAGAACGCTTCGCTCTGCGACAGGCTTACTACGATCTGGCCGACCGGCAGGAGCGGCTGGTTGCGATCGGCACGCAGCATGTTCAGGACGAGGACTACAGCCGGCGCGACTGGCGGCAGATCAATCGCCTGTACGAAGAGCAGCTCGAAGACAAGAGCTTTGAAGAAGAGCAAGCCGCGATCCGTACTGTCGCCACAGACCTGCAGGACAAAGCCGGCGAGGCGATGGTCTATCAGTCGCTTCACCGTCGTATCGACCAGGCGGCCAATCGTGCGGAGAACCGCTTGTCTGGCCGGCGCATCGACACCCTTGTGCTGGACGACCAACGCACCGTGGTGATCATGCTCCGCGCGATGGGCGATGCGCTGGATGACTCGGCCGAACAGGACAAGTTTGAGAAAGACGAGCAGGAGCAGCCCGAACAGCCCGATGGTGAACAGGGACCACCCGGACCCGGTGAAGAGCCGCCGCTGGTGCCGGACCTGGCGCAGATCAAGCTGCTTCGTGAGGTCATGATTGTCCTGCGCAATCAGACGGAGTCGTTGGCTGAGGCCGGCGATGCGTTGGAAGATGCCGATCGTAACCAGCGTTTAAACGATCTTGCCGAGCAGCAGCGTGAGCTCAAGGGTCTGGGCGAGCAGTTGATTGAGAAGCTCAAAGAGCAGATGCAGCCGAGGGAACAGGAACCACGGAATTAACGTGGCCTAGAATGATGTTGCGTGTGGTTAAGCACGCGGATCGGAGATCGCCGATGAAGATCAGTATGAAATCTTTGCTTTTCGCCGCCCTTGGTCTTGCCCTGACCAGCGTGTTCGTATTGCCTGCTGTGGCACACACTCAGGAAGAGCCCGGTGCCGAGCCTGCGATCGAGAACAAGCCTGAGAGCACAGAGGAACCGTCGATCGACGATCTGCTGGGTCTGGATGATGACGAGCCGGGCGACAAGGAAGAACCCGACGAGCCTGATCCTGATGACAAGGACGAAACCGATCCTAAGCTGACGCGCGACCTGGACAAGGCATTGACCGGCAAGCAGGCGGCCGACCAGTTCGCACAGGCGATTGAAGAGATGGAAGAGGTCGCGATCCGATTGGGCGAGGAGTCGGATCCGGGCATCGATACACAACGGATGCAGGACCAGATCATCCTCAAGCTTGAGCAGATCATCGCCAGCGCTGAGAAGACCAAGAGCCAGCAGAAACCCAAGCCCGGCCAAGGCAAGCCGCAGGACCAGGCCCGCCAGGCCGACAAGCAGCAGGGTCAGCAGCCCGGCGAGCAACAGGGTGAAAAGCCTGGCGAGAAACCTGGCGAACAGCAAGGCGAGAAGCCCGGTGATAAGCCTGGCAACAAACCCGGTGACAAGCCCGGCCAGCAACAGGGCGAACAACCCGGCGAAGGCGAAGGCCAGCAACAAGGTGATAAACCCGGTCAACAGAGTGGACAGAACGGTAGCCGAGGCTCTGTGCGAAACGAAGAGCTATCGATGAAAGACCTGCGCGAGGGCGAGTGGGGCAACCTGCCACCCCGTTTGCGTGATGAGTTGGCTGAGAGCTTGAGCGAAACATTCAACCCGGTGTACCGTGCAGCGACAGAAGCGTTCTACCGCCGAATCGCCGAGATCAGTCAGCAGCAGGCGGAGGAAAACGAATGAGTCTGCGCAGCGCGCTGGCCATCTTGTTGCTGTTTGTAGTGGCTTTGCCCGCTGCTGCGCAGGATAACCCTGCGGGCAAAACGGCCGACTTCCAGGAGATCACCGACGAACTCAATGAGTCGGTGAAGAAGGGCTTGGCCTATCTCGCGAAACAACAGAACAAGGACGGCAGCTTCGACGCCGACCGGTATGGCGGGTCGCACGTCGGGGTGACCGCGATCTGTTGCCTGGCTTTCCTGGCCAATGGGGAACTGCCGGGCCGCGGCGAATACGGTCACGTCGTGCAGAAGGGCCTGGACTACATCCTCGCCAACGCGCAAGAGTCTGGATTGATCGCTTCGGAAAATGTCTCGCACGGCCCGATGTACGGCCACGGCTTTGCCACGCTGTTTCTTGGCGAGGTCTATGGCATGACCGATGATGATGATGTCCGCGATGCGCTGGTCAAGGCAGTCCGCCTGATCGTCAAGTCACAGAACCGCGAGGGCGGCTGGCGCTATCACCCCGTGCCTTATGAAGCCGACCTGTCGGTCACAATCTGTCAGGTCAAGGCGTTGCGCTCGGCAAGGCAGGGTGGGATCGACGTGCCCAAAGAAACGATCGATAATGCGATCCAGTACGTCAAGGATTGTCAGAACAGTTATGACGGCGGCTTCCGCTACATGGTTGGGGGTGGCAGCAGTGCCTTTCCACGCAGTGCGGCGGGCGTCGCTTCGCTCTACTACGCAGGCGTCTACAGGGATGACGCAATCAATGACGGTCTGAAGTATCTGAAAGAACGCATCAAGTCCGGCGAAGATCGCGGCGGGCATGAAATCTATGGCCACTACTATTGCAGCCAGGCCATGTTTATTGCAGGCGGCGAGCATTGGGCCGACTACTACCCGCGGATCCGCGACCGCATGATCGACGACCAGAGTACAGATGGCTCATGGGACTCTGCCCACGGCGGCGACTACGCGACCGGTATGTCCCTCATCATCCTGCAGATGCCCTATCGCCTGCTCCCGATTTTCCAGCGATAAGATCCACTCCATGAAGTCTCTGACCACCCTTATGAGCAGCCTGCTGCTCAGCACCACAGCGCTGGCCAATAGCGCGATCCTCCTCGGCCCGAACCTCGAGCCGACCTCGGTTGAATTGCAAGCCATTTCGCCCACCTTGATCAAGGTGATCAATGCGAAAGGCGCGGAACAATCACTCAAACCCGAAGATGTGCTGCGGCTGACACTGACCCGTGCCGAATTGCCGACACCGGATGCACAGCGGTCGGTGCTGACGCTGCGCGATGGGCAAATCGTTGTGGGCAGGCTCGTGTCATCCAACGATGAAGAAGCAGTACGTCTGAAGATTGACAATGATCGACAGATCCAGGTTCCGCTGGACGAAGTATTGTCGCTGGCAGTACAGGCTGAAGCTGTCGCACCGGCAGCAACGGAAGACGATGCGCTTTTACTGGCGACCGGCGAGGTGCTGCTGGGCTTTGTCGAGACGCTGACTGAAGACGCGATCGGCTTTGTCGTTGGTGATGCTGATGACGCGATCGATATTCCGTTGCAACGTGTCAAGGCATTGAGCATCGCCAATAAGCCCAAGCCAGCAGAGGTGGAGCCCGGCACGCTTCGGGTAACAATGGCAGACGGCTCGTTGCTGTTGATTCAAAACGCACAGCTTTCGAGCGGTGATGATGGGGATGCGTTGATCGGTCAATCGAAGCTCCCGATCCTGTCCAGCCGTGGCGAAGAAGAGGGTGATTCGACTGCTGCGGCATCGCGGGTGGCCCTGCCAATGGGCCGCATCATGACGATCGAGCCATTGTCAACAAAGGCATCCTTAATGTCGTTATCTGATGTCACATTCGATGTGGAAGATGGCGGCGAGGTGTTTGGTGTCGCAATGCCACCAACCGTGAAGGCCGATGCTGCGATCGCCCTGCACGCGCCGGTCACGATTGGGTTTGAGTTGCCTAAGGGTGCGACTCGGTTGGCGCTGTCCGTTGCAATGGATCTGGACGACGCGATCCCCGCCTCACGCCGAAAGATGGCAGGCTGCGAACTGCTGGTTTATGTCGGCCAGAGAGTTGTCGCTCGGCATACGCTCACAGCCGACGGCCCGCCCAAGCGGCTGAACCTTCCGCTTACCGGTGGCACCCTGCGTCTTGCACTGGACGCGGGGGTGAACGGCCCGGTCCTGGACCGCGTCGTTGTAACCGAGGCCGAGCTTCTTGTAAGCGAATGATGAGCAAATCGGCAGGAGGATGACTGCGGGCGTCGTCGTGATAAGATGGCGGTCTTCTATTCTTGATTGCTCGGACCATGACCCAGACTGATTCCAACCCGACCAACTACGGCAAAACCGCAGCGGAACCTGAACAGGCGCAGTGGTCTTTGCCATTGCCTGTCAATGAAGCGTTTATTAACCGCGAGGTGTCGTGGCTCCGCTTCAACGAGCGCGTCCTCCACGAAGCGCTGGACGAGCGGACGCCGCTGTTGGAGCGCGTCGCCTTTCTGGCGATCTTTAACTCGAACCTCGACGAGTACTATCAGAAGCGCGTCGGCTCACTGAAGCGACAGGCAGAGATGGGTACCGGTACGCGTTCGTCTGATGGAATGTCTGTCGTCGATCAGCTCAAAACCATCCGCGAGATGGTCCTGCCGATGCTGGAGAAACAGGCCCAGTGCTACGAACAGCAGATCGTCCCGCAGCTCAAAGAGCAGGGCGTCGAGCTGCTGCACTGGCAGGACCTGACCGATGCGGAAAAGAACGAAGCCGAGCGGCACTTCATGGAGCAGCTCTTTCCGGTGCTGACGCCGTTGGCGGTTGACCCCGGGCATCCGTTCCCCTTCATCTCCAACCTCTCGACGTCGCTTGGCGTGATGCTGAAGACGCCGCTTGGTGATTCGCAAGCGGCAAAGACCGACGCGTCGGGGACCTTCGGTCTACAGTTCGCTCGCGTAAAGGTACCCGAGGTCCTGCCCGGCTATATCCGCTTGCAGGCCGAGACCGGCGAGAATGAAGACCGATACCGCTTCATTCCGCTGCACAACCTGATCCACCACAATGTGCACCACCTGTTCTCCGGCATGGAGATCCAGGAGATCGAGCCTTTCCGCGTGACGCGCAACGCCGCGGTTGGTTCAGCCGATGAGGACGCCGAAGACCTGCTGGAAGTTGTCAACGAAGAGCTGCGTCAGCGGCGATTCGCCAGCATCGTTCGGCTTGAGGTCGACGACACGCCTTATCGTCCGCTGAACCAGTTCCTCATCGGCGAAATGGAACTGGCCGAGCAGGATGTCTATGAGATGCCCGGCGAGCTGGATTACAACGACTTGTGGGTCGTGCATGGCATGGCCGACAAACCCGAGCTCAAGTATGAGCGGTGGAAGCCTGTCACGCCGCTACGCCTCATCGATGATGAGGCAAGCATCTTCAGCGTCATCCGGTCTGGTGACGTGATGGTGCACCACCCCTATGAGTCGTTCAGCCATTCGGTCGAACGGTTCATCCGCGAGGCGTGCAACGACCCGGACGTCATCGCGATCAAGCTGACGCTGTACCGCACCGCCAAGAACTCGCCGTTTATCCCCGACCTCATCCGCGCCGCCGAGTCGGGCAAGCAGGTCGTCGTGCTCGTTGAGCTGAAGGCCCGCTTCGACGAGGAGCGCAATGTTGAGCTTGCCCAGCGCCTTGAAAAAGCGGGCATCCACGTGGTCTACGGCGTTGTCGGTTTAAAAACGCACACCAAGACCGCGCTCGTCGTCCGGCAGGAAAGCCAGGCCCTGCGCACCTACGCGCACATCGGCACAGGCAATTACAACGCGAAGACCGCTGATCTCTACACCGACCTGGGCCTGTTTACCTGTGACCCGCGGATCACGTCGGATCTGGTGCAAGTCTTCCACTTTCTGACCGGTCGATCGATCGCGCCGGACTACGAGCATCTGCTGATCGCGCCGACGAACATGCGCAGTCGATTCATGGACATGATCCAGCGCGAGATCGATCACTGCAAAGCGTGGCGTGATCGAGGCGCCGAGGCGGACGATCCCAACCGACCGTATATCTGCGCAAAGATGAACTCGCTGGAAGATGAGCAGATCTGCCGCAAGCTTTACGAGGCGAGTTCTGCAGGCGTGAAGATCGACCTGATCGTGCGCGGGTTCTGCTGCCTGCGGCCGGGCGTCGAAGGGCTGAGCGAGAATATCAAGGTGACGAGCGTCATCGGCCGGTTCCTTGAGCACAGCCGCGTCTACCACTTCCATAACAACGGCGAGGGCGAGTACTACATCGGCTCTGCCGACTGGATGTACCGCAATCTCAACAACCGTGTTGAATGCATTACGCCGATTTACGAGCCCAACCACCGGGCGGCACTGAAGCAGATGCTCGATGTCATGCTCGCCGACCAGCGCCAGTCATGGGATTTGCACTCGGATGGCACGTACACACAGCGTACGCCGAGTGACATTAACTCGGCCTCGGCCGTCGGCACGCACCGCACGCTGATGGACCAGACGCGCTTGGATCAGATCAACGCCGGAGCCTGAATCTTGAAACGAATCGTCTTGCCGATCTTCCTCCTTGTTTTCCTATGCGCCTGTACATCAGTGTTTGCAGATGACCGCTTCGAGCCGCAACTGGGTCAGGGAATCATGATCGGCGAGGTGACGGCGACAACCGCGATCGTGCAGGCCCGGCTTACCGATGGGTTGAAACTGGTTGATGGCAACACGTACGACGACGGTGACGCGATGCGTGACGGCGACCTGCCCGGCGCGACCGGTCGGGTCCGCTTCTTCTACCGCCCCAGCGATGAGGACGACACGCCCTACAAGCTGACAGATTGGATCGAGGTCCGCGCCAAGGACGACTACATCGCCCGCAAGGTGCTGAAGGGCCTGAACCCGGGCACGCGTTACACCTGCTTCGCTGAGATCCATCAACCCGAGGCTCTGGGCAACCTGGACGGGCAGAGGGCGGACACCGCGCGGGGCGAGTTCAAAACCCACCCCGGCAAGAACACCTCCGCCCCCATCCGCTTCACATTGACCTCGTGTATGAACTACGACAAGTTCGTTGGCAACGAGACCAAGGGCTACTGGGAAGACGACCGTGCGCAGGGGTACCCCGCAGCCAAAGCGGTTCGAAAGTTAGAACCCGACTTCGTGGTGTACGCGGGCGATGTGGTTTATTACGACAAGAAGCCAAAGGTGAAGACACTGGCGGACATGCGGGCAAAGTGGCATCGGCAGAACAACATGCCGCGTATGCGTGCGCTGCACGCGGCTGCGCCGGGCTACTGGCTTAAGGACGACCACGACCACCGCACGAACGACTCGGATGCAGAAGGCGACGGTTTCCCCTCGCACGAGCTTGGCATCAAGACCTTCCGCGAGCAGGTCCCGATCGTTGGGCCGGATGACGACAAGTCGCCGACGTACCGCACGCACCGCGTCAGCAAGGACCTTCAGGTCTGGTTCGTCGAAGGCCGGGACTACCGCGATCCGAACAGGCAGGCCGACGGTCCCGACAAAACGCTGTGGGGTGATGAACAGCTTGTCTGGCTCAAGAAATCGATACTCGCATCAGACGCGACGTACCGCATTCTCATCAGCCCGACGCCGATGGTTGGCCCGGACGACGGCTACAAGCGAGACAACCACACCAACCACAAGGGCTTCCGCAATGAGGGCGACGCTTTCAAAGCCTGGGGCAAAGAGCACGGCATATGGGCCAACACGTTCCTGATGTGCGGCGACCGTCACTGGCAGTACCACTCGGTCGACCCCTGCGGAGCCAACGAGTTTTCCTGTGGTGCGCTCAACGACGAGAACAGCCGGATGGGCCGAAAGCCCGGCGACCCGAAGAGTACCGACCCCGATGCATTGGTGACACAACTCTTTACTTCGCCTGAGCCGACCGGTGGATTCATTACGGTTGAGGTCGAGCCCGGCAAAGACAACGTCGATATCCGATTCAATTACTACGACGACTTAGGTAAGAAGCTTTACAGCTATTAGCCCATCTATCAGTAATCAGGGGCGAGTATTTTCCAGTTGCTGGATCAACTGCCTGATTCCGGCATCCTCAGGCATCAACTCCTGAACGCGCTTGGCATATTGGAGCGCGTCACTGAGCCTGCCCATATCACGGTGATAGGTTGTCAGTGCCAAGAGGATCTGCACATCATTCGGTACGCGCTGCAGCGCCTGCTTCAGCGTGACGATCGCACCGGGCTTGTTGCCTGTGTCATACAGCGCGACGCCGAATGCATACGCGATATCGGAACGCTCGGGTGCCGCTTCATACGCCTCAGACAGGAGGTTGATTGCCTGTCGGTAGTCACGCACCCGAATAGAAAGCATCGCCTTTGAATACAGCAGGTCTGGTTGCTTGGGCAGTTGCACGAGCCCCTTATCCAAGAGGCGTTGTGCCTCTTGAAGCCGGTCTGCATCGGCGTACATCGTCGCGAGGTTGGCATACGCGGGGTAAAACGACGGGTCGATCTCCAAGACACGATTGAACTGCTGGATCGCGACGGGGAAGTCACGCAAGCGGTAGGCAAGGGTGCCGAGGTTCATCGTTGCCGCGGCGGTGTCCGCACTGACTTCCTGCGCCTTGCGGTACTCTGCGATCGCGTTCAGGATTTTCTCGTGATCAGATGGGCTGACCTGCTCCTTGGTCACGTCCGCCAGTGCTTCGCCTGCCTCGATACGGACCGATCGCAGCGGGTCGTCGAGCAGCTTCAGGGCCGGGCGCAACCGTGCCTGGATCGGCATATCGCTGAGCGCATCACTTGCCGCAAGACGCACCATCGGCTCGTCATCGCTCAGCGCTTCGATCACGCCCTGCGCCGCCGCGCGCGTCGGGAACCGGCTGAGGTAAATCACCGCGGTGCCGCGCACGATTGGCGGCCGCTCTTTGTCGCGCACGATCTCAAGGAGGTCCTGGTCTGTACCCGCTTCATTCTCACGCGCTGCAAGGAAGACACGGCCGTAATGAGCCTTTTCTTCAACCCGCACACCCCACCATTCCCCAGCCTTTTCTGCGGCCCATTCAACCGTTTCTTCGCTGTGGCATTGGTTGCAGGCGTTAGGCGTATCCAGCTCAAGAGAAAGATCAGGCCGAGGGATCTTAAAGCTGTGATCCCGTCGCGCATCGATCCCCATGTAGGTCCGGTGTGGCATGTGGCAGTTGATACACGAGGCACCCGTTGAGTCGGCCGGGTGGAAGTGGTGCTCGGGTGTGTCGAATTTGCTTGGCATGTGGCACTTGGCACACAGGTCATTGCTCAGCGTTGGCACTTTCGTCGTGTGCGGGTCGTGGCAGTCCATGCACGACACGCCCTTCATGTGCATCTTGCTCTGCACGAACGAGCCCCAGACGTACACCTCGTCCTGGATCTGCCCATCGGGGAAGTACAGCCCCTCGGTCAGGTGCGACACGCGGTAGTTGTCATGAAACGACACGCCCGCGTCCGGGCCGTCTGCGATCTGTGAACGGCGCGAATGGCAACGCGCACAGGCATTGAGCACCTTGTCTTCTGCCAACGGCGTCGCACGCTCGGCGATCCCCGTTTCCGTATTCATCACCCACTGGCGGGTCTCGTCCTTCAAGCGAATGGTCAGACCCATGTCGCCTTTCTCTTTGGTCTTGCCCAAGGCGTAGAGGTCGGCCCACTCTTTGTGTGATTCGCCCGGGCCGTGACAGGACTCACACGAGACGTTGATCTCAGACCAGGTCGTCTTGTACGTGTCGGTCTTGACGTCGTAATTCTTCTGCAGGTTCGTCGAGTGGCACTCGGCACACATGTGGTTCCATGTGAAGTTCGGGCCGGTCCAGTGCAGGGCGTCAGTGTGCGGCAGATCCTCGTCCGGATACAGGTGGTACCAGCGTTGTCCGCCTTCTTCTTCAGGCCGATCGTCCCAGCAGATCGTCAGCGCCTGGATCTTGCCGCCTTCGAACTCAACGAGATACTGTTGCAGTGGCTCGATGCCATAGGTGTACTTGATCTCGAAGTCGGCCATCTTTCCGTCAGGGCCGTCGGTGTGGACGAAGTACTTGCCGTCCTTTTTGAAGAAGCGCGAGGTATTGCCGGAGTGGGTGAAGGTCGTGTTGTTGAAGTCGCCGACGACGGTGTCATCGTTAGCGACCTTCATGGCCAGGTCATGGTGTGATCCCAGCCAGTCGCCGTGCTCTTTCTCGTGACACTGGGCACAGGCAGAAGCGCCGATAAAGCCCGAAGCATTGACGACATCCATTGGGTCGTCTGTATTGCTGGTCGATCCATGCTCACCCGCGTCCGAGCAGGACGCTGTGGACAGGACGACGATCACCCCCACAAAGGCCAGTAGAAAGCCCGCTGCGGTCGTTAACAACTTCAATAAACGCTGCATAGGCACATCATAGTTTGTTGCGCCTCAAACAGATCGACGGCCTATCGGATTATGAGCTCGGCGACATATGGCTGGTGGTCCGATTCCGCGTCCTTTGAACCAAAGGTTGGCTCCTCAACCACAAAACTTTCGACGATTCGTTCCACATTCCGGACATAAATCAGATCGATCCGCCCAGCTTTGTGGGTCAAACCCGGGTGCGTGGCCGGGTCAGGGTGGACCGCGCGGAAGGTGTCGACAAAGCCGGCGTCGCTGAGCAGTTTTGTTGACTTCGCGTCGTTGGGGTCTTTGGGACTGTCAGTGTAAGGGATCGCATTGAAGTCGCCAAGAATGATTGTCGGGTCGTCGGGATGGTAGCCGTCGAGTTGTTTGATGACGCCGGCGAACTCACGGATGCGCCATTCACCGTTCCATGGGTTGCCATGCAGCGAGAAGACGGTGACAAACTGTTCTTCGTCGACCTGGAGTCTGACACGAAGGCAGCTGCGATAACACTCGATGATGCGCGCGTCGATCCAGTCCTCTGGCGTGTCCTTGATGTTGTAGAACTGGTGCTCAACGATCGGGTACTTGGTGATCAGCGCTGCGGGCATGTGGTGCCCGCCGACCCAGAAGTTGGGCCTGCGCTCCGGGGGTTGCTTCAGGTGTGGCGTGTTGAAGCCGGGGTAGATCGCCGACCACTCGGGGCCGAGCAGCTCGGCCGCCTTTTCCAGGTTCTTGCAGTTGCCGTTCTCCTGTGTTGCGATGATGCCGACATCGGCCGCATCAATGAACTCAGCCAGCCGCTCGCCACTCATCCTGCCCCAGAGGTTGTAAGTCATCGCCTTGATGGTGGTGGGCTTTGTACTTGCAAAGCCATTACATCCCGTAAGGCAACTTACTAGAAGCAATAGAACGTAGACGAGCCGTATGTTCAAGAGCATCATGCTGGAAGTATAAACCTGCGAACGGAATCCGCTTGCGAAAAGAGCAGGTTTATATAACCGCGACAATCGCTTGCACGATCACTCCACACGGTCCAGCGCTAATTCATGCGCTTCGTTGTAGCGCCTTCCGAGGTTGTGCCAGTCGAAGTGTTCGCTGTAGCTCTCGACGGTGTTGCGCAGGCTGATACGTTCGCGGCGGCTCATCTCGGTGTAGCGGAACATGATGTCGGTGAGTTGGTCGGCGGCCTCGTGGTAACTCTTGTAGCGGCGCTGGACGCAGAACAGGCCCTGCTCTTCATGGTCGGGGAGCAACTGGGCGAGGTAGCTGCCGAAGCCGGACAGGTCCGAGGTGATCGCCGGGACGCCGAGCGCGATGGACTCGAGCGGGGTGTAGCCCCACGGCTCGTAGTAACTGGGGAAGACGCCCATGTGGTTGCCGCGGACGAAGTCGTCGTACTCCAGGCCGAACAGCGGGCTGGTCGGGCTGATGAAGTCGGGGTGGAAGATGACCTTGACGCGGTCATTCTCGTGGTTGAGCAGGTTGCAGCGGCGCAGCTGTTCGAGCACGTCGTCTTTTGAATCGTCCTTGAGATCGTGGGTCACGATGGGCGGCAGCCAGTTGCGTTTCCAAGCATGAATCGAGCGGCGCAGACGAAGCCGCCAGTATTCATCGACCAGTGCGTTGAGGTCGGGGACACGGCCCTGAGCCGCGTGGGCGACGATGCGGTCCTGCATCTGCTCGGTCATGTTCTCGGCAATCCTGCGGAAGTCTTCGAGGTTCGCAGCGGATTCCAACTCGCCGACGCTGATCGAGTGAACCGGCGCGCGGGTGATGATGAAGAACACAACCGTCATGGGTGACTCGGCGACCTTCAGCCGGTGGTTCAGCCGCGCCAACGATTCGATGCACAGGTCCATGCCCTTGTTGCGGTACTCGTATCGACCGGAGGTGAAGAAGTACAGCGTGTTGTCCAGGTCGAAGGTATAGGACGGGAAGAAGTGCGCCATCGTGAATTCGTGGATGCGCTGCTTGGACTGGTTGTGGAGGTTCTGGAACTCGTGCAGCGCGGCAAAGCGCTGGATGTTTAGCCCGTTGGGCAAAAGCACATCCGGGTCTCGGCCGAGCAGGTGTCGGCACTCCATGGCGGTGACGTCGGAGACGGTAGTAAAGACGTGGCTGCCGTGCGCCGCAGCGCGTTCGACGCCGTGCTGGAACTCGATGTTGAAGTGGTGTGCTTCGTGTGCGGGGTCGAAGAATGAGAGGTGGTCGTAGAACGCGGGGTTGTGCATGGCCAGGTATCGGCCCAGCAGCGTGGCGTGGGTGGTGAAGACAATCGAGCCGGGCCAGTTTTCCTGGCGGAGCATGGGGATGCAGACGCCGGCCATCCACTCATGGAAGTGTGCGACGAGGTCGCGTTTTTCACTTTGCTGCTCGCCAAGAAGAAAGAGCAGCATGCGGACTGCTTCGCCGAAGGCGACGACGTCATCGGCCAGTGCGTCGCCATCGGGCGTGGGGATGTTGTGGTCGGCCCAGAGCCGGTACTTCACATCGCTGAGATATCGCTTGGCGTCACCAACATGCAGGAGTACCGCCTGTGGTCGGCCGGTGACAAGCCAGTGCCCGTACTCGACGCCGTAGCCCATCTCGCGCATTTGCTGCACGGCCTGGCCGACGGGGGTGTCCATCTGTTCGGGGCCGGCGGGTTCGAACTCGACCTGCGCGGTGTCGTGGTTGTAGGGGCCAACGAGGCAATAGCGCTTGCCCCAGCGCGCCATCATGGACGGGACCTTGGTGCGCAGGACGGTGTAGATCCCGCCAAGTTTGTTGCAGACCTCCCAGCCGACCTCGAGAAGGATCGGATCGGCACGCTTGATCTGGACGATGGCTTCGTCGACAGGCGGTGCGGGGGTCGGCACGGGTTTCACGGGTGCAGGCGTTGGCGCAGGCACTTCAACCGGCTTGCCCTGAATAGGCGGTGCCGACTCGATCTCGGCGGGTTTGCTTGGCGGCTGGGCCTTAGGTGTGCGATCGATCAACGGCGGAGGCGAGACGGGTTTCTCTTCTGCCTTTGCACTTTCGACGGTGGGCTTGACAGACTTACCACTCGACTTCTTGTTGGCTTTCTTGATTGACTTTTTTGTCGATGATTTCTTGCTCGATCGTGCTGCGGCGGCGATGGACGCCTTCTTTGAAGCAGCCTTTTTGACCGAGCGCTTGGCCTTCTTCTTTGATGCTTTAGAGGTAGCTGTGGTGGACTTCTTCTTTTTGCTTTTCTTGGCCATGGCCTGATTGTAACGGCAGGTCGCGCAGCTTTCGTGAGTGCAGGGGGGCTATCATGCGGCGATGCGTGAAGACCAGGCATATGCGATGGACCAGGCGATTGAACGCGGTGACACAGCGGGGTTGGCTGCGCTCTTGGAGGCTGAGCCGAGGCTGACTGGTACGCCGATCCCGGTCGAGCGGGACTGGGGTGAAGAGATGTGGCTGGGCCTGCACCGCGCGGCGCAGAACGGCTCGGTTGAGCTGGTCACGCTTCTGCTCGATGCGGGTGCTTCTGTCGATGCGCGGACCCGCTTTCGTACGCCGATGCACGGCCGGGCGACGCCGCTGATCCTTGCCAGCCGGGCCGGGCATGGCGAGGTGGTCCGGCTTCTGATCGATCGGCATACGGATACGGGCCTGCTGGATGCGAACCACCGCAGCGCGATCAGTGTCGCGGCCGAGGCAGGGCACGTAGAGATCGCCCATCGGCTGCTTGGCGTGGGCTGCATGGTTGACCCGGTGGATGACCAGGACCGCACACCCCTGCACTGGGCGATCGCGGGCGGGCATAGCGAAGTCGCGATCGCCCTGATTGAGGCGGGCGCGGATGTGGACCATGTCTGCCCAAAAGAACCGAACGGCTATACGCCGCTGCACCGGTGTGTGGACGTGGGCACGGCAATGGATGGCGTGGCGGATCGCTTAAAGGTTGGCGGGGCGGACCAGACACTGCGCGACCCACGTTTTGGGCGGACGGCGGCGGAGTTGGCCGATGCGTCACGTTCCTGAAACAAGTGTTTCAATCGCACGATCGAGCTGGGGCGCGACATGCGACCAGGCGAGTCGCTCGGCGGCGCCGCGCATCTGATCGCGATTCAGATCGCTTTGCAGGGCCTGTTCGATCGCGCTGGCGACACTTTCGGCGGTTTGGTCGTGATAGATCGCGCGCTCGGCCCAGACCTCGGGGTAGGCTAGCGCGTTGGGTAGAACAGGCGTACACCCCGCGCTGACCGCTTCAGCGACCGCCAGGCCGAAGAACTCGTGTGTACTGGTCGAGACGATGATGTCCGCCTCGCTCAACGCCGCCTCATACGCGCTCTTTTCCTGCTGATAGCCCCAGCGGACGATGCGGTCAGCGAAGCGTTCTTGCGCGTGTTTGAAACACGTGGGGGCCTCTGCGAATTGCTCGCCGATGACGCTGAGCCGGAATGCGATGCCACGCTGGTCGAGCAGTTCCAGCGCCTCGAAGAAGCGCTCGGGCCCCTTGTCGTATTCCCAACGTGCCGCCCAGAGCAGTAGAGGCGGCTCGTTCGAATCGCGCGCAGGCACTTTCTCGACGGGGTCGATCCCGGGGTAGTGGACTGCCGAGTGCCTGCGGATCCGCTCGACGACAAACGCCGGCTGCTCGTCGGGCATCGTCTTGATCAGCTCGTTCAGGGCATCAAGGAAGCTGTCGCGGTTATAAGCCGAGTTCCACCAGACACAGGGATCGCCGACCGATTGGCAGGACTCAATTGCTGCCAGCGCGGTGGTCATGTTGGTGAGCCCGAAATGCAGATCACGCTGGCCTTCGTAGCGCGTCGGGTAGGTGAGCTGGTTCTCGTGGAAGTAGACCGCGGCGGGCAGGCGCTGCACCTCCCGGCTGATCCCACGCAGTGTCGCGAGGTCCAGCATCGAGGTGCACCATAGAGCATCATAGAAGGGCGGCTGCTCCGATCTCCCGGCTAAAAGATTGGCAAAGCCCACCGGTGCCTGCCGCATGCGCCACTTGAAGTGCCGGCCGGGCAGGGCCATCACGTCGATGGTGTGCCGACTGTTACGCTGCCACCCCTCCAGGAAGGCCCGGTGGCTCATTGCGTTGTAGGGCTGCAAGGCAAGGATCCGCATCGCAAGAGCTTAGCGTGGCGACAGCATTGGCCCAACGAGCGAACTGACGCCCAGCAGTACCAGCAACCCGATCATCGCCCAGCGCAGTTGCCGCTTGGGGATGCGATGCCCCAGCCAGAGACCCGTTGCGGTTCCCAGCATCGCGATGGGCAGGGTGAGTGCGCCGATGCCGGCCATCTTGAGCTGGGGCACGGGCTCAAACATCAATACCAGCACCGTGATCTGGATCGGCATGACGAACCAGAAGCTCGCCCAGAGGAACAGCCGGGCCTGCTTGGTCGGCCAGTCGTGTGCGACGACCCAGAGCACCAATGGCGGTCCCCCCATGCCGACCGCGCCCGCGGTCACCCCGCCGATGAAACCTGCCAGCCACGCCCAGCCCTGCGCCAGCTTCTCCCGAGGCTTGATGCGCAGGCCAAGTTGCAGGGCCAGCGCGACGAGGATCATCGCGCCCACGGCCTGTTTGACGACGCTGGCGCTGGAGTTGGCCAGCACCCACAGGAGAAGAAAGCCGGGGACGTAGCCGATCAGCCGCGCGATGCCGACGGGCCAGAGCACCAGCCGCCAGGGGATCTCGTGGCGGTAGTGCCAGAGCTTGACGCTGAGTTGGACCGTGACCGCACCGGACATCAGCGCGAGGATTGGGCCCATCTCCATGCCCGCCCACAGGAGGATGGGCAGGATAATCATGCCGGCCCCGAAGCCGATCGCTGCCTGTACCACTGCCGCGATCATCACCGCGCAGACCGCAATCAGGAATAGTTCAAGGCTCAACCGTTATTTCCACTTGATGTTGCAGCCCATCGATGGCACCTGCTCGACGGTGACGTCTTGCCCCGCCAGCACTTGGTCCAGTGCCGCCCGCAGGTCTTTACCGCTGGCCGCACCATCGCGGTCGTCGTACTGGCCTGATGCGATGCGGTGGGGACGGGTGTCATCCAGTTGCCCGCGATAAGCGAGCTTGTGCTCGCGATCAAACAGGAAAAAGTCGGGCGTGCACGCCGCGGAATAGGCCTTGGCCACCGACTGATCCGCATCCGACACGTAGGGGAACGTGTATCCGCGCAGCGCCACTTCCTCGGCCATCTTTTCCGGCGCATCGTCCGGGTAGTTTTCGATGTCGTTGCTCTGGATCGCAACGATACTGACACGCTCGCCATAGTCCTTGCCGATACGCGCCAGTTCCGGCGCGACGTGCTTCACATACGGGCAGTGGTTACAGATGAACATCACGAGCAGCGGCTTGCCAGCGAACTGCTCGCGTGACACGAGGTTGCCGTCTGGTTCGGGCAGCGCGAAATCTGGCGCGGCAGTGCCCAGCGCGATCATGGTGGAGGGGGTCAGGGCCATGGGAGTCCTTTCAATCGGATTGATTGTTTGCATGATAGCCCGCTGACGCTTCGCGTCTGGGTAACATGCTCGTAACGACATGCCCGGCTTGGACCCCTGGACCATCCTGTTTGACCTGATCGTGCTGCTTGCGGTGGCGATGGTATTGGGTGTGCTGGCCGAGCGGCTCAAGCAGTCGGCGGTGGTGGGGTACATGCTCGCCGGGGTCCTGGCCGCAAACTTTGGCGGGGCGCTCAGCGATACCGAGAACATCAACGTCCTGGCCGACCTGGGCGTGATCCTGCTGATGTTCACGATCGGGCTGGAATTCAACTGGTCCCGGCTTAAGCGTCTGGGCCTGACCGCGCTCTCTTCCGGGGCGATGCAGATCGGGCTGACCATCCTTGTCGCGATGGGGATCGGCATGCTGCTGCTGCCATGGGAGATCAAGATTGGAGAGGTGGTCTCGCCTTCCTGGAAGGCCGCGTTTGCGATCGGCGCGGCACTGGCGATGTCTTCGACAGCGGTGGTGCTGCCGGTGCTTCAGAAACGGGCCGAGGCCGACTCGGTGCACGGACGCTTCGCGCTGGGGGTCCTGTTGGTGCAGGACCTCGCGGTGGTTCCGATGGTGCTGATCGTCGGTGCGCTGGGCGTGGCGGCAGACGGCAGCTCGTCCAGTGGCGTAGACATCCTGCTGGGCACGATCAAGGGCTTTGGCGTCGTTGGCTTGTTCGTGCTGGGCTTCTACCTGTTCAGTATGTTCGCGCTGCCTTGGCTGGTGAAGGTCGCGGTACCCTCGCGGAACCGGGACGTGCTCACGCTCTTTGCGTTTCTCATGGCACTCGGTTCAGCATGGCTGGCACAGCAGGTCGGGATCTCCCCCGCACTGGGCGCACTGCTTGCGGCGATCTTTCTCGGCGAGTCTATCATCGCGCCGCAGCTGCGTGGTGACGTCAACCCGCTCAAGACCGTTTTCATCACGCTCTTCTTCTCCGCGATCGGGATGTATCTCGATGTGCATTGGCTGATCGAGAACGTCTGGCTGGTCCTGCTGCTGACGGGCCTGATCGTCCTGATCAAGCCAACGGTCGTGACGATCGTCGCGCTGGTGATGAAGCTGACACCAAGGAGCGCCGTCGCCGCGGGCTGCTCGATGGCGCAGGTCGGCATCTTCTCGTTCGTCATCGCGCAGATCGCTCTCAAGGGCGGGATCATCAAGGAGCTTCACTTCAACCTGGTCGTTGCGGCGACGGTGATTACATTGTTCCTGACGCCCTACACCGTGCAGCTGGGTCGGCCGTTGGGCAGCCGGTTTGATTCGTTCCTCCGCAAGCGCGGCTGGTCCCGTGCTCGTATCGGGCAGGAGCCCGCAGCCAAGGCACTGGCCAAGGGACACATTGTCGTTGTCGGCTACGGCCCGGCTGGTCGCGAAGTCGTCGAGACCGCGCGCAGCCAATCGTTGCCCGTGGTCGTGCTGGACCTGAATCCCAAGTCGGTCATCGAAGCGCGCAAGCTCGGGCTCGAGGCGTTCGTTGGTGACGCTTCTCAGCCTGCGATCCTCAAGCTCGCCCGTATCAACGACTCCAGTGCGCTGGTGATCACCTTGCCCGATCACCGGCTGACCACGGCGATCATCGTCGAGGCACGCGACCAGTGCCACGACGTCAAGATCATTGCCCGCTCGCGCTACCACCGCTACTTCAATCTGCTCGAGGGTGCCGGGGCAAACATTGTGGTCGATGAAGAGCGACACGTCGGCCGACGCCTGAGCGAGTACATCCAGGCGACCAGTGGCAAGAGCGAGTCGGAGATCATCGAGCAGCAAAAAGAAAAGCCGCGTGAAGAAAACGCGGCTTCATAAACATCTCTTTCAGTGGCGATTATGCTGTGAGCTCATCTCGGCATTTTTCTAAGAGCTTCATACCCTTGCGGACGCCCTCGGTCTTGTCGGTCTTGCCTTCATACTCGACGCCGACGTAGCCACGGTAGCCATGGCTCAGGACAATACGCATCATGCGGGCGAAGTCGGTGCGTTTGTGCGTGCCGTCGTCGTTGAACTCATGGCACTTGGCACTGACGGCTTTGGCATAGGGCATCATCTCATGGATGCCAAGGTAATTGTCATAGTCGCCCGGGAAGTTGCCGAAGTCAGGCAGCGTCCCGCACTCGGGCAGGCCGACCGTGTCCATGACCTTTGCAAGCCATGCGCCGTTGGACGACAGGCCCCCGTGGTTCTCAACGATGACGCTGATGCCGAAGCCGCGAGCGAACTCGGTGAGTTGATGCAGGCCGTCGGCGGCGAGCTTGACCTGCTCGTCATAGCTGCCCTTGCTGCCGGCGTTGACGCGGATGGCGTGCCCACCGAGCAGCTTGCTGGCGACGACCCACTTCATGTGGTTCTCAACCGTCTTCTTCCGCTGGGCTGCGTCGGGGTGACCAATCTGTCCTTCGCCATCGACCATGATGAGCAGTGTCTTCACGCCGTGGTCATCGCAGCGTTGTTTCATCTCACGGATGTAGCTGAAGTCGGTGGCCTTGTCCTTGAAGAACTGGTTGACCCATTCGACGGCGTCGAGGTTGTACTGCTCGCGGATGTACTTGCCGAAGTCGCGGTTATCGACTTTCTTATCCCAGAAGAGCTTGTTGAGCGACCACTGCGCGACGCTGATCTTAAAGAGTGGCTCGCCGTAGGGTGCCTCGAACTTTGCATCGGCTGCGGGCTCGGGGAACTTGGTGTCGCCTCCGTGGTTGTCGGCGTTGGCTTGTGAAGGCGCGAGTGCGGCAGCGGTTGCGGCGGTCGCAGCGCTGGCGGCAAGGAACTGTCGGCGGGTTGTTGGTTGCATGGGGTACTCCTGCAGGCTTTATGTGATAAGGATCTGACCGCAATATGTTAGGCGATGCCGCCCACCTTTAGCCCAGTCCCGCTTTCGTGCTGATGATGAAATAGCACAGCGTGGCAATGACGAGCGAGCCGATCAGGTTGAGCACCAGGCCGTATCGGGCCATCTGTGGGATGGTCAGCATGTTTGAGCCGCCGAAAACGATGGCGTTGGGTGGGGTGGCAACGGGCAGCATAAAGGCGCAGCTAGCGGACAAGGCTGCAGGAACCATCAGCACGGCCGGGTCGACGCCCATCGCGGTGCCGCTGGCCGCGAGGATCGGCATCAACAGGGTCGCGGTCGCGGTGTTGCTCGTGACCTCCGTGAGAAAGGTCACCACAAGGCAAAGGATCAGGATGATCAGGAACAGTGGCAGGCCTGCGGTACTTGCCTGCAGTGCGTCGGCGATGACCAGCGCCAGCCCGCTTTCACCGAAGGCCCGAGCGATGGCCAGGCCGCCTGCAAAGAGCAGCAGGATGCCCCAGGGGATCGACACCGCGGTCGGCCAGTCCAGCAGGCGCAGGCGTTTGCCCTGTTCGTCGCGCTGTCCGGAGGGCAGGACAAAGAGTACGACGACCGCGAGAAGGGCAACCGTCGCGTCGTGGGCTTTGGGCATGTCGAGCCAAACACTCCAGCCGCCCAGTCCCGCGGGTAGTTTTCGCGTGATCCATAAGACGGCTGTGATCGCGATGACGATGAGTACGCTGATTTGCGCGCGGTTCCATGGTCCAAGGTCCTGATGCTCGTATTGCCCGCCGCCTTGGATGCCGCGTGTCAGGACGAACCCACAGGCCACCAGCATGACCAAGCTGACCGGCAAGCCGATCTTGAGCCATGAAAGGAAATCAACCGCATTTGCTGTGCCGCTGGTCACCGCCTCGTAGTTTGATGCGAAGACGCCATTGGGCGGCGTGCCGATGAGCGTTGCGATCCCGCCGGCTGAAGCGCCGTATGCGATAGCCAGCAGCAGGCAGACGGTCAGGCGCTGGTCGGCATGGGTCTGTTTGATGACCGCGATTGCGACGGGGAGCATGATCAGCGCGGTCGCGGTGTTGCTGATCCACATCGAACAGAATGCTGTTGCAAGCATGAACCCAATGATCAGTCGCTTGTTTGAGGTTGTGCCAACGAGCCTGATGACCGAGTCTGCGACGCGCAGGTGCGCGTTGGATGCTTCTGCCGCTCGGCTGATCATGAAGCCGGCCATGAACAGCAGCACGAACTTATCGCCGAACGCCAGTGCGAGTTGTTGGTGATCCAGCACGCCGCCGAAAGGGAACAACGCAAAAGGCAGCAGCGAGGTCAGTGGGATGGGCACGGCTTCAAAGCACCACCACACCGCACACCAGAGGGTAACGCCGGCAGTAAAGGCGGCGGCATGGTCCAAGCCCATGGCAGTGACGCCCAAGCCATACATTGCCACACCCAAGACAGGGCCGGCGGCGATGGTGATGGGACCGATTCGTGAACCCATCCCCCCGTTATCCGTCGTTTGGCCCGCCGCGTCAAGGAAGCGTTGGCAGTTAGAAATTCAGCGTGCGCCCCTCGGTCGCCAACGTTGCTTCGTGCACTGCTTCGGACAATGTTGGGTGGGCGTGGACGGTGTTGATGATTTCCTCGGCTGTCGCTTCGAGCCGTCGGGCCAGCCCCATCTCAGCAATGAGCTCGGTGACGTTTTCGCCAACCATGTGGCAGCCCAGCACCTCGCCGTGCTTCTTGCCGGTGATCATCTTGACGAAGCCGTCGGTCTCGCCCAGGGCCTGCGCTTTGCCGGAGGCCTGGAAGGGGAAGGTGCCGACGTTGTACTCGAGGCCCTGTTCCTTGCACGCGGCTTCGGTCAGGCCGATGGACGCAACCTGCGGGTGGCAGTACGTGCAGCCGGGGATCGACTCATAGTCGAGGTCGGGCGCATCGTGGCCAGCCATGCGTTCGACACAAAGCACGGCCTCTTCTGATGCGACGTGCGCCAGCCATGGTGGGCCGATGACGTCGCCGACAGCGAAGATACCCTTAACGGAGGTTTCATAGTTCGCGCCGGGCTTCCTGTAATCGACCTTGATGTGGTCCTTGAACAGTTCGACGCCGAGTTTGTCAGCGAGCAGGCCGTCGTAGCGCCCGCGAACGCCGATGGCGACGAGTACCTTGTCCGCTTCGATCGTTTCGGTTTTCGAGTCGTCCTTGACGTCTGCGACCGTCGCCTTGACGCCCGTGTCGGTGACTTCGATGGACTTGGTGATCGTGCCGGTCTTGATGTTGATGCCTTGTTTCTTGAAGGCTTTCTCGACAGCCTTGGAGGAGTCGGTATCTTCGATCGGCATGACGCGGTCGAGCATCTCGACGACGGTACACTCGGTGCCGAAGGCGTTGTAGAAGTAGGCGAACTCCATGCCGATCGCGCCGGAGCCGACGATCAGCAGTTTGGCGGGCTGATCCTTGAGTGTCATGGCCTGCTTAGCGGCGATAACCTTGTCACCATCGAACGGCGTGCCGGGCAATTCACGGGGCACCGCACCGGTGGCGATGAGGATGTTCTTGCACTTGAGCGTGGCAGTTGCTTCGCCGGCATGTTCGGTGTCATCTGGAGCAAAGACCTGGACCTTGCCGGGGGTGGGGATGTGGGCGTGGCCTTCGAAGTGGGTGATCTTATTCTTCTTGAAGAGGAAACCCACGCCCTTATTGAGCGTGTCGGCGACGCCACGCGAGCGGCCAATGACCTTCTCCCAGTTGTGGCTGACGTTCTCGACGTTGATGCCCCACTGGTCCGCGTCGTACTGCATCTTGTGGTAGAGCTCGGCACCGGCGAGCAGGGCCTTGGTCGGGATGCAGCCCCAGTTCAGGCAGACCCCGCCGAGGCGGTCACGTTCGACACAAGCGACGGACATGCCCAGTTGGGCGGCGCGGATGGCCCCGACGTATCCCGCCGGGCCGCCGCCGATGACGACGAGGTCGAAAGTTTGTTCGTTGTTGTCGGCCATGGCCGGCTCCTCTGTTCTGCTGCGTTTATTTGTGGAAAGCGGGATATTGTAGCGGTTTGGGCATGGTTGTGGCTTGCTGATCAAACCTGTCTTATGTGATGTTCAGAGCGTTAAACTGGAGATTCCCCCAAGTCTTCATCACGCATTGAAAGGTCGGCAAAGGCAATGACACGACGGGCCCACCTGCTTCTGATCCTGTTATTGATGCTCCTCGCAGGCACATCTTCTAGGGCCGAGCAACCGCCCAACGTCCTGTTCATCCTGATGGATGACATGGGCTACAGCGATGTCAGTTGTTATGGCGCTAAGGCGGTCAGCACACCCCACATTGATCGCATGGCGGCCCAAGGCTTGCGGTTCACACACTTCCATACGGCCGCGTCGATCTGTTCACCATCACGAGCCGCGTTTCTGACCGGCGCCTATCCGCAACGCAATGGCCTGTACATGGGTATCAACCCCAACCGCGAGGCCCACTGGTTCCTAGGCCTGCATCCCGATGAAATCACGATCGCCGAGCAGTTCAAGAAACGTGGCTACGTCACCTCGCTTGTCGGCAAGTGGCACCTGGGATTTGAAGGCAAGTTCAACTACTACCGCCAGGGCTTTGATCACTACTACGGCATGCCGGAGAACTATGGACACAGTCCGCGGTTCCTGGATGAACGCGAGGTGGTGTATCAGAAGACCCCGCTTGAGAAGTTAACCGCGCTGTATACCGATCGTCTGGTCAAGCAGATCGAGGCGTTCAAGGAGAAGCCTTTCTTTATCTATTTCGCGCACAACTACCCCCACACGCCTTACAAGGCTGGGCAGGCATTTAAGGGGTCCTCAAAGGGTGGGGTGCGTGGTGACATCATTCAGGAACTGGACTGGGGCATCGGCCAGGTACTACAGGCTTTGGAAGACCATGGTCTGATGGAGAACACGCTGGTGATCTTCACCTCAGACAACGGCCCAACCGACGCGGCATTTGCCATGCCGTACCGCGGGACGAAGTATGTCACATTGGAGGGCGGCCACCGCGTGCCTTTCATCCTGTATTGGAAGGGTGTGATCGAGCCAGGTGTTTCAGACGCGCGTATTAACGCGATGGACCTGTTCCCGACGCTTAGCGAACTCATGGGCGAGCCGCTGCCAAACGATCGTGTCTATGACGGGGTGAGTCTTGTGCCGTTGTGGTCCGGTGGAAAGCTTGCTCGCGGTGAGGATTCGCCGTTTTATTACTACAACTGTGAGAACCTGCAGGCGGTACGTGTCGGTGATTGGAAGCTGCACTTACCGCGTACGAAGCAACAGATCCCCTGGTGGGCACAAAACAAACAGAAGCCGATCTCAACACCTCTGCTTTTCAACCTTGCCATAGACAAGCGTGAACAGAGCGATGTTGCTGGCCAACACCCCGATCGGGTTGCTCAGCTGCTTAGCTTGGCAAGAGAAACCCGGTTAAGACTCGGCGAATATGGCGAGCGAGGTACGGAGCAGCGGCCGACCGGGACGCTCTTCCCCGAGGTGCCGATCATCAGCAACCCTAAGCAGGGCTGGAATGAGCTTTCAGATAAAGAAAAGGGCCGGGCTAAGGCGGAGTTCAATCCGAAGGAAAAAACAGGTAAGTGAGACGTTTCACAAGGAATCTGGTGATGATGAATTGGATACCAACGAGCATATTCTGCCTTCTCCTGCTGTTTGCATCCGCGGCATCTGCTGAGGACCATTTGCCCAATTTTGTTGTGGTCTTTGTCGATGATCTTGGCTACAACGACCTGGGGTGCTACGGCTCCGAAACGATCAAGACGCCGCGGCTTGATCAGCTGGCCAAAGAGGGTGTCTCGTTCACCTCCTTCTACGCACAGAACGTCTGCGGCCCCTCGCGCTCGGCCTTGCTCACGGGCTGCTACCCCTTGCGCAACGCGAAGAAAGAAAACCGGGTAACGACCCACCCATACCTGCACCTCGATGAGATCACGATTGCAGAGGTGCTCAAGCCGCGCGGCTACGTGTCCGGCTGCTTTGGCAAATGGGACCAGGCGGGCCACCATCCCTATAAGTTTGATCCCGAGCTGATGCCACGCAAGCAGGGCTTCGACTACTACTTCGGAACGCCGTCCAGCAACGATGTGCACCTGCCTTGGATCGAAAACGAAACAATGATCGAGAAGAGTGCGGATATGGCGACCTGCACGCAGGTGCTCACTGACAAGGCGATCGCGTTTATTGATCGCAACAAGGATAAGCCTTTCTTTGTCTACCTCGCGCACCCGATGCCCCACGTCAGGGTGGACGCGACGCCGCGGTTCAAAGGCAAATCGCAGGGGGGTCTCTACGGCGACACCGTCGAAGAGCTCGACTTCAACATCGGGCGGATCATCGACACTCTCAAGCAGAACAAGCTCGACAAGAACACGTATGTGATCTTCACCAGCGACAATGGACCTTGGTACATGCAGAAGAGCAAGGGGCACATCAAATGGGGGCAGGAGAATGACGGCGGCTCGGCGCTGCCGCTGCGTGGGCACAAGGTCACGGCGTGGGAGGGCGGGCCGCGCGTCCCCTGCATCGTCTGGCGACCGGGCACGGTGGCGGCGGGTGTGGTCAGCGACGAGATCGTCCGAACGCTCGACTTCCTGCCGACGTTCGCGTCGCTTGCCGGAGCTGAGGTGCCCAGCGACCGCATCATCGACGGCAAGGACGCGACGGATCTCTTCCACGGCGTCGAGGGGGCCAAGAGCCCATCGAACACGTTTTACTACTACACGCGGACCCAACTCGTCGCGGTGCGGAAGGGTGATTGGAAACTCCATCTGCCTTTAAAGAAGAAGACATTTGGCAACTGGGATGTTTTTACCAAGGATGAAGACATCCTCGACCTGAGCAGAGGCCGGCTCTACAACCTGAAGACGGACATCGGCGAGACGACCGACGTCTTTGCGACGCACCCGGATGTTGTCAAAGACCTGCTCGCCCTTGCCGAGTCGGCACGGGAGGACATCGGTGACTACGACCGCATCGGCAAAGGAGCACGCTTCTTCGACCCCCAGCCTAAACGGTCGGACATCAAGCAGCACAACCCTAACTAGCGCTTCAACGTACACACCAGCACGCGCAATTTAGAGATGGAGCAACAGCATGCTTAAGCAAACGACATCCTTGTTTTCACTGATCGCGCTTGTACTCAGCGGCCTTTTTGTCTCAGCGCCGATCGCCGCAGCGGAGCAAGCCCCGCCTAATATCGTGCTGATCTTTACCGACGACCTGGGCTACGGCGATCTGGGCTGTTACGGCGCGACCAAAGTGAAGACGCCGCACATTGATCGGCTGGCGAAGGAGGGGCGGCGTTTTACCGATGCGCACTCGTCGTCAGCGGTGTGTACGCCGTCGCGGTATGGGCTGTTGACAGGGCAATACCCGCATCGAAAGAAGCTGAGTAGACCTGTGATGCTCAAGGGCGGGCTGATCATTGATACGCAGCAGCAGACGATCGCCAGCGTCATGAAGGACGCAGGCTACGCGACAGCCTGTTTCGGCAAGTGGCATTTGGGCTTTGGCAAGAAGGTCCCGAACTGGAACGGCGACCTGAAGCCGGGCCCGCTTGAACTGGGGTTTGACTATTATTTCGGTGTGCCGGTGGTGAATAGCCACCCGCCTTTTGTCTGGGTCGAGAACCACCGTGTGGTCGGGCTGGTGGAGGATGACCCCTTTGTCTACGGTAAGCGCGCCAAGACGCGTGAGTTCTTCGAGAAGATGGGCTACAACAACATCGGCGGGGCGGACGCGGCCCACGCCCTCTACGACGACGAGGCGGTTGGTATTGAGCTGACCAAGCGTGCGACGGACTGGATCAAGGCACGTGGCAAGGACCCGTTCTTCCTCTACCTCGCGACGACGCACATCCACCACCCGTTTACGCCCGCGGCCCGTTTCAAAGGGACCAGCAAGGCGGGGGTCTACGGGGACTTCATCCACGAGCTGGACTGGATGGTCGGAGAAGTGATGAAGGCGCTCGAAGAGCAGGGCGTGGCCGACAACACGCTGGTGATCTTTACCAGCGACAACGGCGGGATGTTCAATGTCGGCGGGCAAGATGCGTGGGACATGGGCCACCGGATCAATGGCGAACTGCTCGGGTTTAAGTTTGGGATATGGGAGGGCGGACACCGCGTGCCTTGGATCGTGCGTTGGCCGGGCAAGGTCGAGGCCGGGTCGGTGTCGGACCAACTGATCTGTAACGTGGACATGCTCGCGACGTTTGCGGCGTTGACGGGCGCGAAACTGAATGAGGGGCAAGGGCAAGACAGCGTCAACCTGTTGCCCGCGTTTACGGGGGACCCATCCAAGCCGGCCCGTGAGCATCTGGTCATTTCCCCGAACAGCCTGAAGCACCTGGCCATCCGCAAGGGTGACTGGATGTATATCGGGGCCCAGGCGTCGGGCGGCTTTACTGCGGCAAAACGCGGCGCTCATGCCTTCGGCGGACCGGCGGCGATCACGTATGCCGGCTACACCAACAGCGATATCGACAAGAACGGCAAGATCAAACAGGACGCCCCGCCTGCCCAGCTGTACAACCTCAAGGACGACCCGAGGCAGACCCAGAACCTCTACCTGACGCACCTGGAAAAGGTGGAGGAGATGCGGGAACTGCTGGAAAGCTACCGGTAGTAGATTGCAGGCCGCCCGCTGTCTATGGGGGTGTTTTGTAAGGCCTGTACTTGCCGCCTTGGGCCGGTCTGTCTATAAACGCGGTCCGATTTAACCACCTAAGAGGCTATCCCCGTGACCACCCCACTTAAACTCGCAGTCATCCCCGGCGACGGCACCGGACAGGAAGTGACCGACCAGGCCCTGCGCATCCTCGACGCGATCGCACCCAAGCATGGGATCGAAGTCGACTCCACCCAGTTCGGCTACGGCGGCGAGCACTACCTCAAGACCGGCGAGGTCATTACCGACGAGCAGGTCGACGAGTTGCGTGGCTTCGACGCCATCATGCTCGGCGCCGTCGGCCACCCCGACGTTAAGCCCGGGATCCTCGAGAAGGGCCTGCTGTTAAAGCTCCGCTTCCAACTGGACCAGTACATCAACCTCCGGCCGGTGAAGCTGTACCCCGGTGTCGATACACCGTTGGCGGGCAAGACCCCCGACGACATCGACTTCGTCTGTGTCCGCGAGAACACGGAGGACCTCTACTGCGGCAATGGCGGCCGCGCCCGCGTGGGTACGCCACAGGAGATCAGCACGCAGGAAATGATCGCGACGCGCTTCGGTGTCGAGCGTTGTGTGCGTTATGCGTTTGAGCTCGCCAAGACCCGCGACCGTAAGCACCTGACGCTCGTACATAAGACCAATGTGCTCACCCACTGTGGCGGGACATGGTTTGATGCGTTTACCGAGATCGCCAAGGACTACCCCGAGGTCGAGACCGGCTACCACCACGTCGACGCTTGCTGCATGTATATGGCGACCAAGCCAGAGGTCTACGACGTGATCGTCGTGCCCAACATGTTCGGCGACATTATCACGGACCTTGGTGCCGCAGTGGCGGGGGGGATGGGCATCGCCGCGTCGGGTAACCTCAATCCGGACCCGACCGCCAACAGCGTGAGCATGTTCGAGCCGGTGCATGGCAGTTCGCCCGATATTGCGGGCCAGAATAAGGCCAACCCGCTGGCAGCAATCGACTCGCTGGCGATGCTGCTGCGTGAGACCGGCCGCGTGAACAGCCAGGACGCGCTGATCAAGGCGGGCGACGCGGTGGCGGCGGCGGTACAGGCCGTGACACCCCAGTTCACCGGCAAACGCCTGGACCGCAGTGGTTACGGGACCGACGAAATCGGAACGATGGTGCTCGACGCATTGGGCTAACCTCCGTCACAACAAGTTACATCTGTCCCCCGGCATATCCCTCGCATCGATCCGGTCGATAGAGGGGGTATGGACACCTATACCAATACCGGCGGACAGAACCAATCCGACATCCTTCTCGAGTCTGGCACCAACGAGCTGGAGGTGCTGGTCTTTAATCTCGCCGGCCAACGCTATGGCGTGAATGTTGCAAAGGTCCGAGAGGTCATCCTCCCGGTCAAAGCGACGGCCAGCCCTGAGCAGCCCGAGGCCGTGATGGGCATGTTCAACCTGCGTGGCAAGGTGCTGCCGCTGGTGGACCTGCACGACTACTTCAACCTCGGCCCCAAGGAAGAAACCCAGGGCCCTGACCCTCGCCGCATCATCGTCACCGAGTTCAACGGCCAAATGGGTGCGTTCCTCGTTGACGCGGTCGAGCACATCCACCGCATGTCCTGGCAGAACATGCGCGAAGTCCCTTCGGTCCATGAAGGTGCGAACCACTTCTCCGTCACCGGCGTGACCGAGATCAATGACAAACTGATCCTGATGCTCGACTTCGAGTCGATCGTCGATCACATCGCGCTCAACGACCAGCTTCACATCAAGAAAGTCGAAAACACCCTGGGTGTAGACCGTGAGTCCAAGCGTGTCTTCCTTGCGGAAGACTCACGATTCATCGGTGGCCTGATGATTGATCTGCTGCATAACTCCGGTTACACGCAGGCGAAGCTGTTCCGTAATGGCGGGCTGGCGTGGGAGGCACTGTCCGAGTTGAAGAAGACCGGCGAGCCGCTGCCCGAACTGCTTGTCTCCGATATCGAGATGCCACAGATGGACGGCCTGGCGCTGACACGCAACATCAAGGAAGACGCGGTACTCAATGAGATCCCTGTGATCCTGTTCTCCTCGCTGATCACCCCCGACACCCTTCACAAGGGCCAGCAGGTCGGCGCATTGAAGCAGATCAACAAGCCGCAGCTTTCCGAACTGGTGCAGATCATCGACGCGTACTTCAACGAGTCGCTTAGCCAGGCGGCGTGATCATTCCGAGACATTCAAACGATGCATAATTACGCGGACCCGGCAGGGCTTGCCGGTGTTTGTCTCGATCAGTTTGTCCAGATCGCGGGATAGATCGTTGTCATACCCGGCCTGATCCGCCAGAAGTGTCACGGTATAGACCGGCAGATCCTGGCTTGTATCCAATTCGATCTGATCGAATGTGATCCCATCATTGGCTTCGACAGTGTTTTCGACCTCTGTTTGAAGTGACGCGCTGATCTCGTCCTTCGGCAGCGAGTCATACAGGAAGTAGATCAGCGGGACCGAGAGGACCACCGCGCCAACGGTCAGGCCCATGATGGCGTGGCGGGTCCAGCGTTTTTCTCTGGCATGCAGGTGCTGAGCCTGCATGCCGACGGCAAAGAGGGCCGCGGCAGCACCCAGCACGATCGCGATGATGTTGGTGAAAAAGAGCATCGCGGCACCGGCGGAGGTGATGAAATCCCCGTGCGACAGGGCGACGCCGCTGGTTGCAATAGGTGGGACGAGCGCAGCAGCAATCGCGACGCCGGGCAGCGCGCCAAGGAGGTTGGGGCGTGCGGTCGCGTAGGCCGCGGCGATGCCGGAGATCAGGGCCACCGCCAGGTCCAGCGCGTTGGGTTTGCCACGCGACAGCATCTCGCCGGTGATCCCCGCATGAGGAATGATCAGCCCCATCAACATCGCCAGCACCAGTGCAACGAGGAAGCCCAGCAGCACCGACTTACTCGCATGACGCATCAAAAAGCCGTTGCCCTGCACCACGGCCAATCCACACCCGATGAGCGGCGTCATGAGCGGCGCGACGAGCATCGCGCCAATGACCACGGCGGTTGAGTTCTGCATTAAGCCGAGTGTCGCGATCGCGGTGGACAGACAGATCAGCGCGATGAAATCGATGTTCCACTGGCTGGCGCTCTGGACGCGCTCGACCAGCGAGACGCGGTCTTCACGGGCAAGCTGGGGGATACCCCTGCTGAACAACTGGCGGATGCGCTCAGCGGTCGCCGTCATCAACGGCTTGGGCTGGCGGACAACGCCGATCGTCAGACTACCCTCATCGTTGAGTACTTCATTGGGCAGCATGGAGAAGAGAGCCTTGCGGGCATGCCACTGGTTGGCTGCGCCGACGAGCAGGAGGTCATAGCCGCCACGCTCAACGACGCGTGTCAGCCCGTTGCGAAACTCTTTGTCGATCTCGACGATCGGCCGGACCCTGTGCTCGCTGGGCTTATCGCCGACGGCCCGTTTGATTGCCTTGTCCAGGATTCGCCGACCAACCATCTCAGACTCGGGCCCAATGTCCGGCTCGATATACAACGCATCCACCCCCGCGGGTCCGGCCTCTTCAATTGCGCAAGTCGGATCGGGCAGCTGGGTGATCTTGCTGGCCAGCTTGATCGCCTCGGTTGCGTGCGGGCCGCCGGCCGTCGGCACGAGCACACGCTGGCATCGCACACCCGTGCTCTGTGAACCCAGCCTGATCAGCAGCACCATACACGCGGCTTCACGGAACAGTTTGACCGGCAGTGCTTCCTCGTTGCCCTTGGCCTTGGCGTGCTTCGCCACGATCAGCAGCTTGGCGCCTTGCTCACTGATCGCCTTGAGCAGGGTGTCGCCGACGTCTTCGCCATTGGTTTTGACCGGCACGATCTGGACCTGCGGGCTGCGCTCCGGTTCCTGATCGGGGTGGTCCTCGGACTCGACGTGTGCCGCGGCCATGCGCGCGTGTGCATCGCTGGCGTCACTGACCGCAGCACGGATCGTGGGGATGGGCTCGGCGTCTTCAGCCGCCTCTTTGCCTGTCGGCACAAGCACGGCAATATCCTCGCCGCGCGCCCGGGCACACTGCCACGCCCAGCCGATCATCGGAGAGGCTTCGGATAGATTCGAGATGACGACTGCCACCGCCATGGGGATAGGGTAACGCTATGGCGACGAGAGAGGTATGCAAAAACGTCTGCCGCGCAACGATGCACGGCAGACGTTTGATGGGGGGCTTAGGGCAGGTGGGTTTTACCCACGTTCGGTTTTGAATTGGCCTACCAGTTGCTGCAGTGTTTCGGCACGCTGGCTGAGCTGGGTTGAGGCGGCGGCAGCC